>DJWJ01000008.1 GCA_002440965.1 Candidatus Omnitrophica bacterium UBA6233
TTCGAATGGTGCGATAAACGCACCGATGAATTTCGCGATAAGCGAAATTCATCGGACACTGAACGAGCGTAATCCGCCGACAAGGCGGATAGCGAGTGAAGTGTCTTAGGTAATGAAACAATGTGTTTCGGCGCCGACACAAAGCATTTTCCGACAAGGAAATTTTACGGATACTGAGCGACCGTTGCGAGGCGACAAGCCGCGTAGCGAGTGAAGTATCTAATATAATAGAACGAGCGGACAAAAGGAGGGGGGACGTTCTAAGTATAGAATTAGAATCGTCCCTTTATTTTAAGTGCGCCGGGCAGTTATTCTGATTATGGGGGTATTCTTGCTAGGCGGGTGTGTTGCGCAGCAGCCAAAGGGTGAAAGCGTAAAAGACGATTCGGATAATGTGCGTATAAGCGGCGATATGACCGTAAGTTCTATTAACAGAAGCGGATTTTAGAAGCTCTTTTCCGGAAAATTACCCTACCTTTCTTCCCGGTTTCTGATATAATAAATAAATAGAGCGATTTAGCGGATAAAAAATAGGTAAAAATAAATTTTATTCAATGACATATACTGTTTTTGCTTTAAAATGGCGTCCGGGTAATTTTGACGATGTTATCGGCCAAAAAAATGTCGTTACTACTTTAAAAAGCGCGATTCAGAAAAACCGGCTTGCCCACGCTTATTTATTCGCCGGGCCCCGCGGCATAGGAAAAACTTCTACCGCAAGAATTCTGGCTAAGGCGCTTAATTGCAAAAGCGGCCCGACTTTGGAGCCCTGCGGAAAATGCAGTTCCTGCCTTGAGATATCACAGAGCCGTTCCCTGGACGTTATTGAGATAGACGGCGCATCTAATACCGGCGTAGAAGACGTGCGCTCTTTACGCGAAAACGTAAAATTCGCGCCTACCTCCGGAAAATATAAAATTTATATCATCGATGAAGTGCATATGCTTTCGACAGCGGCTTTTAACGCGCTCCTTAAGACTTTGGAAGAGCCGCCGGAGTTCGTCAAATTTATCTTTGCCACCACTCATCCGGATAAGATTCCTTCAACAGTCCTTTCGCGCTGCCAGCGCTTGGATTTTCGCAGGATTTCGGTTATAGAAATTATCTCCCAGCTTGAGAAAATAGTGAAAAATGAAAAGATTGAAGTGGACAGGGAGGTTCTGTTTGCCATAGCCAAAGCTAGCGACGGCAGCTTGCGCGACGGAGAATCGATTTTGGACCAGTTGGTTTCATTCTCGAAGGGTAAAGTTTCCCTGAAAGATGTTATTTCAGTATTAGGCTTAGTCGAACAGGACGCGTTATTCGAAATAACCGGCAAAATAATCGATAGGGATCCTAAAGCGGTATTGGATTTATTCAATAAAATTAGCGAAGAGGGTAAAGATATCAGTGTTTTTCTAAACAATCTGATTGAGCATTATCGTAACCTGATGATTGCCAAAGTTACCAAGGGGGATGCGAAATTAATTGATTTGCCTCAGGAAATTTGCGACAGGTTAATGCAGCAAAGCCAGCGTTTGGGTATGGACGAGATATTTAACGCTTTTAATATTCTGGCTAATACGCTGGAGATGGCGCGCAGGCTTGATTCGTTGCGCATAACGCTGGAAGTGAATTTAATCCGTCTGGCTAATTATAAAAAGGCGCAAGCAGGCCCGGAGATAAAGCAGCCTCCTTTGCCTCCGTTAAAAGAAGAACCTCTAAAAGAAAAAGCTGCCATAAACATAAAAGAGATTCATAAGGAGCAAAAGAAGATTGAACCTCCGGAAGAAACGGTTAATATTACTTTGGATGATATTAAAAACGTATGGCAAAACGTTATCGAATCATTAAGCCGGATAAAAATGTCTGTTTCCACATACCTAAGCGAAGGAGAGCCGTTAAGCTTGGAGGGGAATCATCTCACGGTTTCTTTCCCGAAAAGCCATTCTTTGCATAAAGAGGTGCTTGAAGGAAGAGAAAATAAGGAAATCATCGAGCAAAGTTTGTTCGATTTATTAAATACCCGATTAAGGATGAGATTTATTCTTTCAGTCGAAACTAAGCCGAAAGAGGCCGAAGAGGGCGGGCATTTTGTGCAGACTGTATTGGATGCTTTTCACGGCCGGCTGATCAAAGAGGGTTAATGGCAAACTATACTGAATCGATTGAAAAGTTAATCGAAAGTTTAATCAAGCTTCCCGGGATTGGCCGGCGCAGCGCTGAACGCGTAGTCAGTTATATTCTCGGCGCTCCCAAGAGCGAAATAAAAACCCTGTCCGAGGCTTTGATTAAGGTAAAAGAGAGCGTCCGTTTCTGCTCCCTTTGCCATAATCTAAGCGAAGAAGAGTTTTGCAAAATTTGCCAGAATGAGCGTAGACAGAAAGATGTGATTTGCATCGTTGAAAAACCTACGGATGTTACGGCTATTGAAAAATCCGGCAGCTTTAACGGAGTTTACCATGTTTTGCTGGGTTCGATATCTCCGTTAGAGGGAAAAGGCCCGAGCGACTTAAAGATAGATACCTTGATGAACCGGATAAGGCAGAACAATATCAAAGAAATTATCATTGCTACCGATGCGGATACCGAGGGTGAGACTACCGCTCTTTATCTTACTAAATTGATTAAGCCTCTGGGTGTAAAGTTAAGCCGCATTGGTTTGGGCCTGCCGGTCGGTTCTAACCTTGAATACGCCGATTCTACTACTCTCTCCAAGTCTTTAGAGTCTCGTCGCCTAATTTAATCCATGATTACCATAAGCAATCTCTCCAAAAACTACGGCCAGAAAATACTTTTTGAAGGCATCTCTTTAAATATCAATAAGGGTGAAAAAATCGGTTTAATCGGCCCAAATGGCGCGGGAAAATCCACGCTTTTTGCGCTTATTTTAGATGAAGTCGAGCCGTCGTCAGGCGAGATCCGGGTGAACAAGAATACGCGTATAGGCTATCTTGCGCAGGAAGCGCATTTTAAGTCCGAACAAACAGTTCTTGCCGAACTTACCGGCGGTGATGAGCGGATTATGCGGTTAAGGCGGGAAAAAGAAGAGTTGGAAAACAAAAATCTCGCCGGTTCAAAACGCTATGGAGAAGTTTTGCACGAACTGGAAACTTCGGGATTTTTTGAATTGGAGCATAAGGCCGAGAAAATCCTGATGGGGCTGGGTTTTAAAGAGCGGGATTTTAACCGGCCGGTAAAAGAAATGAGCGGCGGTTGGCAGATGCGCACATTATTGGCCAAGCTCTTAACTTACCATTATGATTTATTGCTTTTGGATGAGCCTACAAATTATCTGGATTTAAATGCCGCGCTTTGGCTTAAAGGTTATTTAGCAGGTTTTCGCGGGACATTTATTATGATTTCCCACGACAGGGCGTTTCTTACCGATGTTACCAACTATACCTTGATTCTTGAGAATGGTTTGATTGCCAAGGTCGAGGGGAATTACGAGCACTACGAGCAGATAAAAAGAGAAAGGCATACGCATCTGGAGAAACAATTCAAAGAGCAGGAGAAGAAGAGGGAGCAGTTGGAGAAGTTTGTTTCGCGTTTTCACGCCCAGCCGAACAAGGCGGCGGCTGTAAGGGCAAAACGCACTGCTTTGGAAAGACTAGAGAGAGAAGCCGTGATTTTACCTGATGACTCGCGCGAGAGTATCGGAAATTTTAAGTTTCCTTCCACTCGAAGGAGCGGGCATAAGATTGTTTCTTTGGAAAATGTGGCTAAAAATTACGGGGAGACAAAAGTTTATGCAGGATTGGATTTTGAGATAACTCAAGGCGAAAAAGCGGTTCTGGCCGGAGAAAATGGCGCGGGAAAATCCACCCTCTTGAAAATTCTAGCCGGAGTAATCGATATAAGCGCAGGCGCGCGCGTTGTCGGCCACAATGTGGATATCGGATATTTTTCCCAGACGCGCACCGATGTGTTGAATGTGGAAAATACTGTTTTGCAGGAGGCCTATTCAGCCGCCCCCGGTTATATGTCGGAAGAGACAATCAGAACGATACTCGGAGCATTTCTATTCACCGGAGATGACGCGGATAAGAAAGTAAAAGTTTTATCCGGAGGGGAAAAGAGCCGGTTGATTCTGGCCAAACTGTTGATTGATCCGCCGAATTTCCTTCTTCTTGATGAGCCAACCACGCATTTGGATGTGGATGCGGTTGAAGCGTTAGTGCGGGCGCTTACAGATTACGAAGGCACGCTTGTGTTTATCAGCCACGATATTTATTTTGTGCGTTCAGTCGCAAACATCGTTTATGAGGTCAAGGACGGCCGGATCAGGAAATTTCCCGGCGCCTTTGATTATTATTTGGAGAAAAAAGATATAGATGAAATGTTAATTGAAAGGCCTAAGCAGAGAATCGACCCGCAAAAGCAAAAACTCGAGCAGGATAAGCTTAAAGCTAAGGAAGATGAGAGGTCTAAGAGAGAAGAAGAGAAGAAGCGCAAGAGCCACAATGTTTTTATCAGAGAGAGCATAATCAGATTAGAGAAGAAAAAAGAAAAACTTCAGCTGGAAAGTTATGCCAAGGCGCGCGCGCTGTCTGATCCGAAGATTTACCGTCGCGATGATGATATGGCGCGTGATTATGGCCGCAGGCTCAAGGATATCGAGAAAGAGATTTCTGAGGTAAACGTCCAAATAAAAGCACTTGAAGCCCAGATTATTTGATGTTAAAATAGCAAACACTAAATAAATTATTCCCCCTTAGCTCAGTTGGTAGAGCAGGAGACTGTTAATCTCTTTGTCCGAGGTCCGAGTCCTCGAGGGGGAGTTTAATTTTTTAATACTATAATGCAAAAAGTCAGGATTTTATCAGCAATTGTTGTATTATCGGTAGCATTAGCGGCTACGGCGGTTTTTGCCGAATCGCAAGGGAAAAAATCCCGCGCGGATAATTCGCCTGCGCTCAAAAATGCGGTCATTCTTATTATCCGGCACGCGGAAAAACCGGAGAGCGGATATGTCCTGTCACCGCAAGGTCAGGAGCGAGCCCAGGCTTATGTAAAGTATTTTCAGAACTACACGATTGATTCAAAGCTTCTGCATATAGATTATTTATTTTCCTCGGCTGATTCCAAGAAAAGCCATCGTCCACGCCTTACCATTGAGCCGCTTAGCAAAGTGCTCGGTATCAGAATCGATACCCGTTTCAAAAATAAGGAATTTTCGGAGTTAGCTCAAGAAATCCAATCGCGGTCGCACGGTAAACATATTTTAATCTGCTGGCACCACGGAAGAATCCCCTCGCTTCTAAGCGCGCTTGGCGTTGATCCTAATCAGCTTCTCCCGCAGGGAAAATGGCCGGCGGATGTTTTTTGCTGGGTCATTCAGCTGCGTTACAATGAAAATGGGCAATTATTTGACATCAGGTGCATTAATGAGAACCTGATGCCTGGCGATTCAGCTAAACATGCCTTAAAGTAATTATATAAATACAAAGCAGATGCCAGGTTAAAAAAACGATAATTCAACCGATCGTAGTTAATTCTTCATGTAAATTTTCTGCTTCTTCTGAACACAGCCAGTTGCGCAAGTTGTCTACGAACGGGAGCCAATTAAATCTCTCAAAATCCATAATTAGAGATATTGATAGCCCTGAATGTATCAAGCATTCAGGGCTATTTTTATGTTGAGAAAGTAAAAGTTTTACTTGCTATCTACGTATAACAATGTTATACTTTTATTGAGAAAGGAGATAAAAATGACATTATTAAAAGCATTTCGTTTACCTTCAGGATTAGTTAATAGGTTGAGTTCATTGGCAAAAGCCACGCGTCGTAGTGAGACTTTTTATGTTACTGATGCCTTGGTTCATTATTTGGAAGATTATGCTGATGCGCAAATTGCCAAAGACCGTTTTAATGATCCTAAGTCTAAGATTATAACTGGTTCAGAATTGAGGAAGCAGATTGGCGTATAAGGTTGTCTATCTTGATTCAGTCGGACAAGATTTAAAGAAGCTCGATAAAGCTATAGCTAGGAAAATCCTTAATCGTATTGAGACTTATCTTGCTTGCGACCCTAAGGAGCTGGGTAAGTCTTTAAAGGGTGAGTTCCAAGGTTATTGGCGATATCGATGGGGAGATTATCGCGTTATTTATAAAATATCGGAACGCGAGATCTTGATTACTGTTTTACGTATTAGTAATAGAAAAGATGTGTATAGCTAATTTTGATATATTTAGGTAAAGACATAATATCAGAGGTATAGTTATTAGTTACACCAACACGGGGAGCCAATTTTTAAAAGCCAGGCTATTTAGGTAGCGTGGCTTTTAAATTGTTTATGGCATAATTTTTCTACCAATAGATTATTTTCTCGAAGTCGGTAGTAGGAAAAGTCAGAAAAAAGAGAATAAAAGGGATTAGTCAATAGATCCTTACCCCCTTGATCCACAAAAGCAAGGTAGTTTTTAAGCAATACATCAAGGTCAATAGCAGCTGTCATAAGTAATCGTTTATCTAGGTCAGGCTTTTTCTCTTGGGCTAACTGCCAAGGAGTCTTATGTTCTTTGTAAGTATTGGGCCGTTCAAGGTTAAAGAATAG
>DJWJ01000002.1 GCA_002440965.1 Candidatus Omnitrophica bacterium UBA6233
ATAAATTGATGCAAAAAGGCAGGATTACAAAGGAAGAACAGCTTCGCAGATTCAGGTTATTACTTAAGTTTATCTTTACTTTTAGATATGCCACAAGGAAGCAATTAGATGCCTTTTCTAAGTTGATTATCGGCTTAAAACATCCTCAATGGCTAATTGATTATTCCATAAAACAAGGCCTAATTACCAGCTACCAGGAGCCGGTGTCTCGAAGTAAGATATACCACTTAACCCGCAAGGGCAAAAAACTCATTAAGCCAGATGAGTCCAAGGTTAGCCATTATCACTTTGAGAAAAGGCATGCTGGGATGAATACCTTTGGCCATCATAATCTCTTGGTTGAGAGCTTCTTTTTACTGCAAAAGCAGCTTGAGATTAAAGAATGGATCTGTGAGTGGGTTTTAAGGATCAATAAGCACAAGAAGGATAAAATCCCTGATGGCTTGATAATACTCTCAAATGGCACAAATTTATCCCTTGAGGTGGAAACAAGCTACAAGACCAGGGGGGCCTGGAAAACAGTAGTTACCTTGTACCGCTGTGACATAGAAAAGTTTTCCAGATACGATGCGGTCCTGGTAGTGGCACTTGATACACCTGGTTATGAAAGCATTAAGGCTAAGCTCTATAGCCTTGACTTAAGGTTCTGCTCCAGGAATTTTATTTTAACTGAAATTAATATGCTAAAACTCGGGCTTTGTTTTTACCAGTCCAACACAATGGCCTTAGCAGAAGCCTTTAGCAAGCTCAAGAAAGCAGGGGAAACCGATGGAGAAAGAATTTAGCATAAAGAAATTCTTCATAAGGTTGTTAATAATATTTCCGTTTATCTACATCGGATTCGGCTGGTGGATAGGCGTAAACTATGGTCAAAAGTCCGTCATCTTCGGGCCTTATGCGGATATCCCTATAGTAGTAAAGACCAGCCTTTTAGGTTCATCTCTTGAGGATATTTCAGGCAGCAAGGCTTTGGTAATGGTTACACCGCCAAAAGAGGCTGATAAATCCGATCCGGATTCAACCTATTTTAAGGTAACCGGATATTTTGAAGTGCCCGGGACCTGGGACTTTGATTTTGTGTCTTCTGATAACGATACTATCCTCCCGAAAACATTTGCTATGACCGGTAGTTATTCCAGGGTTATTTTTTATGAGCTTAAGAATCCCAGGCATAGGTTAGGAAGCCTTTCGGTAAGTGAATTGTATGACTTGCTTAAAGCAGCTGGAAGAACTAAAGACACGCTAAAATTAATGCCCTATCTATTCATTGAGAAAATTGAGGGAAAGTATCCCTGGCTTTATTCTGATACAGTTCTCTTATCAAGAGCAATGAGTAACATTTTTAAGGATAATATGGTTCCTTGGGATATCTTAGGTTTAACCGGCATATTAATTTTGTTTATCGCCTTAAGCATAAGGAGCATTTGGTTATGGATGTATTATTTATACTGGGTGTTTGCTTATTGGTTTGGGAGGATTGGCTATCACGATTCAAATCTGGCCATGACTAACGAGGGCTGGCAGGTAATATACTGGAGTTTCTGGAACGGCTTTATCCAGAAAGAAGGCAGGCTATTTTTGATCATTGCCTTTGTTTTATCGGTCATTGGCTTTGGAGCGTTTGGGATTATCTATTTGGTTAAACACGTGATTCCGCGCATGAGGCGGGAAACAGAGGATTTCCTAAAAGTAGACAAAGATATTCAAAAAAGAAAAGAGCTTTCCATTGAGAGCGTAGAATTTAAAGCAATTCATTACGATATCAACAGGAAGTTAAGCCAGTATGCCAAAACAGATAGATATTTTTTGGGATTAAGCGATGATAAAAAGGATATTGTTGTTGAAGAAGCTATGCTTAATCATCATTTGCACGTCTTAGGCCCTACCGGCAGCGGAAAGACTTCTTTAGTGATTTTGCCTTTAAGCAGACAGGCGATAGAAAAAGGAAGGGGCTGCTGCTTTATAGACTTTAAAGGTGATGAGGTATTTAAGAGATACGTCCAGCAAAAAGCAAAAGAAAAAGGCAGGAGATTCTATTACTTTAGCATTGATCCAAGTGAAGCGTCAGTAAGCTATAATCCATTGTCTTCTGGAGATATCCATTCCAAGGTGGATAGGATTATGACTGCCTTGGAACTGATTTATCAGGGCCCGGCCGGCTTCTATTCTAATGTCCAGGCAATGGCTTTTGTTGAGCTATTGAAGGAAATAACCCAAGACGGAGAGGAGATAAATTTCTCTTCAGTTAAAAAACTATTAGAGAATCAGCATTTCTTAAGAAGGGCAGATGTCAGCGCGCAGGAAGTTAAGGGGTTGCTAGCAGCAATCTCCTGGATTGGTGGGCTCGAAGTAATAACCAGGGACGAGCTGGATCTTTCAGAAGTAATCAAAAATGGCGACATTGTATTCTTTGCTCTAAAGAGCCAGATTAATACGCGTTTAGCCGAAGCCATAGCTAGGATGCTGGTTATTGACCTTAAATCCCAGGCAAGCCTACGCAAGGAAAGCGATCCGCCTTATTTTATCTTCATTGACGAATTCCAAAACTTAGCCTCCCCGCACTTTGTGGATGTTATCTCCAAGGTAAGGAGCGCTAACTTTTGCCTTGTGCTATCCAACCAATCCCGAGGTAACTTAAGCAGTGTATCACCGGCTTTTGAGAATGCTATCTTTACCAATACCGCAACCAAAGTAATCTTCATGCAGGAGGATCCCTTTGATGCAAGGTTCTGGTCAGATAAAACAGGGCAAACCACTTACCAGGATAAAACCGTGTTGCAGGTAGATAACATAAGTACTGATAAAACAGGCACAAAGCTTGACGGTCTAAGATCTAGTCAGGGGAATATCCGGACTGCAACTAAAAACTACATCTCAGAGAACATATTTTTAAGATTGCCCTTTGCAAAATCCGTTATTTTTTCAAGAGGAAAGCTTACGGTAATAGCTAACCATGAGTTTTTGTTTGACAAGAGAGAAAGGGATAGGATTATATCCGTTCCTTTTGAGAACGTCGGCCAATGAGGTAAGATAAAATGAATATGTATAATTTAAGTTCACTTGACATAGTGTTGATCGTCTTAATTTTCAGCCTCTACTTTTTACCCTTCCTGATTGCCGCATTACGGCAGCATAAGAATACACTCGCTATATTCTTATTAAATATTGCCTTGGGCTGGACATTCCTTGGTTGGATAACAGCTTTAATCTGGTCCGTAACGAAATAATCTATTTATGTAAATTTCTCCTGTCAATTTGCACATAGAAAGGTAAACAGTGCGTATTCTAAAAGAATGGAATAACTCTTGACTTATTCCATTTTATAAGTTATCATTGGAATAACAATAGAGCTTATTCCATAGTAATAGAATAATAAAAGGAGCCATATGGCAAAAACCCCCTTTATTCCACCCAAATTACCACCTAAAATTGATTACTCTTTATTAATCAAAGAAATCGGCCATGCCCATGATGCCTTGGGCCAGCTTAATGGGTTATTAGTAAATATCCATAATCCCTATTTACTTACTACGCCTCTCTTGACTAAAGAAGCGGTTTTAAGTTCACGTATTGAAGGTACCCAGGCTACTATTAAGGACGTCTTTGAATACGAAGCAGAAGTAAAAACCTCTGAAGAGGACTCGAAAGACAAAGATGTCCGCGAGATTCTTAATTATCGCCGTGCAATGGATACCGCCATAGAGGAATTAGAAAAGAGGCCTATCGGAGAAAATATCCTAAAAAAAACACATCACATCCTGTTGGATTCTGTGCGCGGCGCGCATAAAGATAGGGGGAACTTTAGGAAAGCGCAAGTTTATATCGGCGCTCCCAATTCGACCATTGATGAAGCTACCTATATTCCTCCGCCACCTTCCGAAATCTTGCCTCTTTTAGCAAATTGGGAATCGTATATAAATTTGGAAGAAGAAAAAGATGTGTTAGTGCAAATCGGCGTTGCGCATTACCAATTTGAAGCAATACATCCTTTTATGGATGGCAACGGGAGAATAGGTCGTCTCGTTATTCCCTTGTTTCTTTACCAGAGGAAATTACTTTCTTACCCCTTGCTTTATATAAGCGAGTACTTTGAGATGCACAGGAGCGATTACTATAATTTGCTCAACGGCGTAAGTAGAGAAAGCACATGGGAGAACTGGCTTAAGTTTTTCCTGGAAGCCATAGCTGTGCAATCGTTAAAAACGCAAAACACGGTTTTAAAAATTCTTAATCTATATCGAAAACTAAAGGATGAAGTAGCGCAAGCCAACGCTGTGCATGCAGTTGGTTTGTTGGACATTATTTTTGCCACGCCTATTATTTCTTTTGTGAGTATTAAGAAGCGCATTAAAGCCAGGAGCCCGCAGACAATATATAACCTGTTGGATAAATTTTTGAAATTGGGGATTTTAAAAGAAGTCCCGGAAAGAAAACGGAATAGAATCTTTGTTTTTCAGCAACTACTGGATATTTTGAAGTAATGGAGAGGACAAAAACAATGGCAGTGGGCCTACGAAAGACATTGACTTTACGCGGGTTTTGCGATATAAAGAATTTAACAATCTGGGTGGTATGTTTGAAGGGGGAACTGCCACTTAAAAATAATTAAAACCTTCGCTCAAACAGGGCGGAGGTTTTTGTTTTTAGGAGTAAAAAATGCGCTTAACAGATAACGAAATCAGGGATATTACGAAATATTTGGAAGCGGGCAAGCCATTGCCTGATATGTATCGCTTCTTGTTGTTTGAGGAGAAACGCGAAGTTGAGCTTGTATGGAACGGCAAGACAAATGAGATATGCAATGTAGCCTTGCCATTTCAAGTTATTGAGCAGGTTGATGAGCCCCGGAGAGAGAAAACGCAAGATCAGTGGTTTGGGTCACTTTTTGATATGAGCGGGCGCCAGGTTAAGGGCTGGACGAATAAGCTTATCTGGGGCGACAATAAATTGATTTTGAGCAGCCTCAAGAATGGCCCTCTGCGGGAAGAGATCGAGAAAGAAGGTGGGATTAAGCTTATTTACATTGACCCACCGTTTGATGTCGGCGCAGACTTTTCAATGAATATTGAGATTGGTGATGAGCAGTTTACCAAAGCGCCTTCGGTTTTGGAGGAGCTTGCTTATCGGGATACCTGGGGCAAAGGCGCGGATAGTTTTATTGCTATGATTTATGAACGGCTTTCATTGATGCGAGATTTATTGGCACGGGATGGAAGTATATATGTACATTGCGACTGGCGGGTGAATAGTTTTATGCGTTTGGTGCTGGATGAAATTTTTGGAAAAGACTCTTATAAAAATGAAATAACCTGGAAGAGACAGCCTCCTAGGGGTGCACGAGCAAAAGCCAACCAATTCGGAAGATCATCGGATAAGATCTTATTTTACACAAAAGCAGAGTCATACACGTGGAATGCGTCTTATAAGGATTACGATCCTAAATATATCGATTCAAAATTTACAAATATCGATAAAGATGGTAGGCGATATCGTGTTGGCGATATTGGTGATTATTCAAAAGAATCTATTGCGCAATTTCGTAAAGAAGGGAAGATATACGATTATTCGTCTGGTAAAATAGGGCTCAAAAGATTTTTAGATGAACAGAAAGGTGAAGCAATTTCTGATATCTGGACAGACATTCCTGAGGTAAATGCAATGGCAATTGAAAGAACAAATTATGCTACTCAGAAGCCCGAGAATTTAATCGATCGCATAATTAAAGCTTCTTCTAATGAAGGTGATATTATCGCTGATTTCTTTTGTGGATCGGGTTCTACGCTAGCCGTTGCTGAGAAACTTGGCAGAAAATGGATTGGTGCTGATCTTGGTAAGTTTGCTATTCACACAACCCGCAAACGTATGATATCGGTTCAGCGCGAGCTAAAAGAAGCAGGTAAAGATTATCGTGCGTTTGAAATACTCAACCTCGGTAAGTATGAGCGCCAGCATTATATTGGAGTAAATCCAAATTTAAGGGATAAGGAAAAAGAGAAGCAACTTGCCAAACGAGAGAAGGATTTCCTTGAACTTATTCTTAGGGCGTATCGCGCTGAGAAAGTCGAAAGCTTCAAAACACTTCATGGTAAGAAAGCCGCGCGCTTGGTCGCGGTAGGCCCCATCAATCTGCCGGTAACCCGTAACTTTGTCGAAGAAATCATCAAGGAATGTTTAGACAAGAAGCTTGTTAAGGTTGACATTCTTGCCTTTGAATTTGAAATGGGGCTTTTTCCGAACATTCAGGAAGAAGCGAAATCTAAAGGTATAGACCTCGCTCTGAAATATATTCCTCGCGACGTATTTGACAAACGCGCCGTTGAGAAAAATCAGGTTGTGTTTCATGACGTTTCGTATATTGAGGTTAAGCCGATTGTCCAGAAAAAAGGTGTAGCCATTGAGCTTGTAGATTTCAGTGTTTATTACAATCAGGACACGATCGCTAATGTCGAAGCATCACTTAAGAACGGTGGCACGAAGATTTATGTTGAGAACGGTAAGATCATCAAAGTCACCAAAGACGATAAAGGCATTATGAAGCGTGAAGTCCTAACTAAGAAGTGGACTGACTGGATTGACTACTGGGCGATTGATTTTGATTTCGAAAGTAAAAAAGAGATTGTCCGGGTTAAAAAAGATAATGGTTCGATTGAAGAGGTATGGACTGGAGATTATGTTTTTGAGAATGAATGGCAGTCATTCCGCACTAAGAAAGACCGAGCGATTGAGTTAAAGAGCACATTCCGCGACTGCCCGAAAGGCAGACGTAAGATCGCAGTTAAGGTTGTTGATATATTTGGAAACGATACGATGAAGGTCATTTCTATAAATATATGAAAAGTAATTTTCAATATCTCTTTAATTCATCAGGTCAATGGATAGCCTTTCGGGTCGGAAAGTATATTTTTGATATCAATGGTAATTGGGTTGGATGGTTACCTTGGGATAGTTCAGAAGTGGTCGATACGGACGGGAATTATTTAGGGCATATTTATTCTGGCGATAGGCTATATAAAAAGAATTATTCGCCATATCCTGGGTATCCTGGTTATCCTGGTTATCCAGGATATGGTGGATATTCTCCATTACCACTAGATGCACAAGATGTCGATTTATTAGGAGAGTGAAGCTATGCGGAGAAAGAAAACTGGTAGAAGTAAAGTTAAAATACTCAATACCGCTTCTATAAATAAAGGTGATTTTCCGTTATTGAAGAATAGTCAGATAGTTTTTGAACATGCAGTCCATTCGGTATCGAGTTTCTATAAACTTTATCAAAAGGGGAGAAAGGGGAGTGCTGGTTCAACCTCTCACGAGGAGCAGGATTTGCTAAGAGCTATGCTTGTTTTTGCTTGTTCAGGTCTTGATGATGTTGTAAAACAAATGATAAAAGACTCATTACCAAAAATTATTCAGCAAGATATTGAAGGAAAGGGAGCAAGACAGGAATTCCAGAAGTTCGTGGAACGACGAATGAAAAGAGTTAATAGTGCTGAAGGCGCAGAGAAGACATTAATAGTTGATACCAGCTTTATCGCTCAGGTTATTACTAGTAACGAACCCAGAGCTACTTTATTACGGTTTTTGCAAGATTATCTCCTAGAAGATAGTTTGCAATCTAGGGATCAAGTGCTTAAAGTTGCTGCGCATTTTGCAATAACAAAAGATCAGGTGCTTGCAGACCCAGAAACGACAAAGGATGCCTTTGATATTAGAAATGATATTATTCATGAAATGGATGTAGATTTAAGTGGAAAAGGTAAGGGACAAAAGAAAAGAAGGGTAAGAGGGGCTCCGGATATGATAAAGTATTGCGAAAATGTTTTAAATATAAGCGTAGCGTTTATAAACGTAGTCGCAGAAAGAATATATGGCCATACATCCTAATTTTCCAAAATCTCCTTATGAAATTATAAAGCCGGAACTGCGTTGGTTTCCGGCAGACGAGATTTTGCGCGAGAAAGGATATGATAAACTTTTGCCTCCGCTGGTGGCGAAATTGCGTAAGCTGGTTGAGGAATGGCGGAATTCCGGGTATGAAGGTGCAAGTTCCACAAGTAAAGCGCTCTTGCAATGGTGGTTTAAGACCAATCACCCGATGCAAACGTCCGATGGCGAGGAATATCTCTTCCAATATTATTTTGCTCAACGCGAAGCAGTCGAAACGATCGTCTATCTCTACGAAATTGTAAAAATTAAGGATAAATACGATCTCTTGCGTTTTGATAGCTCTGGGATTCTGACTCCGGGTATGTTCGCGGAAGACTGGCGCCGTTTTGTGATTAAGATGGCAACAGGCAGCGGTAAGACGAAGGTCCTAAGCCTCATCTTAGCCTGGAGTTATTTCCATAAGACATATGAAGTAGATTCTATGCTTGCACGAAATTTCCTTGTGATCACGCCTAACATCATTGTTCTTGATCGTATCCGGAGTGATTTTGACGGTTTAAAGATATTTTTTGATGACCCAGTAATTCCTGAGAATGGTTATGCCGGGCAGGATTGGAAAAATGATTTTCAAGTCACGCTTCATATTCAAGATGAAATCGGCACTATAAGAAAGACGGGCAATATCTTTCTTTCCAACATCCACCGTATTTATGAAAGCAGTGATGTAAATCCTTCTTTTAATGATGAAGATACAGCGGATTATTTTCTCGGCAAGAAGCCGGTAGGCGCAACCAATGAATCGAAGATTGACCTTTCAGAGATTGTCCGTAATGTGGATGAGTTAGTGGTATTGAATGATGAGGCGCATCATATTCATGACGAAAGGCTTGCATGGTTTAAGTCCATTGAAGACATCCACAATCGCCTTAAGATAAAAGGCGCTGAATTATCGCTTCAAGTGGATGTGACCGCAACGCCACGTCATAATAATGGAGCGATATTTGTTCAGACAGTTTCTGACTATCCTCTTGTAGAAGCAATTCATCAGGATGTGGTGAAGCACCCGGTACTTCCGGATTCTGCTAGCCGGGCTAAATTGGTTGAGAAGAAAAGCTCAAAATATACCGAAAAGTATGAGGATTATATTCATCTTGGTTATCTTGAATGGAAGAAAGTTTTTGAGGAACATGCTAAGCTTGGGAAGAAGGCGGTTTTGTTTATCATGACTGATGATACCCGAAACTGTGATGAAGTCGCGGAATATCTTAAAGGGCGTTATCAGGAATTTAAAGATGCAGTTTTGATTATTCACACTAAGAATAATGGTGATATTGCAGAGAGCGCTACTGGAAAGAAAAAAGAAGAGTTGGACGAATTGCGCGAGGCCGCTAATAAGATCGATAGGCCTGATAATCCTTATAAGGTAATTGTTTCAGTTTTGATGTTAAAAGAAGGTTGGGATGTCCGCAATGTCACTACCATTGTTGGTCTTAGGCCATATTCTTCCGCGAGTAATATTTTACCTGAACAGACTATGGGGCGTGGTTTACGCCGGATGTATCGCGATTCTAACTTGCAGGAAATGGTGAGTGTTGTTGGCACGGATGCTTTCATGGATTTTGTGGAGTCGATTAAAAGTGAAGGTGTTGAGCTTGAGCGCCGTAAGATGGGCGAAGGAAGCGCACCGAAAGCTCCGCTTGTTGTTGAGGTTGATAAAGAGAATAGCAAAAAAGATATTGATAAACTTGATATTCAAATTCCGGTTCTAACTGCACGGATTTATCGGGAATACAAGAATCTTTCTGATCTTGATGTTAGCAAATTTGGAAATTCAAGATTATTTATCCAGCAGTTTTCAGAAGAACAAAAACGGGAGATTGTTTTTAAAGACATAGCAAGCGGTGAGATATCGCATAAAACAGAGTTGGATTCTGATTTCGTGGCAAATTATCAAAGTGTAGTTGGATATTTTGCTCAGGTAATCATGAAAGACTTGCGGCTTGTCGGAGGATACGACGTTTTGTATGGGAAGGTTAAGGAATTTATCCAGGATAATCTCTTTAATGTTTCTGTTAGTTTGGAAGATTTAAATATCTTGCGGAATCTATCCGAACTTGAGGCTACAAAAACGATTATTGAAACGTTCAAAAAGAAAATTAACGAATTGACTGTGCTTGATAGGGGCGAAGCAGAGATTAAAGATTATATTAAGATAAGCAAGTGCCGGCCTTTTGTAGTTAAAGAGCAAGGCTATTTGGTGCCTCAAAAAAGCGCGTTTAATAAGATTGTTGGCGATAGCCATTTTGAGCTTGAAATGGCGGCTTTCTTGGAGAAGTGTGAGGATATTATTTCATACGCTAAAAATTACTTCGCTGTACATTTTAAAATTGATTACCGTGATGCTGATGGTGAAATAAAAGATTATTATCCTGATTTCTTTGTTAAGGCATCGGAGAAAGAAGTTTATATTGTCGAAACTAAAGGCCGAGAAGATTTAGATGATCCGCTGAAAATCGAAAGACTTAAACAATGGTGCGACGATGTAAATAAGTCTCAGAGTGAAATTAGATATCGTTGTTTATATATCCGACAAGAGCTATTTGAAAAATATATACCAAAAATATTTAAAGACTTAATTGATAATTTTCAAGCTTAATTAAAATTAGTGGATGCCTTGGATTTTTTAGAAAATAATAAGGGCGGGCCTAGTTTTATTTTAGAATAATTATAAATGGAGGAAGCCAATGTCTATTAAACGTAGATCTTTGTTAATCTCAAATCCTGGCGTTGAGGGAAGTGAAGATTATGCTGTTGGAACATTAGCAGATGTTCAGAATTTAAAAAAATTATTGTTATCACCCATGGGGGGATTTTGGAAAGAAGACGAAATAATCATTAGAAATAAACCATCAAAATTAGAGTTATTAGGGCTGATAGGTACATTGAAAAATGTGGATTATGCTTTAGTCCTATTTTCAGGCCATGGTGCTTATTCAGCGACATTAAATGATACAATATTAGAATTAAATGAGAGAGAAGAAATAAATTCTAAAGAGCTTCGGCAAGGAGCCTTAAAACAATCTTTGATTCTTGATTGTTGCAGAGTTATTACTCAAGAGGTGATACTTGCGAAGATACTTGAAGCCTCCAAACGTCTTACTCAAAGTTTCAATCCAGCAGATTGTAGATTATATTATGATAAACGTATTGAAGAATGCCCCAAATCTTTAACTGTCTTATACTCATGCGATATTGATGAGACTTCTGGGGATACGTCTAAAGGAGGAGTTTTTACTTATAATCTAATTGAGTCTTCAAGAGAATGGATATCGCAAAAAAATACTGATACATCAAAGGCATTTGCAATCTTAAGCATTGTAAGTGCATTTGAAAACACAGAAAGAATTGTCAAAGAAATTAGTGGTAACAGACAGAATCCACGAATGGAAAAACCAAGGGAGGGGCCTTATTTTCCGTTTTGTATAATTGCTTGATTGCGAGTTTTTAAAACGAGGTGAAAAATGCTGCATACGCTAATGGATTTTTTAGGTAATCTCGCAATATTTTTATTTGGC
Source organism: Candidatus Omnitrophica bacterium UBA6233 (assembly GCA_002440965.1). Lineage (GTDB taxonomy): Bacteria > Omnitrophota > Gorgyraeia > Gygaellales > Profunditerraquicolaceae > UBA6233. The sequence continues at coordinate 11,463 of DJWJ01000002.1, forward strand.
GCTAATAAGGATGGTTCAGTAGATAGAATAGTTTTTTGGACATTCGTATTAGCCATAATTGCATTATGGCAGTTATGGGAGATGAGTAGGACGGCGAGAGCCGATTTCATTTATAAGTTCACAGATGGATTTTTTAACCAAGAATGTCGAAGCTTAATACTGCTTTTTGAATATGATTTATTAACATTTGAGATTAAGAAAGTGAATGACCAAGAATTCCCATGTTTTAAATTAGATGACAAGAAGTTGAAAGACCTTGAGGGAATTGATGGGAAATTGAAAGATAATTTTAAGCCAATTTATACAATGTATGATATAGATGATAAGCTTTTGGGGCATTTTGAAGATTTAGGTAATTATGAGAGAAAAGGATTATTGGATATTCAAATGGTATATGAAGGATTTAGCTACTATATTAAATCGACCTGGGAAAATGAAGAGATAAAAAAGTACATTAAATGGGAAAAAGCTGCTGCTCAAGATATGTGGACAGGAGTTGAATATATTTATAGTAAAGTTAATGCTTATGATGAAGCCAGAAAGTGCAAAAGATTAGTTGGGTTATGGAAAATCGAATGGTGGTGGCGAACTTTAAGGAATTTGTACAGAAGACAGAAAAACTAGGGGCACCCCATTTTTTAAAAAATGATGAGGTAGTAGTAAACAGAAAACTGGTCAGCGATTTTAAGTCTTTATTATTTGAGAGCAAGAAAAAAGTTAAGTTACGCAGATAATATATTTGAGCCATGGCAAACCTAACTACAAATGACAAGCAACTTTTAGAAAAACTTTTTCAAATGGACGGAGGCGGTGTCCTTAATTTCTCCAATAGGATAATGGGGGAATTTTTTAATAATGATATTGGGATTAATATCTACGAAGAAAGATATGACTATGCAAGCGGATCTAAAGCCAATCGTATGAGAGGTTTTTGGCAAGTAGCGGATGATTCTTTAATTGGCAAATCTGTAATAAAACTTATTGAGTATATTGAGGGCCAGATTATGATAGGTGATCTCCAACAAAATGATTTTCCTAGAAATCTTATCGACAAGGGCAAAGAGATTAGTGATAGATTGCTTGGTAAACAAGCACAAAACGACAATATTGCAGAGGATGAATTTTTAGAAAAGGAATTTGACGAAGTTTCGATTAGTTCGTTAAAATTAGATGGTGCGATAACGAGTATACTTGAACAGAGGCTCGAAGAAATTGAAAAATGCTTAAATTCTAAGGCCGCTTTAGCAACAATTTTTCTATGTGGAAGTACGCTTGAAGGAATATTGCTTGGTGTTGCGATAAATAATTCGCAAGAATTCAATATAGCAAAAACAAGTCCAAAAGATAAAAACGGGCAAGTTTTAAAATTTCACCAATGGACACTTAGTAATTTTATAGATGTTGCTAAAGAAATTGGGTTCTTAAAAGAGGATGTAAAGAAATTCAGCCATTCATTGAGAGAATTTAGAAATTATATTCATCCTTACCAGCAAGCAAATCAGCAATTTAATCCAAATGAGCATACGGCTAAATTATGTTGGCAGGTTTTGAAGATGGCAATTTTTCAAATAACTAATAAGTAACTATTCGGATTCTCATTGTGCGCAAAAGGGGTACTTTGGGTTTTTAATAAGATGATGAGGTACGGAATCTTTTACTAAAAAAAGAAGGTAACATGTCGTTGCTTGAGGAAATTTTAAACTGGTCGACTACTAACTTAACTCTATGGCAACGTGATGCTATGCGTCGTTTGTTCC
>DJWJ01000030.1 GCA_002440965.1 Candidatus Omnitrophica bacterium UBA6233
GTTGACTTCAACGCTGACCTGGTAGTGGAAGGCAATGTGGGCATAGGCACGGTGAATCCGGGAGCGAAGCTGGAGATAACTGATTCCGCGGTAGATTCTATCGTGGGATTGAAGATATCAAATGATGCTAGATCTTTTGCCTGGGAGTTACAGGGGAATATCGGTGATCGACTAATGCTTATGGATAAAACTTCAGGTACCAATCCCATTGAAGTAGAAGCTGGCACACCTAATGATACGCTTAGATTAAAGAGCACAGGGCAGGTTCACATGATGGCAGGCAACGTGGGGATTGGGACGGGGAGTCCGGAGGCAAAATTGCATGTTAGTGGTAGTGGTGCATTAACTCAGGATCTTCTTTTAGTGAAAGGTGGTGGCGGTAGCGGTAATTATAAATCTTTAAGCGTGAAGTCCAATAGTGGAGATGATCTATTCTACGTGAATGCCCTTTCTTATAATGTAATAATGGGGAGTAGTGGAGCAGGCAACGTAGGTATTGGGACGACCACCCCACGAGGTAGATTGGAGCTTAATTACGGAATTGATTTGCCCACTCCTCTTGCTTCTGCTGTATCAGGAGGATTAATAATCGGAGATGGGAGCAACGTTGGTGCTCAAATTGGCATTATGAGAGCTAGTAGTAACAACTACAATACTTTTATCCAAGCCAGGCATCAACTCGGTATTTCGTTACCATATAATCTTCTTTTACAGCCGCTTGGCGGAAGAGTTGCTATCGGAACGACGGACCCAGGGAATGGATATCTGGAGGTTCACGGTCTTAGCGTTCTTGAAATACTCAATCATACTGGCGGTTCTACATCCAACTATTATACCATTTATATGGCAGCTGGGACAAACATCGGCAGCGTCTCTAGTGATGCCGGATGGACCAGGATCAACTTTAACACTACCTCTGACTACCGCCTTAAGGAGAACATTGCTCCTACCAGCCGCGGCCTAAAGGAGCTTATGTCTATTCCGGTGGATGATTTTAACTTCATCTCTGATCCGGGTAAAAAGAAGATTCAGGGCTTCATTGCTCAGGAGCTTTACAAAGCTTACCCCGAAGCTGTTACCGTTGGCGGCAATAATCCTAAGACCGAGCCCTGGATGGTTGATTACGCCCGCCTGACCCCGCTACTAGTCAAGTCAGTGCAGGAGCTCAAAGGGGAGAATGATAGTATGAAGTTAGAACTCTGTCGCAAAGACCAGGGTTATTCCTGGTGTAAATAAAGGGGACGGTTCTATTTTTCTAGCTTCAAACTCAAGAAAAATAGAACCGTCCCCTTTTATTTATTAATTGAAAATTGCCGGGTTACGGTATATGATAAATAATCATGTCAAAATACATAATCCTATTGATATTATCAGGAGCAATCCCGCTATTCTTAAGTTTCTGGCCTTCCTTAAAATTCTACCGTAACCTTCGGCCGCTTATCCTTAGTATTAGTTTGATAGTCGTTATTTTCGGCGCTTGGGATTGTTTCGCGGTTTGGCGCAGGCATTGGTCTTTTGACCCGCAGGGAGTTTGGCCTTTTAGGTTTATCAACTTGCCTATCGAAGAATGGCTTTTTTTCGTTATAATTCCCTTTTGTTGTATTTTTACCTGGGAAGCGCTCAAATTCATCCGAGGCAGGCTTCGATGAAAGAATATACTCTTCTATCTGTATTTTCGGCCGCGCTTGTTTTAATAGCAGGCGTTTTTTTAAAAACGAATCTCTTAAAACGTAAATTATTCTGGTTTTTTCTTTTAGTGATAATCTTCTTTAAATTCATAGTCAATGGTTATCTTACCGGAAAAAATATTGTAATCTATAATCCGGAATTCTTTATGGGCTTAAGAATAGGGAGTATTCCTGTGGAGGATTTTATTTTTGGTTTCAGTATGGTTTCTTTGACTATAATTTTCTGGGAGTATTTTAAAAGGCAAAAAACATGAAGAAGACCCTTTGTCTAATTTTGTTTTTTTGTTTAATTTTTTTTGGTAAATGTCTGGCTTTGGACTGGAAGAAGCTGCATGAAAAGGCTGACGAGCAGCCTCTTACGCAATCTTTGATGGCTGTTCAGCAGGCGACAGCGTCTATAGAGGATAATTATGTTTTGGGCCTGGTTTATCTTAACCAGCATCGGGATAAAGAGGCGGGGGACGTATTTAGAAAGATACAGGAGAATGATCCTGCTATATTTGAAGCAAAATGGGGAATAGCTGAAGTTTTACGGCGTCAGCATAAAATAACCGAAGCCCAAAATATGCTGGTTGAAGTTTTAAAAGGACATCCTGAATTTTATCCGGCAGTTATCAGCCTGGCTTACGCCAAATATATTCAGCTGGATTTTCAGGAAAGCGCGCGCCTGGCTTTGAAAGTCATAGAGGCAGGCAGGGAGAAGGCAGATTTAAGTAACTATACCCGCGCTTTTTGCATTTATGCCGGAGCCAAGGGTATGATTGCCCATTACGGCGGGCCGATTTCGAAACTGATTAATGGCACGGCGGCCAAGCCTAATTTGGATAAAGCCGAAGAATTGCAGCCGAATTCCCCGGGAGTTTTGTTTGGTTTGGGGAGTTTTTATTTACTTGCGCCTAAATTAGTCGGCGGAGACAAAGTTAAATCAGAGGAATACATTAGGAAAGCTATAAAGATTGACCCGAATTTTGCCGATGCGTATGTGCGCCTGGCCCAGATTTATAAGATTAAAGGCGATACCGCCAGGTTTAATAAGTATTTGAATAAAGCTCTGGAGATAGACTCCGGGAATGAACTTGCCCTTGATGCTAAAAGCGGAGCTTGTAAGTATATTTGTATTGGTGGGAAAGAATAATTTCAGACGGAAAGAATTTTCTGGGTGAAGCCAAGCAATGCATCATAACTATCTTTGCGCATTTTCAATGATTTTATCGAGTTTTCAGCTTTCCTAACCAGCCTTTTTATTTCTTTTTTCGCAAACTCAAGGCTTGCGGATTCCAGGATAATCTTGCGTATTTCCAGCAATTCTTTTTTACCCGTATTCTTGCCGGAAAAAACCTTTCGGATAATTTTTTTATCATTTCTAGCGCTATGGTTATAAGCATACCAGATGAGTAATGTCCTTTTGGCTTCGGCGATATCGGTCAGGTTGGATTTGCCGATCTCAGTATCTTCGGAGAATATGCCGATAATATCGTCTTTAATCTGGAACGCCCTTCCCAGGCGCATCCCGTAGTCAAAAAGCATTTTGATATTTTTTTCACCGGTTCCGGCCAGCAAGGCGCCCATAGTCAATGGAGAGGCAAAGGTGTAGTTTGCGGTTTTGTAATCATAAATCTTATAGATATCGTTCTTGGTAATTTTTTCGATTGGTTTTGCCCCTAAAAGAAGCTCGATAAATTCTCCGCTTCCGGTATATAAGGCTGCCGAGATAAGTTTTCTTAAGGCTTCTTCTTTGCGTCCGGGTTCTTCTTTTACTGCCAAAAACGCATCCAGCGCCATCGCGTACATTACGTCGCCTACGATGATGGCGAGGTCTTGTCCGTTGAATTTGATATTTTTTCCGTTTCTAAAACATTTCTCTAGCAATGTGTGCATTGAGGGTTTGCCGCGGCGCATATCGGATTTATCGATGATATCGTCGTGAACAAGCATGAAATCATGAAGAAGTTCCAAGGAGAGGGCGCTGCGGTATAATCCGGGAGCTTCTTTTTCGGCGAAACCCAGGTAGCCAATGCAAAAAAGTATGGGCCGGATTCTTTTTCCATCGCGGGATATAAATTCTTTAATCCGGTCAAAAAGCAAAGGGGAAAGTTTGCTTAGGGAATAGGTTTTATCGATATTGCGGGTATAAAGCGTTAGCTCGCGCTCAATCCGTTTTCTTATTTTCAAAAACATAAAATTATGTTAGCATATGCCTAAAGCCAAAGCAATCAAATAATGATTAAAAACCTATTCCGTGCTTTAAGGTTACCTTTTATTGCCGCGAGCATTTTGCCGTTTATTTTTGGCTCATTGATTGTAAGAAAAAACTTTAATCCAGCCGGTTTTATCTGGGGATTGCTTGCCGTCATTTTTACGCATTTAAGCGCCAACCTTATTAATGATTATTCCGATTCCCGCAGCGGCGCCGATTGGTCGGATAAAAATTCTTACGGTTTTTTTGGCGGCTCCAAGCTGATTCAGGAAGGTGTTTTTTCCGAGAGGTTCTATTTTGCGGCTGCCGTTTGCTGCGCGGGATTAGCTTCTGTTTGCGTAATTCTTCTGGCGTTAAACTTGAAAACCTGCTTTGTTCTTTGGATGTATCTTTTAATCATTATTTCAAGCTGGCAATATACAGCCAGGCCTTTGGCGTTTTCATATAATTACCTCGGAGAGCTGTTTTTGTTCATTTCCCTGGGGCCGGCGCTTGTAATGGGAGGATATTTTATCCAGACAGGAATATTCCCGGATCTAAAGAGCTTAGTTTTATCGCTGCCTTTCGGGTTTTTTATCGCCAGCGTTCTTTTTGCTAACGAGGTTCCGGATTTTTCGGGGGATAAAAAAGCGGGGAAAAATAACCTGGTAAGCCTCTGTAGAGTGGAAAGGGCATATTTGGGTTACTATACGCTTATTTTTCTGGGCCTTTTGTCGATTTTTACTGCTTTAGGCCTGGGTTATTTGGGCGTTGTTTCTATCTCTTCCCTCCTGATTATTTTTCCGGCGATAAAAGCCGGCAGGATTTTAAAAATGAATTACTCCGACAAGTTTAAGTTAATGCCTTCATCTAGAGTAGCCATCAATATTCAAATACTGGCCGGAATTATTTTAATTTTGAGCTTATGGATATGAAGAAAATAATTATTATTGGCGGTGGCTTTGCCGGATTATCTGCGCTTTCGGTTTTCTGCCGGTGTAAAAGCCGGGATTTCGAAATAACTTTAATAAACGAAAAGGATAAAGCAAGTTTTCTGCCTATGCTTCCGGATTGCCTCGGCCGAGGCGTTGCTCCGGAGTATCTGCTTTTTGATTTAGCCGGTTTAAGCGCCAAAAAACATTTTAATTTTATTATGGATAAGGTTAGCGGCATAAATTTAGAGAAAAAAGAGGTTATAGCTTCAAAGGTGAACCTGAATTATGATTTTTTGATTATTGCCAGCGGCTCCGAAACTAACTTTTACGGAAACAGCCAGTTGCGGGATTGCTCTTTTAAGCTTGATAATGCCCAAGATGCCGGTTTAATGCGCGGGGCCTTGGATAATTATGATTGCTTTTTAATTTTCGGGGCAGGGTATACCGGAATAGAGGTAGCTACTAATCTAAGGATATATTTAGAGAAGAGAAAAATAGATAAACGGATAGTTATCATTGAGCGCTCCGCCGCGATGCTTGGGCCCCTTGCGCAATGGATGAAGGATTATGTTTCTGATAACCTTAAAAGGCTCAATATCGAAGTTCTGTTAAATTCCAGCCTGGATAAGGTTGAGGGTAGTAAAATCAGATTGACCGGAGGGGCAACCTTTGATAATTCTATGTTGATCTGGACTGCCGGCGTAAAAACAAGCGATTTTATACAGAACTTAAACGTTGAAAAGAACCCGCAAGGCAGAATCAAGGTTGACGAGTATCTTAGGGTGAATAATACTTGTTTTGCGGCAGGAGATGCCGCGTATTTTTCCCGTAATAATATTTTCCTAAGAATGGCAGTGCAGTTTGCCATCGCTCAAGGAAATTGCTGCGCCAAAAACATCATAAGAAGCGCGCAAGGAAAGAGGTTTATCAAATTCAAGCCTGTGGATTTAGGCTTGATTATTCCTATGGCCAATAACCGGGCGGCAGGAAGAATCTTGGGGGTCAATATGAAAGGATTCTTGCCGGTATTTTTTCATTATCTTATGTGTATTTACCGTTCTTATAGCTTAAGGAACAAGCTTGGAATTATAAAAGATTTGACAGGAATCAATGCCTAGCGCTTTCAGAAAAAATAACTTTATTGAGCGTTCGATAAGAGAGGTAGCCTTGTTTTTTAAATATTCTATCTTTTCCGAGGAGAAGGCTCAAGAACGCGGGTTTCTGCAATCGCTTGATCCAAGAGTCAAGTTAGTTACTTTCGCCATGCTTTGTATTTCCGTGCTTTTTGCAAGAAATATCGTTTTGCTGATTATTTTATATGCCTTTTCGCTTCTGTTGGCCTGTATTTCCAGAATTAATTTAGGGTTTTTCCTAAAAAGAACCTGGATTTTTATTCCTTTATTTTCCCTGTTTATAGCGCTCCCGGCGTTATTCAGTTTTATCACTCCCGGAGAAAGTCTTTGCGCTTTCAGGATTTTTGGTTTAGAGTTTGTTATTACTAAACCCGGTTTATCCGGCTCGGTTTTATTTGTTTCCCGGGTGGCTGCTTCAGTATCTTTTGTGATTTTATTAAGCCTGACCACCCGGAATTCAGCGTTACTCAGAGTTTTACGCATTTTTAAGGTTCCGCAGATTTTTGTTATGGTTTTTGGCATGTCCTACCGGTATATCTATCTGTTTATGGAGATAGTGGAGAACACTTACCTTGGCATAAAAAGCCGCACCGGCGGATTAATCCGGCGCAAGAAAGGGCAATCGATAGTCGCCTGGAATATCGCCACTCTCTGGCAGAGGTCATTTAAATTAAATGAAGATGTTTATGGCGCTATGTTGTCCAGAGGTTATAATGGCGAGCCGGTTTTGCTGGATGAGTTTAAAACTTCACTGAAAGACTGGATTTGGTTTTGTTTGGTAGCGATAATATTTGCCGGAGTGATAAAATTCAGAAATGGATGAATCGATTTTTAAACTGGTAAACGTGCACTTTTCGTATCTTAACAGATTTTCCGCTTTATGCGGGATAGATATGGAAGTTAAAAAAGGGGAGAAGATAGCAATTCTCGGCGCCAATGGTTCGGGGAAATCCACGCTCTTGCAATTGCTGGACGCGCTTATCTTTCCGAATAAAGGAGATATTTTCGCGTCCGGCCGGCAATTGCTCGAAACCGATTTTAATGACCCGGAATTTTGCCGGAAATTCAGGAGCAGGGTGGGTTTGGTTTTCCAGAATCCGGATATCCAGCTGTTTTGTCCGACGGTAAAAGAGGATATTTATTTTGGGCCGTTGCAGCTGGGTATTGAAAAAAACGAGGCCGAAAAACGGATAGATAAAATTGTCGGGGATTTAGGAATAGGCGGTTTGCTGGATCGCGCCCCGCATCAGTTAAGTGTGGGAGAAAAACGCAAAGTCGCAATCGCTACCGTTTTAGTCATTGAGCCGGAAATTATCCTTTTAGATGAACCGACAGCCGGGCTTGACCCCCAAACTTCCAGGCATATAATAGATATTATCATTGAGGCTAACGAGCGCGGCAAGACTATTGTTACCGCAACCCACGATTTGCATATTGTGGAGGAGATAGCGGACAGGGCATATATTTTAAACCGGGAAAAACAAGTAGCTAAATTCGGCCCGGCGCAGGAACTGTTATCTGACACGGAACTTCTGCGGGAGCATAATCTTACGCATATGCATAAGCACAGGCATAACGGCCAAGCGCATATTCATCCGCATCAACATTTGGACCATCATCAGCATTAAGAAAATATGAAGAAAAAAATATTATTTACTTTCGCATTTATATTCCCGGCGTTATTTATGGCATTAAATATGGCGCAGGGAGTTGATTTGCCTAAATTATCAGTCTTCCATTCGCCATCCTGCCACAGATGTATTGAGGTAAAAAAAGATATCTTGCCCCAGATCGAAAGAAAATTTAAGGATAAGCTAGACATAAAATATTATGATATTACCGATATCAAAAATTACGCTTTTCTATTCGGCCTCAAAGAAAAATATAATAAAGACTTTGAAATAACCCTTCCGGTATTCTTTATCAATGGCCAATTAATAAACGGCAAAGGCGATGTAAAAAGCAACCTGGAAATAGCCATTAATGTCGCGTTGGGAGAATCGCCAAGAAGCGAGCCGGCCATAATGGTAGATTTAGTCAGGCATTTTAATGGTTTTAAGCCTCTTGCTATTGCGGGGTCAGGTTTAATCGACGGAATCAATCCCTGCGCCTTTACGGTTATCGTATTTTTCATTTCGTATCTGGCTCTTCAGGGGTATAAGAAATTGGAGCTTATCATTATCGGTTTGACTTTCATATTTTCCGTGTTTTTAACTTATTTGTTGATTGGTTTGGGAATTTTTAATTTTCTGTACCAGATGAATAGTTTTTGGATTGTTTCCAGGGTTTTCAACATTTCGATAGGAATAATTAGTTTAATCTTGGGTGGGGCGGCTATTTACGATTTACTAAAATTCCGGAAAACGCAGGATACGCAAGGCCTGCTTCTGCAATTGCCGAGAACGGTGAAAAACCAAATACACTCTATAATTGGCTTGCATTACCGCAAAGCCGGGGAGCCCGAAGCAAGAAAATCGTTATTTGGCCGCCTGGTTAAGCTGGTTATCAGCGCCCTTATTACCGGATTTCTGGTCTCGATTTTAGAAGCGGTCTGTACCGGGCAGCTCTATCTTCCGGTGATCAGTTTCATTTTAAAAACCACGCCGTTTAAGTTGAAAGCCTTTGGGTTTTTAATAGCTTACAATATCATGTTTATTGTTCCTTTGCTTATAGTGTTTCTTTTGGCCCTGTTGGGAGTTACTTCGGGCGCCTTCGCCCAATTCATCAGGAAACATATGGTGAGTATAAAATTACTTATGAGTATCGTATTTATTGGCTTGGGAATATTCTTGGTCTGGAGGGGGTAAATGAATAAGGTTTTGGGTTGCGGTTTTTGGGTTGCAGGGTTGGCGATATTCTTATTTTCTTCATACACGGTTTGTTTGGCCCAGCAGGCTGATCCTTATGTTTGGAATTTTGGAAAAGTTAAGCAGGGAGAGGTTGTCGCGCATAAGTTCACTTTAATCAACGATTCTTCCAAGACGCTTAATATTACAGGCGTAAATACTTCGTGCGGATGCGCTGCTTCGGAGGTTAAAAAGAAGGTTTTACTGCCTCAGGAAACTGCCGAGGTCGAAGTGAAATTTAATTCCGAAGGCTATTCGGGGGATGTGCAGCAGTTCATATACGTGAATACCGATAATATTGACAAGCCGGTGATTAGGTTTATAATTAAGGCTAACGTAATTAAATAATCTTTAAGCAATAGTTTAATGACAAATGACAAAATTCAAAGTCCAAAATAAATCCAAAACTCAAATATTAAAACCATGGTTTTGTCGTTTTGCCATTTGTTATTTAAATTTATTTTGATTTTTGGACTTTGACCTTTGGTATTTCTGATTTTTTGTTCTTAAGCTAATAATTTAACTAAATGATAATGGGAGGTTAAATACAATGTGGTCTTTACAGCTAAGGATGTGGTTATTATTGACGATACTTTTTGGTTTTATCTATGCGGTTATCGTTGTCATCGGCAAGACCTTTCTGCATGTCGGGGATTTTAGTTTTTATCTGATCATATCCCTGGTTCTTATGCTTATTCAATATATGATTGGGCCAAAAATCGTGGAATGGGCTATGCAGGTCAAATATCTCAAGAAACAGGATAACCCCAGGTTATTCCAAATGGTCGAAAGCTTAGCCATGCGCGCCAATATCCCAGTGCCTAAAATAGGCATTGCCCAGATCGAGATTCCCAATGCATTTGCCTTTGGCAGGAGCATAGGGGATGGCCGGGTCTGCGTTACCCGGGGAATTCTGAATTTGCTTAGCGATGAAGAATTAAGGGCAGTCTTAGGGCATGAGCTGACGCATTTAAAGAATAGGGATGTTTTGACGATTACGTTACTTTCGGTAATTCCTATGATTATGTATAGGATTGCCTGGCAGTTTCTTTTTTTCGGTCGCCGCGATGACAGAAGAGAAGGCGGGAACACCGTTTTAATCGGTCTGGCAGCGTTTGCTTTTTATTTTATCACCAATCTTTTAGTGCTTTATGCTTCGCGGATTCGCGAGTATTTCGCGGACAGGGGCTCGATAGCTTTAGGTAATCAGCCGTCAGCGCTTGCTTCAAGCCTTTATAAGCTTGTCTATGGTTCAGCGCGGATGAGTCCAGAGGCCCTAAAAGAGTCCGAAGGCCTGAAGGCTTTCTTTGTAAATGATCCTTCTCAAGCCAGAAACGAAATTAAAGAATTGTCGCAGCTTGATTTGGATAGAAGCGGGACGATTGACCCTTCAGAATTACTGCTTTTGAAGAACAAAAACATACGTTTAGGCTTGGGAGATAAATTGATGGAACTCTTAAGCACCCATCCCAATATGCTTAAGCGCATCAAGAAGCTCTCGGAATACAAAAATTAGATTAAATATAGAGTTTAAACGCAAGAATAAGCCCGTCAATAGCCCTGGCGGGCCTTTTCTTTAATTGACATAACCCTAATTCCACTATATAATTATAAAACTATGGAATTAGACGAACTTATTCAACAAAGAAAGGCGAAAGCCGAAGCGCTTAAAGCCAAAGGAATGGGTTTATATCCTGCCCAAAGCTCTAAATACGTGAATATAGGGCTTGCTGCGGCTGATTTTAAAGAAGGCTGGAAATTGGCTTTCTGCGGCCGTATTACTGCTAAGCGTTCGCATGGGAAAGCCGCATTTTTGGATTTGCGGGATTCGACCGGCAAGATCCAGCTTTACATTAAAAAGGATATAGTAGGGGAAGACAACTTCTTTATTTACGAAAATATTGATATCGCTGACTTTGTCGAAGTTTCGGGAGAGCTTTTTAAGACGCATACCGGCGAGCCTACGCTTAAAGTAGAAGAGATAAAGATTCTTTCTAAAACTTTAAGGCCGCTTCCGGAGAAATGGCATGGTTTGCGCGATGTCGATATTCGCTATCGCCAGCGTTACCTGGATTTGATTTCAAACGAAGATGTTGCCAAGGTATTCAGGCAGCGTTCAAAAATAATTAAAGCAATCCGGGATTTTCTCGACGCAAAAGATTTCTTGGAGGTGGAAACTCCGATGATGCATTCAATTCCGGGAGGCGCCGCCGGCCGGCCATTCAAGACTTTTCATAATGAATATAGTATGGATTTATTTTTGAGGATAGCCCCTGAGCTTTATCTGAAACGGCTTTTGGTCGGAGGCTTGGACCGGGTTTACGAAATCAACCGGTCTTTCCGTAATGAAGGTGTGTCTACCCGGCATAACCCGGAGTTTACGATGCTGGAAGTTTACGAGGCCTATTCCGATTACGCCGGAATGATGCACTTAGCTGAAAGCTTGATAGTTTCTTTGGTTCAGGGCATATTTGCCAAAACCATCATTACTTATCAGGGCAAGGAGCTGGATTTTACTCCGCCGTGGAAACGGATTTCATTCAAGGAATTGGTCAAGAATGAATTTGGCATTGTTCCCGAAGATGGCGACACGAAAATGCTCAATAAACTTAAAGCCAAAGGTTTTGCCAAAGAGGTGAATAAGCTTTCGCGTACCCAGATTTCCAAGATTATCGAAGAGGTTCTGGAAGGGCAAATGAGTTTAAATCCCACTTTTATTACAGATTACTTTAGCAGCATGTGTCCGTTAGCCAAGAACAAGCAGGATGAACCGCTGGTTTCAGAGAGGTTTGAATTATACATCGCCGGAATGGAAGTCGGTAATGCCTATTCAGAGCTGAATGATCCGCTTGAACAGCGGGCGCGTTTTGAAGATGAAATTAAGGAGCTTGTGACAACCGAACAGAAAAACGTCGATGATGACTATTGTTTAGCGCTGGAGCACGGCATGCCTCCGGCAGGGGGTTTGGGCATTGGGATAGACAGGCTCGTTATGCTGCTTACTGATCAGCCTTCAATTAGAGATGTGATTCTGTTTCCGTTGTTAAGGCCGCAAGATGGCGTAGGTAGTTAATGACAAATGACCAAATCCAAATGACAAATTAAATCCAAAATCCCAATATCAAATATCAAAACATACGTTTTGTTATTTGGAATTTGACATTTGGAATTATTTTGGATTTTGAGTTTTAACATTTGACATTAAGGTAATTGGGATTATATAAATGAAAACGGAATTATTCATCAGCTGGAGGTATCTAACCACCAAGAGAAAGGAAAGGTTTATCTCTCTTATCAGCATCATCTCGATTTTAGGGATAGCTATAGGAGTGATGGCTTTAATCATAGTTATTGCGGTTATGTCCGGTTTTGATAAAGACCTGCATGATAGGATAGTCGGTAATTATTCGCATATTAATCTCACCAGTTTTAAGGCAATCGAAAAAAGCGAATACGACGGGATCACTAAAATTATTTCCGCCAATCCTCATATAAAAGGGATTAGCCCGTATATTCAGGGACAGGTGCTGTTAAAAGAAGATAACCGTTATTTCGCCGTTGGCCTGAAAGGTATCGATCCCGTTACGGAAAACAAAGTCACCAAGGTTAAAGAATATATACAGCAGGGGAGTATCGATAATCTGACGGAAGGCGGAATAATCGTTGGTAAAGAACTAGCCGGGTATTTAGGTTTAAGCCTGAATTCGACTTTAAACCTTTATTCTCCGTTGGGCAAGCCCTATACGCTTAAGGTCGTCGGAATTTTTAATTCCGGAATGTATGATTATGATCTCAATCTGGTGTTCACTAGTTTAAAGAGCGCTCAGGATATCTTCGGCTTAGCCAATCAGATAACCGCAGTGGCCATAAAATTGGATAACCCGGATTTCGCAAGTTCAGTTAGAGAAGATTTGGCTTCCAAGCTTGATTTCAATTATAACCTGAAAACTTGGATGGAGGCCAATCAGAATTTCTTCGCGGCATTGAAACTTGAGAAATTGACCATGTTTATCATCTTGACTTTGATAATACTGGTTGCGTCTTTTAATATTATAAGCACTTTAATAGTTATGGTGGTTGAGAAAACCAAGGATATCGGCATCTTGAAAGCTCTTGGTATGAGCGCCTTAAGCATCAGAAAGGTTTTTACTTATCAGGGGTTGATAATCGGGTTGCTGGGGACAATGCTTGGGTTTTTCGCCGGAATAGTTTTGTGTTTTGCGCTCAAGAAGTATCAGTTTATAAAACTGCCGCAGGATATTTATTATATCGACCGGCTTCCGGTAAGTATACAGATTTGGCCGGATATAACCTTGATTATTATATCAGCTTTGTTGATTGTTTTAGTCGCGACAGTTTATCCGGCATCCCGGGCAAGCAAACTAAAGCCTGTAGAAGCGTTAAGGTACGAGTAGCTTAATGACAAATGACAAAATCCAGAGCACAAAATAAATTCAAAATTAAAATTACAAATACCAAAACTAAAGTTTTGACATTGGATATTTGTAATTTAGATTTATTTTGGATTTTGAGCTTTGGATTTTGTCATTATAGGCGTTAGATTTATATGCTAGAAGCCAAAAATATACACAAAGTCTATAATGACGGAAAAAAGGATCTTGCTGTCCTCAAAGGCATAAGTTTAAGGATTGAAGAAGGTTCTTTTATCGCTATAGTCGGACCTTCCGGAGCAGGGAAGTCTACGCTGTTACATGTTTTGGGCGGATTGGATGTGCCTACTCAAGGTGAAGTCAAATTCCAGGGCCAGAACGTTTATAGACTTGCTGATGCAGAGCTTGCTCGGATAAGAAATGAAAAAATAGGTTTTGTTTTTCAATTTTATCATTTACTTGGCGAGTTTACGGTCTTGGAAAATGTTCTTATGCCGGTATTGATTAGCGATAATGCGCAGAATGCTAAGCAAAAAGCAAGAGAAAAATCCCTAGAGCTCTTAAATAAGTTTGGGCTGGAAGAGCGGCTTAATCATCTACCCAGTCAACTATCCGGGGGAGAAAAACAGAGGGTAGCTATAGCGCGCAGTTTAATCAATAATCCGGAGGTGCTCCTTTGTGATGAGCCGACCGGCAATCTTGATTCTAAGACAGGCGCGGAAATCATCGCGTTAACCAGGAAAATAAACTTAGAAAATAAAATGACCGTGGTTTTGGTTACGCATAATACGGAACTGACTAAACAGGCGGACAAGGTTTATCATTTAAGAGACGGAGTATTAGTGGATTAAGTAGGGATTAATGACAAATGACAAAATTCAAAATCCAAAATAAATCTAAAGCTCAAATGTGAAAATCCAAAACTAAGGTTTTGGCACTTGGTATTTGTTATTTGTGCTTATTTTGAATTTTGAGCTTTGACATTAGAAGGAGAGATTGAAATGAAAATTTACATCGATGGTAAGTTCTATGAAGAAAATGAGGCGAAGATTTCTGTGTTTGACCACGGCTTGCTTTACGGCGACGGGGTATTCGAAGGGATCCGTTCGTATAACCGTTTGGTTTTTAAATTAAGGGAGCATATTGACCGTCTTTTCGAATCAGCTAAGAGTATTATGTTGACTATACCCTTATCCAAGGAAGAGTTGATTAAAGCGGTCATTCTTACGTTAAAGAAGAATAACCTCAAAGATTCTTATATCCGGCTTGTGGTGACCCGGGGCAAAGGAGATTTAGGGCTGGATCCGTGTAAATGCAAAGGCGGGCCGACGATTATCATTATTGCCGATAAGATTGCCCTGTACCCCCAGACACTTTATCAAGAAGGGCTCAAGATAGTTACTGTTCCGACAATCAGGAACCTCCCCGAGGCTCTAAATCCTCAGATTAAATCTTTGAATTACCTGAATAATATCTTAGCCAAGATTGAGGCAACAAACGCCGGTTGTGATGAGGCTATAATGCTTGATTCTTTAGGTTATGTGGCTGAATGCACGGGAGACAATATTTTCATTGTGAAAGGCAAGAATCTTTACACTCCTCCACAGTGCATGGGCACATTGCGCGGGATTACCCGCGATGCGGTTTTAGAAATTTCCCGTCAAGCAAAAATCCCGGCTCATGAGCACGTCATCACGCGTCATGAAGTTTATATTTCCGATGAATGTTTTCTAACCGGGACAGCCGCGGAGATCATCCCTGTGGTTATGGTGGATGGACGGGCTATCGGAGACGGAAAGCCCGGAAAATTAACCTCGGCTCTTTTGAAGAAGTTCAGAGAGTTAACCAAGAAGGAAGGCGTAAGATATTAATGACAAATGACAAAATCCAAATGTCAAAATAAATCCAAAACTCAAATTTCAAAACAAATGTTTTGTTATTTGGAATTTAAATTTATTTTGGATTTTGAGCTTTGTCATTTGACATTAGGATGAAGCGGAGAAGTTATGTTATGTGATATTTGCAAGAAAAGTGAGGCGACTGTTCATCTGACCGAGATTGTAGATGAGCAAATGAGCGAATTGCACTTATGCGAGAATTGCGCGCGCCAAAAGAGCCTTGCGATGGAACAGCAATTTGGCTTAAACGATCTGTTAGCCGGGATGGCTGATTTCGGAAAAGGCGAAAAGGAGCCCGAAACATCTATAAGCGCAAAATGCCCGAATTGCGGATTGACTTATGCTGATTTCAAGAAAATCGGCAGGCTTGGCTGCGGGCAATGTTACAACGCGTTTAGCAAATATCTTGTTCCGTTATTGAAGCGCATCCATGGTTCAATCCAGCATACGGGAAAATCTCCTCTTAAGGTAAACAAGGTTTTAAAAAAAGAGATAGATATACAGGCATTGCGTAATCGCCTGCAGAAGGCTATAGCGCAAGAGGCATTTGAAGAAGCGGCAAAATTACGTGATCAGATAAAAGAAGCGGAAAAGAAAATAGGCAAAGATGCAGCTGAATGATTTATTGAATCATACTAGTGAGTGGCTTAGGGGGACAGGCCCGAATTCCGATATTGTAATTTCAAGCCGCATACGGCTTGCGCGCAATCTTGATAAGGCCAGGTTTCCGCATTGGGCGAATAGGGCCCAGGGGGAAGCCACGCTAAACGCCACTAGAGAAGGAATTTCGCGCGTTGATTATTTAAAGCGCACAACTTTTTTTAATTTATCGGAGATTGATAGCGTCGATAAGCAATTTTTGGTCGAACGCCACCTAATGTCGCTGGAGCATGCCCAGAAAGCAGATAATAAAGCTTTGGTTGTTGACGATGAAGAAATAGTCTCGATTATGATTAACGAGGAAGATCACATTCGAATGCAGGTAATGCAGTCGGGATTCAATCTTTTCGAGGCTTGGAATATTATAAAGGTGATTGATGATGGCCTGGCTAAGGAATTGAATTTCGCGTTTCGGGCCAACTGGGGCTATTTGACAGCTTGTCCTACCAACGCCGGCACAGGAATGCGGGGATCGGTTATGCTGCATTTGCCGGGTTTAGTTATGTCACGCTCAATTGACCGGGTTATGGCGGCAATCGCCAAGTTAAGCTTTACCACCCGCGGCCTCTACGGTGAAGGAACCCAGGCTACGGGAAATTTCTTTCAGATATCTAATCAGGTATCTTTGGGGCCCAGCGAAGATGAAATCATTGAGAGCATAAACGGCCTTATCCGTCAAATTATTGAACAGGAGAAGCAGGCAAGAGAGAATCTGATGCTTAAAAATGGGCCGCTTCTGGAGGATAGAATAAACCGCAGCCTGGGGATTTTAAGGAGCGCAAGAATTATCTCAAGCCAGGAAACAATAGAGTTACTTTCTATGGTCAGGTTAGGTTCTGATTTAGGCATGATTAAAGATATTGACCGCAGAGCGATAAACGAGTTGTTTATCACTACGCAACCGGCGCATTTACAAAAGATAGAAAATAAAAAATTATCCTCGGATGAAAGAGATTTAAAAAGGGCGGAATTGATACGAGAAAAGCTTAATATCCATTAAATGAGTAGAGATATTAAAATTGTCAATCACCAAATCCCAATGTCGAATAAAGCCGCAATGATTAAATATCCAATCGGGAATTGGAATTTGGGAATTCATTCGTCATTGGAGCTTGGGATTTGTTAACTTGTTAATAGGGAGGGTTTGATGTTTAATCGTTTTACTGAAAGGGCGCGTAAGGTAATAATTTTAGCTAAAGAAGAGGCAAGGCGTTTTAACCATGATTATATCGGGACGGAACATATACTTTTGGGGCTTATCCGGGAGGGAGAAGGCGTTGCCAGCACGGTGTTGCAAAAATTAGGGCTTTCCTTAGAGAATATCCGGTTGGAAGTCGAGAAACTAGTTCAGCCGGGGCCGACGACCCAGATTATCGGAGACATTCCTTTTACTCCCCGGGCCAAGAAATCTTTGGAGTTGGCCGCTGAAGAAGCGCGTTCGCTAGGACACAATTATATAGGCACCGAGCATCTTTTGTTGGGTTTGATTCGTGAAGGTGAGGGTATAGCTTCTCAGGTATTGTTGAATC
Organism: Candidatus Omnitrophica bacterium UBA6233; assembly: GCA_002440965.1. GTDB lineage: Bacteria > Omnitrophota > Gorgyraeia > Gygaellales > Profunditerraquicolaceae > UBA6233. The sequence continues at coordinate 17,257 of DJWJ01000030.1, forward strand.
TGGGTTTGGATTTGAATACTGTTCGTAATGAAGTTATGCAGTTGTTAGGCTCGGCTTTACCGGGAGGACAGGCTGTTAACGGCCCGCAGGCAAAGAGTAAGACCCCTGCTTTAGATGCTTTTGGCCGGGACTTGACTGCTTTGGCTAAAGAAAACAAACTTGATCCAGTTATAGACCGGGTTCAGGAAATCGAAAGAGTGATCCAGATTTTAAGCCGTAGGACTAAAAACAATCCGGTTCTTTTAGGGGAGGCTGGAGTTGGAAAGACTGCGATTGTCGAGGGTTTGGCTCAAGCAATTGTTTCCGGGAATGTTCCGGAGATATTACGCGGTAAAAGGTTGATTACTTTGGATTTAGCGCTTATGGTTGCCGGAACAAAATACCGCGGTCAATTCGAAGAAAGAATCAAAGCTGTAATGGAGGAGATAAAACGCTCGCAGGATGTTATTATTTTTATAGATGAGTTGCATACTTTGGTTGGCGCAGGAGCTGCTGAAGGGGCTATTGATGCTTCGAACATTCTGAAACCGGCGTTGTCACGAGGAGAAATGCAGTGTATAGGCGCAACCACCATGGATGAATACAGGAAACATATAGAAAAAGACGCAGCTCTCGAGCGTAGATTCCAGACGATTATGGTTGAGCCTCCGTCAGTGGAACAGACTATCAATATATTAAAGGGGTTGCGGGACAAATATGAGGCGCATCACCGGGTGACTTTCCGGGATGATGCGTTGGAGGCGGCAGCTAAGTTGTCCGACCGTTATATCTCAGGGAGATTCCTTCCGGATAAGGCAATTGATTTAATCGATGAAACAGGTTCGCGCGCAAGGCTTAATGTTTTGATTGTTCCTCCGGATATTAAAAAACTGGAGCAGAAAGTCGAGTCTTTAAGGAAGGAAAAAGAATCCTTCATCAAGAGCCAGGATTTTGAGAAGGCCGCTTCTTTGCGCGACCAGGAAAGGCAGACGCGCCAGGAATTGGAACAATTGAATAAAGAATGGTCGCAAGCTAAAGATAAGATGCGTCCGGAGGTAACCGAAGAGGATATCGCTAAAATCGTGGCCCAGTGGACCGGTATACCGATTTTTAGATTGGAAGAAAAAGAGAGCGAAAAATTACTCAAGATTGAAGAAGAGCTGCATAAACGCGTCGTGGGGCAGAATGAAGCAATTGAAGCAATCGCGCACGCGGTCAGGCGTTCTCGCGCAGGCATTAAGGATCCGCGCAGGCCCATTGGTTCATTTGTGTTTTTAGGCCCGACCGGCGTAGGTAAAACCCTGCTTGCCCGTGCGCTGGCGGAATTCATGTTCGGAGATGAAGACGCGTTGATACAACTGGATATGTCGGAGTATATGGAGAAATTCAACGTTTCGCGTTTAATCGGAGCTCCTCCGGGATATGTCGGATACGAAGAAGGCGGGCAGCTTACCGAGCGTATAAGACGCAGGCCTTATGCAGTGATACTTTTGGATGAAATCGAAAAAGCGCATCCGGATGTATTTAATTTATTGCTGCAGGTTTTTGAAGAAGGGCGTCTTACCGATAGCTTCGGCAGGAAGGTGGATTTCCGTAATACCATGATTATTATGACTTCTAATGTTGGAGCTGACTTAATCCGTAAGGCCGGTTCTCTTGGTTTTAAGGCCCAAAAAGAAGATATAACTTATCAGGAAATGAAAGATAAACTTCTTGAAGCGGTAAAACATACCTTTAAACCAGAGTTCCTGAATCGTATTGACGACATAATAGTTTTTAGGCAGCTTCAAAAAGAAGACCTGCACCGGATTATTGATATTGAAATAGGCCATGTAAGCGATCGGCTTAAGGAACAAAATATCAAGCTGGAAGTTGATACAAGCGCAAAAGAATTCCTGATCGATAAAGGTTTTGACCTTATTTTCGGAGCCAGGCCTTTAAAGAGGACGATACAAAGATTTTTGGAAGACCCTCTTGCTTCGGAGATAATTTCCAAGAAATTCAAGGATGGCTCAGAAGTTAAAGTAACCTGTAAAAATAATGAGTTAGTCTTTACCTTATGATTTACGAATTTTTTATTATAATAGGCTCCCGGGTAATTTCCTTTATGTATTTCTTGGGGGGATTGAGTAATTTGGCCCTGCAAACAGCCTATTTTATTTTCGTTCCGCCTTTTAAAAAGTATCGTATATTCGAACAAGCGAAGAAAGCCGGTTTTGACAGTTTACCGATAGTGGGATTAGTTTCTTTATTCATCGGTTTTATTTTTGCCCTGCAGACCGCTTATTTTATGCAGCGGATAGGCTCGGAGATTTACATTGCCAGTCTCGTTGCGCTCTCGATTGTGCGCGAATTGGGTCCGGTTATTACGGCATTAGTTGTGGCGGGCAGAGTTGGGGCTGCCATTACGGCAGAGTTGGGCTCTATGCAGGTCACCGAACAGATCGATGCTTTGGAGACTTTATCGAGCAATCCCATAAAATATCTGGTTGTTCCGCGTTTTCTCGCCTTAAGCCTTATGCTTCCATTATTGACACTTTATTCCGACGCCATCGGTATTTTGGGAAGTTATATGATTTGCGTATTTAAGTTGGGCATATCTTCAAACATGTATATGAGGGTAACAGCGGAATCGCTTTTTTATAAGGACCTCTTTACCGGCTTGTCCAAGACAGTATTTTTTGGGATGATTATTTCCTTGGTTAGTTGTTACGAAGGATTTAATGTCGAAGGCGGAGCCGAAGGTGTAGGTAGGGCGACTACGCGTTCGGTAGTTTTTTCTTTTATTATGATTATAATCGCCGACTGTTTCTTTACGGCGTTGTTTTATTTTATATTTCCTTAGCGAGAACAAAATATTAAAAGGGAATTGGCTTATGAAACGCTAAGCGCAATAGAAGCCAAAAGCTAATTTATGATTGAAATAAGCGGATTGCATAAATCACTCGGAAACCATCGGGTATTAAATGGCGTGCATCTTAAAATAGACAGAGGGACGACCTGTGTGATTATAGGAAGGTCTGGATGCGGTAAATCGGTTTTATTGAAGCACATCGTGGGCATTCTAAAACCGGACAAAGGAAAGATTATCGTTAATAATCAGGATGTCGGTTCGCTGGAAGAAAAAGACCTGAATTTACTGCGGCTTAAGATGGGTATGGTTTTTCAGGGCGGGGCATTGTTTGATTCCATGACCGTAGGTGAAAACGTAGGGTTTGGCCTTATTGAACACGGCAATGTCCCTCATCGGCAGCTTCTTGAGAGGATTGAATCGTCGCTGGCAATGGTTGGTTTACATGGAATCGGCAGCCTTATGCCTTCGGAGTTAAGCGGAGGTATGCGCAAACGCGTGGCTTTAGCGCGCGCGATTTGCATAAAACCGGAAATTATATTATATGATGAGCCGACTACCGGAGTAGACCCGATTACCGCCGATAGTATAAATGAGTTGATAAGAAGTATGCATGATAAGCTGAAAGTTACTTCTATTGTCGTTACGCACGATATGAAAAGCGCCTATAAAGTGGCGGATAAAGTTGCTATGTTGTATCATGGCAAGATTATTGCCGAGGGGACTTCAGAGGAAATCCAGAAAACCAGGAATCCGATAGTCCACCAGTTCATTAACGGGTTGAGTTGCGGCCCGATAACTGAGACATTAGACCGCTATAGGTAAACGGAGGAATGAATTATGATATTCGGAAAAACAAAATTGGAGATGAAAGTCGGTATATTTGTTTTTGTCGGTTTAGTTATACTTGTGGTCTTTATCCTCTCAATAGGCGGGGTTAAGACCTGGGCTTCAGGATATAAGGTGAATTTCATTTTCAGCTTTGTGAATGGGGTAAAGACCGGCGCGCCGGTAAGGTTTGCCGGAGTCGATTCGGGAGTGGTTAAAAGTATTAAGATTTTTCATACCCCTAAGAGTTCAGCTACTAAAGTAAGCGTAACCTGTTGGGTTAATAGAAATGTGAATATTCCCCTGGATTCCAAGGTTTGGGTAAATACCTTGGGGCTTTTGGGTGAGAAATATATCGAGATAATGCCGGGTAACGATTATAGTAAGTTTTTGGCTAAAGGGGAAGACTTAACAGGCGAAGACCCCCTTCCTATGAATGATATTATGAAAACCGCCAAAAACATTACGGATAATCTAAATACCGGTATACAAAGAATAATAAATAAAGAGGGAACCGTTGGAAAGTTGTTATATGATGATAAAATATATAACGAACTTGAAGCGACGATAACCGATATAAGAAAGAATCCCTGGAAATTGTTCTGGAAGACTAAAGAAAAGAAATAGTATCAGGGGCGGTTTTATTTTTTTCGGTTATTTAGTAGAGGACCATTCCTATAAAAACTATGAAAACCAAGACCATATTTGCCTGTCAAAATTGCGGTTGTCAATCTCCCAAATGGCTGGGCAGGTGCCCGGATTGTCAAAGTTGGAACTCGTTTGTCGAAGAAGATTATAGCGCGCCTGTTTCCAGGATAAAAGAGCGTAGCGCTTTATACAAAGATGAACCGGTATTGCTTAAGGATGTGGAGGCAAGAGAAGAAGAGCGTCTTAAAACCGGGATTGTGGAGCTGGATAGGGTTTTAGGAGGCGGGATAGTCAGCGGTTCGGTAATCTTAATCGGCGGAGATCCCGGAGTAGGCAAGTCTACCATATCTTTACAGGTTTCCAATCAGTTAACCAAGCAAGGCGTAAAAGTTCTTTATGTGAGCGGCGAAGAGAGCGTGCATCAGACAAAATTAAGGGCTAAACGTTTAGGTTCGCATGAATCTGACCGGCTTTATATTGTTAATCAAACCGATTTATCCTTGATTATCGAGTATATCAAGAAGCTTAAGCCGGAAGTCGTGATTATTGATTCTATTCAGGTTATTTTTGATCCCGGAATAAGTTCATCAAGCGGAAGCGTAAGCCAGGTGCGTGAATGCTCCGGAATGTTGACGCAGCTGGCTAAAACCACCGGCACCTCGATTTTTATTATAGGACACGTGACTAAAGAGGGAACACTCGCGGGGCCCAGAGTTTTAGAGCATATAGTTGACACGGTTTTATATTTTGAAGGCGACAGGTTCGCTATTTACCGGATTTTGCGCGCGGTGAAAAACAGGTTTGGCTCGACTAATGAAATCGGCGTATTTGAAATGAGTGCTCAGGGTTTGTCCGAAGTAAAAAATCCATCGGAGATATTTCTATCCGAGAGGCCGCAAGGCGTAGCAGGTTCGGTAGTTACTTCAATACTTGAGGGCTCACGCCCTCTTTTGGTTGAAATGCAGTCTTTGGTAAGCCGCTCTGGTTTTGGTTACGCCCGCAGGCGCGCGCAAGGTTTTGATTCCAATCGTTTGAGCCTTTTAGTTGCGGTTTTGGAAAAGAGGATTGGGTTGGCGCTTGAGACCGAAGATATCTTTGTTAATGTAGCCGGGGGCATAAAGGTAGAGGATCCGGCCGCAGATTTGGCTTTGGCTGTCGCTGTAGCGTCTGCCTTCCGGGAACATATAGTTATGCCGGCAACTTTAATTTTAGGAGAGGTGGGTTTAAGCGGCGAGATCCGGAGTATCTCTCAAATTATGCTGCGTGTAAATGAGGCGGAAAAATTAGGCTTTAAGCATTGCATATTACCTAAGAATAATCACAATAACTTTAAAAATTATAAAGGTAGCATTGAATTGATTCCGGTTATGAATTTAAAAGAGGCTTTGGATATCGCCTTAAGCCGCCAGATAGCGCCTTGCGGCAAGGACGGAGGAAAATAATGAACTTATTGTTCGTACGTATCCTGTTTTTATTTGCCAGCGCGATTCTCGGTTATCAGGTTGGGGATGCAGCCGGCGCTTTTATTGCAGGCCTAAGCGCCTTGATAATTATTCTTCTGGAAGTAGGTTTGCGTAAAGTTTCAGTGAGCGGGTTATCAAGCGCGGTTTTCGGGTTGATTTTGGGTTTGATCACGGCTAAGCTTGTAGGGGATGCTTTTAGTGTTACGCCTATTGCGCCTGATACGCTTGTATTTGTCAGGGTAATTCTGACCTTGATATTTTGTTATCTGGGGATGATTATGGCTTTGCGCGGAAAAGATGAATTCAGCGTAATTGTTCCCTATGTGCGTCTGCGGCGCCAGGACCAAGCCGAAAATATCGTGCTTCTTGATACAAGCGTAATCGTAGATGGAAGGATAATCGATATATGTAAAACTAAATTTCTGTTCGGCAAGATTATCATTCCTAAATTTGTTTTAAGGGAGCTTCAACAGATAGCGGATTCGACCGATTCAATCAAGCGTCAGAGAGGCAGGCGGGGTTTGGAGACTTTGCATACGATACAGACAGAGTCAGGTTTGGATATAGTCATACATGAAGGGGATTTTCCCGAGACTCCTGAAGTTGACGCAAAATTAGTAAAGTTAGCCAAGCTCTTGGAAGCAAAGATCCTTACGGTTGATTTTAATCTAAACCGGGTAGCCACTATTCAGGGAATCAAGGTTTTAAATATAAATGAACTGGCTAACGCGCTTAAACCGGTGGTTTTCCCCGGCGAACAAATGCAAATCAAGTTAATTAAAGAAGGTAAAGAGCATAATCAGGCTGTGGGTTATCTTGATGACGGGACGATGGTGGTTGTGGAGGATGCGCGCAGGTCAATTGGACAGGAAGTAAAGGTTATTGTAACCTCTGTGCTTCAGACGCAGGCCGGCAGGATGATTTTTACCAAGATAGAGCGATAAGATGTATATTAGCGCAATAGTGGTTGCTGCCGGAAAAGGTAAAAGGTTTAAGGGAAGAATTTCGAAAGTAATTCTTAAGCTTAATTCTAGACCGGTTGTCGCTTACTCATTGGGTGTTTTGGATAATCATCCAATGATAAATGAAATTATAGTTGTAGGTAATTCGGGTAATATTGAAGATTTGCGCGCAATCATCAGGAATAATAAAATCCGTAAAGCTGCTAAAGTTATTTTGGGGGGTCGAGAGCGTAAGGATTCTGTAGCGCAGGGTTTAAAAGTAATCAGTCCGAAAGCGGACTTTGTGTTGATCCATGACGCAGCCAGGCCGTTTATTACGAACGGTTTGGTTACCTTGGTAATAAATGAAGCAAGGAAATCGAAAGCGGCGATTGTCGGAGTTCCCGTAAAATCGACAATCAAGATGGTCAAAAGCTGCAATGTTGAAAAAACTATCGATAGAAATAACTTGTGGGAAGTGCAGACCCCCCAGGTTTTTGAAAAAAATTTGATTATTAAAGCTTACGGTAAATTCGGCCATCAGAATGTTACTGATGACGCGGCGCTGGTGGAAAAATCCGGTAAAAAAGTAAAAATGGTTCTGGGTGAGCATAGGAATATAAAAATAACCAGCCCCGAAGACCTGATAATCGCGAAAGGCCTGGCCAAATCATGGAAACCCGCATAGGTTTAGGTTACGATCTTCACCGGCTGGTTGAAGGCCGTAAATTATTCATTGGAGGCGTTGAGATTCCCTATATTAAGGGTTTGCAGGGGCACTCGGACGCTGATTGCCTGATCCATTCGGTTTGCGACGCTCTTTTAGGCGCAATTTCCGAGAAAGATATAGGAGAACTTTTTCCCGATACTGATCCTAAGTACCAGGGGGTTTCTAGCCCCGAGTTGCTGAAGGCAGTTATGGGCTTGGTCCATAAAAAAGGGTATAAAATTTCCAATGTCGATACGGTTGTTATCGCGGAAGAACCAAAGATGTCGCCGTTTAAGAATCAAATTCAGGAATCGTTAAGCAAGATTATGGGAATAGATAAAGAACGCGTTGGCGTTAAAGCCAAAACAAATGAAGGTTTGGGTGAATTGGGCAGAAAAGAGGCAATTGCCTCTTTTGCCACGGTTCTAATCCAAAAGGAGTTTTAATATGGGTTACCTTATACAAATATTGCTGGTTATTTTCGGTTTAGTCATTATAAAAAATATTTTGATTGCCATTTTTTTCTACCACGAGATAAAAACAGCTCAAAAGAAAGATCCTGCGGCAAAGAGTTTTGTGGAGATTTTGCTTTTATATCAGGGTTTGCACGCTTTGGTTGCTTACCGTGTAGGGAATTTCTTTTACAGAATGCGGTTTTTCTTTTTAGCCCGGTTTATTTCACAACTTGCGCGTTGGGCTACTGGTATTGAAATTCACCCCGGAGCTAAAATCGGCAAAGGGTTGTTTATCGACCATGGAATGGGGGTTGTGGTCGGCGAAACCGCGATTATCGGCGATAATGTGCTTTTATATCAAGGCGTAACCTTAGGCGGCACCGGCCTGGAAAAAGGAAAGCGTCATCCGACTATCGGTAATAATGTGGTTATCGGCGGTGGAGCAAAAGTTTTGGGCAATATTACCATCGGAGATAATTCTTATATTGGAGCAAACGCAGTGGTGATAAAAGATGTTCCGGCAAATTCTACGGTCGTGGGTGTGCCGGGCAGGATTACCAAACAGGAAGGGAAAAAGATAGATATAAGCTTAGATCATATTCACGTGCTTGATCCGATAATGCAGCTGATAGATGATTTAGAGAAGAGAGTTGAGAGTATAGAAAAGAATAAAAATAAACCATAGTTTAATATCAAATGACTAAATTCAAAGCACAAAATAAATTCAAAACTCAAATGTCAAGTCGTGGAACAAACACTTTGTTATTCGGATTTTGTAATTTTAATTTATTTTGAATTTTGTGCTTTGTTGTTTGTCATTAAAGTTTTACTTTTAGTTTATGCCAATTCATATATATAATTCCTTATCCCGCAAGAAAGAAGAGTTTACTTCCTTAAATCCTAAAGAGATCAAGATGTACGTTTGCGGGCCGACGGTTTATGATGAACCGCATATCGGCCATGCCCGCAGCGCTTATATTTTCGATGTTATCCGGCGTTACTTGACTTATAAAGGTTACAAGGTTAAGTTTGTCCGCAATGTTACTGATGTGGATGACAAGATAATTGATAAGGCCAGGAAAGAGCTGCCGAATGAAGATTTAAATTCAGCTTTTAAGAAAGTAGCCAAGAAATACCTTGCTTCATATCATCAGGCATTGATCAGTTTAGGTATAGGTGTTGATCAGGATAAAACTTTAGAGCCGAAGGCTAGCGAATATATCCCTAAAATGATCAAGTTTATTCAGGGTTTAATTGATAGGGGAGCAGCTTATGCCGCCGGCGGAGATGTTTATTTCGATATTACTAAAGCTAAAAATTACGGTAAATTGTCCAATCAATCATTGGAAAAAATTGAATCCGGTGCAAGAATTGCTCCGAATGAAAATAAGCGCAATCCTTTGGATTTTGCGCTCTGGAAAACAGCTAAAGAAAATGAGCCTTCCTGGGATAGCCTCTGGGGAAAGGGAAGGCCGGGTTGGCACATTGAATGTTCGGTAATGAGCTCGGATATCCTGGGCGATCAGTTTGATATTCACGGCGGAGGAATTGATTTAATTTTCCCTCATCATGAAAATGAAATCGCGCAGTCTGAGGCAGCCGGAGAAAAATTCGCCAAATACTGGATACATCACGGCTTACTCACCATTAACGGCCAAAAAATGGCCAAATCCCTGGGGAATTTTATAACGGTACAAGGATTTCTGGATAAATACAAGAATCCGGATTTACTAAAGTTATTGTTTCTTTCTACCCATTATTCTCATCCAGTTGATTATACTGAAGAAAAAATTCAAGAAGCTAGGCAAGCGTTAGAGAGAATTACAATCTTATTAGAGAAGATTAGTAAGCAGGTTTCGGTAAAGGGCTCAGCGAAAGAAATTAATGAGCTCAAGAATAAGTTTATTGAGGCAATGGATGACGATTTCAATACGCCACAGGCTTTGGCTTGTATATTTGAATTGGTTAATATTTTAAATAAGAATATTGAGAACCTTGAATTTATTGCTCAAGGTAAGAATTCATTGTTAGAGTTAAGTGAAATCTTGGGTCTACAATGGAAGAATACAGCTAGCGAGTCTATATCTGCGGAAGAAAAAGCCTTAATTGATAAGCGCAACTTAGCTAAAAGAGAGCGCAATTTCAGCGAAGCCGATAAATTACGTAAGGAATTAGAAGCCAAAGGTATTATTTTAGAGGATACCAAATCCGGCACCACTTGGCGAAGAAAGTTATGAAAGGTAAATTTATTACATTTGAAGGTTCGGAAGGATGCGGCAAGAGCACTCAGTCGCGCCTGCTTTTTGAGTATCTTAAAGCAAGAGGCAAGCGGGTAATTTATCTGCGTGAGCCGGGCGCAACCAAGATCAGTGAAAAAATCCGGGACATCCTGCTCGATGCCAAGAATCAAGGAATTGTTCCGGAAACCGAGATGCTTCTTTATATGGCTGCCCGGTCGCAAATTGTTGTCGAAGTCATTAAGCCTGCGCTAAAAAAAGGAATAAATGTTATCTGTGATAGATTTTTGGATTCAACCCTTGCTTATCAAGGATATGGTTTAGGCATGGATATTGATTTAATTAAAAAGGTTGGTAAATTTACTACCGGAGGCATTACTCCAGATCTAACTTTATTTTTAGATTTAGCGGTTAAGCGGGGGCTTAAACACAGGGAAGCTTGCCTTGATCGGATTGAAATGCGTTCAGTTAAATATCATTTGCGTGTGCGTAATGGTTATCTGAAATTAGCCAAGCAAGAACCTAAACGGATAAAAGTGGTTAAGGTTGAGAAGGATAAGGCTGAAACCCAGTTAAAGATTAGGGATCTGGTGGAAAAATATGTCTTTTAGCGCGATTAAAGGATTGGATAAGCCCCTAGGAATACTCAAAGCCTGCATCGACAATTCCCGGCTTGAGGCAGGGTATCTATTTACCGGCCCGGAAGGTATAGGCAAGAGGCAGGTAGCCTTGGCTTTAGCCAAGAAATTGAATTGCCTTGAAGATAAAGCAGATGCTTGCAGCCGCTGTTCGTCCTGTTTAAAAATTGAAAGCAATCAGCATCCGGATGTGCATATAATTTCGGATGATGAAACGCAGATAAAAATAGACGTAATCCGCCAGTTGCAGAAAGAAATGAGTTTGAGGGCTTATGAAGGCAAGTTTAAAATATTCATCATCGATAACGCCCACAATCTTACTGCCGAAGCATCCAATTCGTTATTGAAAGTTTTGGAAGAACCTTCTAAAGGAAGTTTAATTGTTCTAATCAGTGATAAGCCGGGTTTACTCTTTAGGACAGTTGTATCCAGGTGCAAAGTTGTAAGATTTTCTCCTCTTAAAAGGCAAGATTTGGAAGAGATTCTAAAGAAAGATTACAAACTGGATACTGGCTATGCCCATTTCCTGGCGTATTTTTCCGAAGGCAGGCTGGGCCGGGCGCTTAAACTAAAGGAAGAGGATATAATTATTAAGAAAAACAATCTTATTGATAAATTTGTTTTATCCTCTAAATCGGGTGCTGAGAGTTTGGCTTCGGCGGCCCGCACGGAAGTCCGCGATTCTTTGAATTTGTTGACTACCTGGTTTAGGGATATATACATACTCAAGGCGGGCATGGCACAGGAAGAGTTGATTAATTCCGACCGCAAGATAGAATTGGCGCAATCGGCCTCAAGATTATCATTTTTGGATTTAGACGCCATATTTATGAATATAACCAATGCGGTCAGTTATCTAGAACAGAATGTCAACACACGATTATTGCTTTATAACTTGAGGATGGAACTATGGAAGGGTTAATTTATGTCAGGTTAAGGGACTCAGGGCAAGTCTTTGCCTATAATGCTGCGGGTTTCAATGTAAAAGAAGGGGATTATGTGATTATCGAGCATGACCGCGGACAGGACTATGGACAGGTTGTGCCATCCTGCGCTGCCCGCGGCAAAGATGAAAACCGTTGTTGTAAAGACAGTCAGTCTAGCCAAGATTCCGGCGGGAAAGAAGCCCCCAAGAAAATATTGCGAATGGCAAAAGAGGCGGATATTAAACAAATCGAAGATAACCGCCTGAAAGTAAAAGAAGTTTTTAGCTCCTGCGTTAAGAAAATCGGAGAACATAAACTGGATATGAAGCTTGTGCAAGCGGAATATTCTTTTGACCGTTCGAAAATAGTATTTTATTTTACCGCCAACGGCAGGGTTGATTTCAGGAATCTGGTGAAAGATCTGGCTAAGGTGTTTAAGGCCAGAATTGAGCTTAGGCAGATTGGCGTGCGCGATGAGACAAGGCTTTTTGGCGGATTCGGGCCTTGCGGAAGAGAGCTTTGTTGCGCTAAATTCCTAAAGGATTTTGAACCGGTAACCATAAAAATGGCTAAAGAAGAAGGGCTTCCTTTAAACCCGCCAAAGATATCCGGGATATGCGGAAGGCTGATGTGTTGTCTTTCTTTCGAATACGAAAGTTACAAATTACTTGCTAAGGGGCTTCCCCGCGAAGGGGAGCACGTAAATACGCCGCAGGGCAAAGGCAAGATTATGAGTATTAATGTGTTTAGCCGCGTTGCGTCGGTTCAGCTTGAAGATGGGACTTGGATAACGGTAAGTTATAAAAATGACAAATGACAAAATCCAAAGCCCAAAATAAATCTGAAATTCCAATGCCAAATAGCAAAATAAAAGTTTTGTCATTCGATATTTGTCATTTAAATTTATTTTGGATTTTGAGCTTTGTCATTTGGATTTAATTAATATGGCTGAGAAATTCTATATAACTACCCCGCTTTATTATGTGAATGCGCCTGCGCATATAGGCCATTCCTATACGACGATTGCCGCCGATACGTTAGCCCGTTATATGCGTAAAGTTTTAGGAGAAGAAAATGTTTGGTTTCTTACGGGAACCGACGAACATGGCCAGAAAATCCAAAGGGCTGCGGATAGCGCTAAATTAACCCCGCAGGTTTTCGCGGATAAGATTGTTGAGAGCTTTAAAGATCTCTGGAAAGTATTGGATATTTCTTATAATTATTTTATCCGCACTACTGACAAACGGCATGTTGAAACTGTGCAAAGGGTATTGGATATCCTTAATAAGAACGGTGATATTTACGAGGATAAGTATGTTGGGTTGTATTGTACGCCTTGCGAGAGGTTCTGGCTAGAATCGCAGGTAGCCGAAGGCAAATGCCCGGATTGCCGCAGGCCGATAGAAAGCATCTCTGAGACTAATTATTTTTTTAAGCTATCCAAATATCAAGATTGGCTATTGGGGCATTTAAATCAAAATCCGGGATTCATCAAGCCTCAAAGCCGGTATGAAGAAACCCTGAGCTTCCTTGAGTTAAATAAATTGAATGATTTGTGTATTTCCCGTCCTAAAGAGCGGCTTAACTGGGGAATATCTTTGCCATTTGCCCCTGACCATGTAACCTATGTTTGGTTTGACGCGCTTATCAATTATATAAGTGCCGTAGGCGAATTTGATGAAAATGGTAAATATCAATCTAAATGGTGGCCTGCCGATTTGCATTTAATGGCTAAGGATATATTAAGACAGCATACCGTGTATTGGCCGATTATGCTGCATGCTTTGGGTATCGTTCTTCCGAAAAGAGTGTTTGCCCATGGTTGGTGGTTGATTAATGAAGACAAGATGTCCAAATCCCGCGGTAATGTAGTTAATCCTCTGGAGATGGTTAAGAAATACGGATTAGACGCCTACAGGTATTTTCTTTTACGCGACGTGCCTTTTGGCCTGGATGGGAATTTCTCCGAGGAGTCCATAATCAAACGTTATAATGGCGATTTGGCTAATGATCTGGGTAACTTGGTTTATAGGACTTTGACCATGGTTGAAAAATATTTCGGGGGTAATATACCGGATGTTAATTATGAAAGCGTTAAAGATAATAAGCAGATTTCCGATATATTGGCCAAAATTGAGCAGTTAAATTACCGGGTTTCCCTTGGTCTAAACGAGCAAAATTTCGGCTTGGCCCTCGAGTCTATCTGGGAATTGATAGGTGTGGCGAATAAATATGTTGAGGAAACTAAGCCCTGGAATTTAGCAAAAGAGAAAAAGGAAGAAGAGCTAAAAGTATTTATTCGTCTTTTAGCGGATGTAATCAGAAAAGTCGCTTCTGAGTTGGAAGTATTCATGCCGGAAACTGCCCGTTTGATCAAAGAACAGGTTGGAGGTGATTCGATCAAAAAAGGCGCTCCGTTATTCCCCCGTATTGAGACAAAAGAAAAATAATTTATGTTAGTTGACACTCACTGCCATTTAGACTTTCCTGAATACGATCAAGACAGAGATGAAGTGATTAGCCGGGCAAAAGAGCAAGGCGTAGGCTATATTATTGATATAGGTTCAAGCCTGGAAGGATCCCGAAGGGCTTTGGAATTGGCTCAAAAATACGAATCAATCTATGCTACAGCCGGAATTCATCCCCATGAGGCCGATAGTTTTACTCTTGAAGTAGAAAAAGAAATAAGAAGCCTTGCCAAAGATAAAAAAGTTGTTGGGATAGGGGAAATCGGCTTAGATTATTTTAAAAATTTCTCCAAGCCCGCAAACCAACTGCCTCTATTTACGCGGATGCTAAAAGTGGCAAAAGATTTTAACCTTCCGATAGTTATTCATACAAGAGAGGCCCAAGCTGATACCCTTAAGATTCTAAGAGAAGTAATGCCGATTAAAGCGGTAATACATTGTTTCTCGGGAGATGAGAATTTCCTGAATGAATGTTTGGATTTGGGATTCTTAATCTCGTTTGCCTGTAACGTTACTTACAAAAAAGCCGAGAACTTAAGAGGAATAATAAAGTTAGCCTCACTTGATAGATTATTATTGGAAACAGATGCGCCTTATCTGTCGCCAGAGGGTTTTCGCGGTAAGAGGAATGAGCCGGTTCAAGTGCGTTTACTCGCAGAGTTTATCGCGAAGCTCAAGGGAATAAGACTAGAAGAGGTCGCCAAGATTACTACGGAAAACGCGAGGAGACTGTTTAATTTCTAAATGGATTCCCAGGTAAGTATTATAAAATGCGATAACTATGACCAAGGCCTTATCGAGGTTTCCGTAAGAAAAGCAATAAATTTAATCGGCGGAGCAGCGCGTTATATTAAACCTGGTTCTCGGGTTTTGGTTAAGCCGAATATACTAATGGCTAAGGAGCCGGAATACGGAATCGATACTCATCCGGAAGTTGTGCGGGCGGTAATCCGGGTTTTGCAGGATAATAATTGCCATATTTTTGTGGGAGACGGCCCGAGCGTCTGGGGAAATGAAATCGAAAATGTGGATGAGGTTTATCGCAGATCCGGAATTGCCCGGGTATGCCACGATGAACAAGTAGAGCTGGTTAGATTCGACAAAAGAAGGATGCGCGAGAGATTTCCGCTAACCACTTGGCTTGACCATTGTGATTATCTGGTCAGTATCCCCAAGTTTAAAACCCACGGGCTTACCGTATTAACCGGCGCGATTAAGAACCTTTTTGGCTTGGTCTCCGGGACTTTCAAGACCGAATTGCACAAGAACTATTTTCATAGGGAAGATTTCGCGGATATTCTGGTTGATATTTACGCCGAAACTATGCCGGCTCTAACTGTTATTGATGGAGTCATTGCTATGGAAGGCGATGGCCCGGCAACCAGCGGTAAATTGCGCGATTTGGGATTATTACTTGCGGGTAACGATTGCGTTGCGCTGGATAGCGTTATGGCTAAAATAATGGGATTAGAGCCGTTGGATATTCTCGCTACAAAAAAAGCCGCGGAAAGAGGTTTAGGGAAAGCGGACATTAATTCTATAAAAATATCCGGGGAAAAATTAGAAGACTTAGGAGTTAAGCCATTTTTATTGCCTTCTTCATCAAGCTTGTCAAAGAATCTACCCGGGCCGGTAGTTAACTTAGTTAAGAAGTTGATCAGATATGTTCCTTATCCGGTGCGAAAAAATTGCACGCGATGCTCGGCTTGTGTTAAAATATGCCCAAACCATTGCATAAGCATGAAAAGCGAAGGAATTGTTTTTGATTACCGGGAGTGCATTTCCTGTTTTTGTTGCCAGGAGACTTGTCCCGCGAAAGCTATTGCGTTAAAAAAGAGCTTACTTGCCAAGATGATAGGATTATAATTTATGAAAATTACTACCCTGGAATGGAAAAATAATAAAATAAGGCTTATTGATCAAACAAAACTTCCGCATAAGTTGGAATATATTAATATTGATAAGTTAGGAGATTTATGGGAAGCGATTAAGCTTTTAAAGGTGCGTGGGGCTCCTGCTTTGGGGGCCGCAGCTGCTTTAGGAGTTTATCTTGGAATAAAAGACGCAAAGGCAAATGATTTCTTCAAGGAATTAGATAGGGTCGTTAAATATCTTGCCAGTTCCCGGCCGACGGCAAGGAATCTTTTCTGGGGGATAGAGAGAATACGGACTGTTGCTTTGGATAATAAGAATAGAGATTTAGTTACGCTTAAGAAGTTACTTCTTGAAGAGGCAAATAGAGTTATTGAAAGCGACAGGACCAACTGCCGCAAGATGGCTGGTTTTGGGAGCAGCCTGATTAAAGATGGCGATACTATTTTAACGATTTGTAATGCCGGAATTTTGGCGACAATTGATTACGGCACAGCCTTAGGAGTGCTTTACCGGGCCAAAGAAGAAGGCAAGCGGATAAAGGTTTTTGCGTGTGAAACAAGGCCTCTTCTGCAGGGGTCTCGTCTTACCGCCTGGGAGTTAAATCAAAAAGGAGTTGATGTAACGGTCGTTTGCGATAATGTCGCAGCTTCGCTTATGCAACAGGGAAAAATCAATAAAGTAATTGTCGGAGCGGATAGGATAGCGGCAAATGGAGACGCGGCAAATAAAATCGGCACATACACTTTGGCGGTTTTAAGCAGGTATCATAATATTCCTTTTTATATCGCAGCTCCTGTTTCAACCTTTGATTCCTGCGCGAAATCAGGCAAGGATATCGTTATTGAGGAACGCGATCCCGCGGAAGTAAACCGGTTATTATTCAGCAAGCAGATCGCTCCTTACGGAGTAAAAGTTTTTAATCCCGCTTTTGACGTTACGCCGAACAATCTGATTAGCGCGATTGTTACAGATAAGGGGATTATTAGAAAACCGTATGTTAAAAATATAAGTAAATTAATGACAAATGACAAAATCCAAAGCTCAAAATAAATCCAAAACTCAAATGTCAAGATCTAAAACCAAGGTTTTGTCATTGGGTATTTGTTATTTGGATTTATTTTGAATTTTGCGCTTTGACATTTGGTAATTAACCGGTAATCAAATGACCATTAAACAATTAGGGGAATTCGGTTTAATCGAAAGATTTAGAAGCAAGACCAAAACAGATCTTTCGGTAATTAAGGGGAGCGGAGATGATTGCGCTGTTTTGAAACTGGATAAGTCAAATTATCAGCTTTTTACCTGCGATATGCTGATTGAGGGTGTTGATTTTACCCTTAAAGACAGTCCTTATTTGGTGGGCAGAAAGGCAATTGCTATATCCATTAGTGATATAGCCAGCTGTTCCGGTAAACCTCGTTATTGCGTTATTTCTTTAGGTCTACCAAAAAATACAAAGCTAGGATTTTTGGATAAACTTTTCAAGGGAATGTCGGATATCTCCAGGGAATACAAAGTAAATATCGTGGGAGGAGATTTAAGCGGCAATAACAGGGTTGTTATTGATGTAAGCATGCTTGGTATAGTCGAGAGGAAATGTCTTACTTTGAGAAACGGAGCCAAACCCGGAGATATAATCTTTGTTACTGGTTCTTTCGGAGGATCCATTTCAGGAAAACATTTGAAATTCACGCCTCGATTAAAAGAAGCCAGGAATTTGGCCAGAGGTTTTAAAATTAATGCCATGATTGATGTGTCTGATGGCTTAACCCAGGATTTGAGCCATATATTGAAACAAAGTAAAGTCGGCGCGGTGATTTACGAAAATTTGATTCCTCAAAGCAAGGAAGCGGTTAGCTTAAATGATGCTTTAAATAGCGGAGAGGAATTCGAACTTCTCTTCGCAGCTAGTCGGCCGCAAGCCAAAAAACTGTTGAAAAACCCCGATTATAAACCTATCGGAGAGATAATGAAAATTGATTATGGTTTTAAACTGGTAAGCAGCAATGGCCGGGAAATAAATATCCGGCCCAAGGGTTTTACTCATTTTTAAATGAAAGTCATTACTGCGTCAGTCAGGGAAACTTTGCGCTTGGGCGAGTTTTTATCGAAACACCTTAAGCCGGGGGATATAATTTGCTTGAAGGGAAATCTTGGTTCGGGAAAGACAACTTTGACCAAAGGTATTGCCAGTGGCCTTGGAGTTAGCAGGATTAAGGTGACAAGCCCTTCGTTTGTTATTATGCGGCAGCACCTGGAGGGGAGGGTTCCTTTATTCCATTTCGACCTTTACCGCCTAAAGGAAGTTAGCGATATAGCTGCGCTTGGTTACGAGGGATATTTTTATGCTGAAGGAATTTCGGTTATCGAGTGGGCCCAGAATCTAGATTGTCTTATGCCCAAAGAGCATCTTATGATAGAATTGTCTTATGGATCGAAGGATAAAAGGATTATTAAAATTACTGCGGTAGGAATACGATATAAAGAATTGCTTAGAGAAATGAGAGCAGGTAGTTTAATACGTAAGAGGGAGTTAAAGTGAAGATACTGGCTATTGATACGTCAACCAGATTTTTATCTTTAGGTATCTACGATGATACTAAGATTTATGAATATAACTTAGAGGTGGGTTCAAAGTTGTCCTCTCTTTTGGCTGTAATCATCAGGAAGGTCCTAAGAGCCTTGGATTTGGAAGCCGCCGAATTGGATTATTTTGCCTGCGGTTTGGGCCCGGGTTCTTTTACCGGATTGCGCGTAGGGTTAAGCATGATGAAAGGGTTAAGCTGGTCGTTGGGTAAGCCGCTTATCGGAGTTCCGACTTTGGATATTTTGGCTATGAATTCCGGATTGTATTCAGATAAGTTGATTATTCCTGTAGTCGATGCCAAAAGAAACCTTATCTATTCCTGTTTTTACAAGAATTCCGGAGTAAAGCTGAGAAAAGTATCTCCTTATATGCTTGTTTCGCAAGATGAGTTATTACAGAAGATAAAATCTCCGTGCGTAATGTTGGGCGATGCGTTGGAGCTGTATAAAAATGGTATAATAAAAAACCTGCCTGGAACCATTTTGTTGGATAAAGACAGCTGGTATCCTAAGGCTCACAATATAATCAAGCTTTCTTTGGACCGTATTAATAAGCAGAAATTTGAAGATATTTTGAAAGTAAACCCGTTTTATATTTATCCCAAAGAATGCCAGATTAAGTAATGACAAATGACAAAATCCAAAGGCCAAGATGAATTCAAAACTCAAATATCAAAACTAATGTTTTGTCATTGGGTATTTGTCATTTAGATTTATTTTGAATTTTGCGCTTTGGCATTTGAACTTAATATGAATAATAAACATATAGGATACAGGCCGACTTGGGCGGAGATTAACTTAGGTAATTTGGAGCACAATTTTCTCCAGATTAAAAAACAGGTAAGCGGTAAGACAAGTGTCTTGGTTACGGTCAAAGCCGATGCTTATGGCCATGGCTTGATCCCTGTTTCTCAGAGGCTGGAATCAAGCGGTGTCGATTTCTTAGGAGTGGCTTCTATAGACGAGGGTATAAAGCTTCGGGAAGCGGGGATAAAAACTCCCATATTGATACTGGGGTTAATACTGAAGGATGATATCTTTCCGTTGTTTGAATATGGGCTTACCGCTTCTGTTTGCGAAGAAAAGTTGGCCGGGGCGTTAAATAGCAAAGCAGCCAAGCTGGGGAAAAAAATAAATGTGCATATTAAAGTAGATACCGGTATGGGGCGTATCGGGGTAGCTCATTATGACGCGCATTTACTGGTGAAAAAAATCCACAGCTTCAGGCATTTGGGTGTAGAAGGCCTTTTTACGCATTTCGCTTTTGCGGATATGAACCGGAAATTTACTTTCTATCAAATAGATTTATTCGATAAGTTACTCAGGGATTTAAAAAAAGACGGAATTGTTATTCCTCTAGTGCATGCGGCCAACAGTATGGGGTTGCTTGATTATAAAAACAGCCATTTTAATATGGTCAGGCCCGGGTTGGTAATTTATGGCCTCCACCCGAAAGAGAATATAAGAATTAATCTTAAGCCCGTTCTGAGGTTAAAGACCAAAGTCGTCTTTGTTAAGAAGGTTCCTGCTGGTTCAGGCATAAGCTACGGGCATAAATATATCACCAGAAAATCCACCAAAATCGCTACTTTACCGATTGGTTATGGCGATGGTTATCCGCGCAACCTTTCTAATAAAGCTCCTGTTTTGATAAGAGGCAGGAAATTTAAGATTTGCGGCAGTATTTGTATGGACCAAATAATGGTGGATGTAGGAAGCGCAGGGGTAAGAGTGGGGGATGAAGCGGTATTGATCGGTCCTCAGGGGAATTCCAAAATTACCGCCGAAGAATTAGCCGAACTTTCGAACACTATTTCTTACGAGATTGTCTGTGGTTTAGGCAGCCGTATCCCGAGAATTTTGAATAATTGTTAAGGAAGCCGCCTGATAAAGGATATACTAAAGGTCAGCGCGATTATATGGGCCAGTGAGACGGCCAAAAACGGAGGAAGAAAACCTCCTTTTCCGATAGCAACGCATACCGCATCAAGTATGTAGTAAATGAATCCCACCATGATTGAAATTCCAATAGAAGAAAGGCCGGAAGCCCGTTTTTGCATTATTAACGAAAAAGGTATTCCCAGCAGGATTATGATAAGGCTGGTAAACGGCGCTGTAAATTTTTGATACAAGTCGACTTTTAGATTACGGATAACCGTGGTTGCTCCGCTTCGGGACATTTTCCAGATATAATTATCCAGTTGAGATATGGTCATAAATTCCGGTTTTTGCCTTTGGGCCAGGAAATCGTTGGGCGCTTCCGGTATGGTCATTATTTCTTCTTCCAGATACAGCGGTTCATTGACAATCTGTCCATTGCGGTCAAAATCATAGGTAATGGATTGGTAGAATTTCCAAATCCCCTCTTCGTATGTTCCTTTGTTTGCTACGATTTTTCGGGTTAAATTCTGGTGTTCATCCTGCTCAAGAATGATTATACCTTCCATGGTTTTTGTCGAAGGATAAAATCTATTGATAAAAAATAGCCTGTTTTTTGATCCGTACATGGAAAGATTAATAAGTGATTCGATTTTTTTCTCTTTTCTATCTGTTTTTCTTTCTTCCATTTTTGCCTGTATTTGCTTGATGGATATTGTGGCCCGGGGAGAGACGCGGTCGGAAATCCAGAAAATAGAGAGGCTTATCAGAAGCCCAAAAATTATAGCGGTTTTGGCAATATAGAAAATACTCAAGCCCGAAGCGCGCATAGCTATGATTTCGTTATTATGGTTGAGTTTACTAAAGGTATATAATGTGCTTAAAAGGCAGGAGAAGGGGGCTACTTGGGTGAACATCATAGGAAGATTGGTCAGGTAGTATTGGATTAAAAGCGTATAAGGTATCTGAAGCTTTAGTATATCTTCAAGGCGTGAAAGAACGTCGATTATTACGTACATAAAAAGAAAGATGAATATGCACGAAATAAAGATAGAGATTATGGATTTTAATATATACCTGTCTAGGATGCGCATAATCTATAAGTTAATACCGTTCCAAGCGAACCGAAGATAATATTGGGTATCCACATGGCTAGAACAGGGTTAATTACGCCTTCCATCCCCAAGGATTCGCAGCCGATAAGCAAAGGATAATAGACTACGATGATAAGGATTGCGATACCGATATTGATGGATTTTTCCCTGCGCCGGGTGATTATGGCAAGCGGCGCTCCCATCAGAACGAAGATCAGGCAGGAGAAAGCCAGGGTCAATTTTTCATGGATTTCCACGAGCAGCGGCCCGGCGTTTATGTTTTTACTCCTCAATTTCTTTACTTGATTCCTCAATTCCTGAATAGTCATTTCTTTTTCTTTTTTCTCGATCTTTTTCCCGGCTTTTTGCGCGTCGGCAGGGTTTAAATTCATAAAATAGGTTTTAAAGTTAAGTTTATAAAAATTGGTGGGATTGTTTGGATCAGGCTCGTCGCTTGTTCCGTCCATAAGCTTTAGCTTAACTGTATTCTTTTCAGGGACGGTTATGAATTCTCCGCTTTTTGCGACTATGGTGCGCGTGGGTTTGTCGTCTTCCTGGGGCTCATATATACGTACATTAAGCAAACGGTTATGTTTTTGGTCAACCTTATAAATAAATAATATATACTTCTCGAAGGAGTTGATGAAGACTCCTTCTTCAAAGGCGGCGGTGGGATTTTTTATGCCGATCTGGATCAGGGTTTTACGGTATTCATAATGGGCGTATGAGGCGGCGCGGTCGTTGAATAGAGCAAGGCCTAAACTTAAAATAAGGCTTAGGATTATAAGTGGAAGTATAAGTTTGAAAAGGTTTATGCCGCTGGCTCTTATGGCGATTATTTCATTATCACTGGATAATCTTCCCAAAGACATTAGTGTCGCAACAAGTATTGAAATTGGAAGGGCATAGGTAACCATGTAAGGAGTCATCAATAGGAATAGTTTAAAGATACTGAAGATGTCCACGCCCTTGTTAATGACCAAGTCGGCAATTTTTTTTAGGTTACCGACGACAATCATAACAAAACTCAATAAGCCTAAAGTTAAGAGAAACGGGCCGATAAATTCCTTCAGTAGATAATTGCGTAGGATTCTCATTTTTTAATTCGCCAGTGTTAAAACAAATACTATGTTTGTTCCCGATTCTTTTAAGGCCATGGCCGCTTCGGAAGAAGTTGCTCCGGTTGTCAGAACATCGTCAACCAGCAGCACATTTTTATTTCTTAAGTCGCAATTTCTGGAAACGGAAAAACTGTTTTTGACATTGGAGAAACGGTTGTCCGCCGGTAGTTCTGTTTGGGTTTTGGTAAACCGGTGGCGGATGAGCGAGCCGGAGGCCAAATCTATCCCGAATTCAGACGCAATATATTTGCTTAAGATCTCAGCCTGATTGAACTCTCTTTCGCGCAGGCGGGTAGCATGAAGCGGCATGGGTATTATCATATCAAGATAATCGATTGGAAGGTCGTATTCTTTGATGAATTCTATCATTATTCCGCTTAGAGATTTGCCAAGGTGATCTCTGTTTCTATATTTGAATTCGTGGATCAGTTTTTTTATCACACCTTCATATGAGCAAGGACTAAAGGCGCGGTCAAAATGCAGTCTCGTTCTTAGGCAAACCGGGCAAATGCTTTTATTCGGGTTTTGCTTTTCAAGGTGCCTGCCGCATACCTGGCAAAAAGGAGGCATATTTCTTTTGATTTTGGTTCGGCAAGGCTGGCAAATATAATTTTCATTGTCCAACGTGTAAAGCTTGTTTTTGCAGCTTAAGCATATTTTCGGGAAAGCGAAATCGACTATCCCTTGCATAAGACGACGCAACATGAAGATATGATAACAGCTAATACCTTAAAAGTCAAAAGTTAAAAGTAAAAGGGCAAAACCAAAAGCTAAAAAGTTAAAACTTTGATGACAAATGACAAAATTTAAAATCCAAAATAAATCCCCCAAGTTCAAAATGTCAAATATCAAAACTAAGGTTTTGTCATTGGGTATTTGTCATTTAGGCTTATTTTGAACTTTGGGTTTTGTTATTTGACATTGACGGTTTTTCTTTTGGTTTTCAAAAGTTTCTGCTTTGGAGTCGGATTTCTTAATTTAAAGCATTATTTTTTATTTGTTAATTAATCCTATGATGTTATAATATAATCCACTTATGAGAATAATTATTGTTTTAGCTATATGCTTATTGGTTGTTTTGGGCGCGGTGGCCTTTTGTATATTCTTTGACGAGGCGGTTATGGTCAGGAAAAATACTATTTACCGCGTTGGTTCGGCTGAAAAACTGGTAGCTTTGACTTTTGACGACGGGCCGTCTCCTGTTTGGACACCTAAGATACTGGATGAGTTGAATAGTGCGGGAGTCAAAGCCACTTTTTTTATGCTAGGCGAGCATGTAGCTAAGTATCCTGAGGTAGCCCGGCGCGTGGTAAAAGAGGGTCATGATATAGGCAATCATACATATGACCATCATGTCCTTATTTATTATACGATGGAAGAACTTGAGAATGAGATAAACTACGCTGATAATGTGATTAAGAGGGTAACTGGCGTAACTACCCGATATTTCAGGCCTCCTAAGGCTTGGCTTACGCCCGATGAAAAAATTAAGGTAAACCAAATGGGTTATAAGATTATTCTTTGGTCCCTGAACTCCAAAGACTGGGTTGGGTTTGATGATAAATATATAGTTAACTATATATTACGGAATATCCGCCCGGGAGATATCCTTCTTTTCCACGATAGCGGAGGCGCTTTTAGCTCTGAGGGAGGTAAAAGGAAGCAGACGGTAAAGAGCATCGGAAAGCTGGTTGAAAAGCTAAAAGAAAAAGGGTATAAGTTTGTAACTATAACTCAACTTTTAGAAGGAGTTAAATGAAAAGAAAGCAGATTATCGAAATATTCATCTTGATTGGTTTAGCCTATATTTATCTGATGTTTGGCAACGGTGTAGTAAGCTTGACTAATCCCGATGAAGTTTTTTATACTCAGACAGCTAAGGAAATGATCCAGAATAAGACCTGGATGACTCCTTATTTGTTCGGGTCTCCTCAATTTGAAAAACCTATTTTTCTGTACTGGGTAATGCGTATAAGTATCGGGATTTTTGGGGACACTAGTTTTGCTGCCCGTTTTTCTCCGGCGCTTTTCGCAATTTTGGGGGCAATAGCGGTTTATTTCTTAACCCTTATCGGATTTAAAAACGAGAGGAAAGCTTTCGTTACAGGTCTAATGTTGATATCGAGCGGTTTTTATATAGGGTTGTCCAGAAGTGTTTTTACCGATATGATTTTCTCGGTGCTTATACTTTTTGCGCTTTTATCATTTTACTGGGGCTATACTTACCCGGCGCGCAAAGGTCCGGGTATTATGCTGTTTTTCGTAACAAGCGCTTTGGCGACTTTAACTAAAGGTCCTCTAGGGTTAATAATACCTCTATCAATAGTCGCCGTTTTCTTATTTGTCAAAAAAGACTTAAAATTCATATTTTGCAAGTATTCAATCTGGGGTTTGTTGCTTTTTCTTGCTGTCGCTTTGCCTTGGTATCTTCTGATGGAGATAAAATACGGATCGACTTTCAACCGGGAGTTTTTTTATAATGACCATTTTGTGCGTATTATAAAAGCCGAGCATATCGAAAATGACAAGTGGTATTTTTATCCCTTTACCATGTTTGGGACTGTTTTCCCATGGTCCTTGTATACGCTAATCGGCCTTTTCTTTTTATTTAAGCATATAAAGCGGCACGCGAATAATTTCAGTATTTTTTTGGCCATTTGGATAAGCGTGGTCCTGTTTATTTTTCAATTTGCGCATTCAAAGTTAACCAGTTACATATTCCCTTTGTATCCGGCGCTTATAATCCTCGCCGGAGATTATATCTATAGCAGTATATCGGGACAGAATAAGGGGAAGCTTTTTTATTTCGTATCTTTGATTATGGCTATAGCCATTCTGCTTTTTCCGCTAGCATTAATTGCGGTTATCCCGAAGCTTTCGGTTTATTTAAGTTCAAAAACCCCTGTTTATGCGTTGGCGCTTTCGTTATTTATTTCGGGGGCGTTTTCTTTAATCTTCGTGCTGCGAAGGAAATTCTTGAGTTTTGTGTTGGTTTTGGTTTCTTTACTGCTAATAGTTTTATTCGGCGCGTCTTTATTGAATAACGATATCGAGCCATTTGTTTCTTCCAAGCAGGCAAGCGAATATCTAATGAAGAATTATCCTGTTAACAGTCCGATTATCTGTTCGAAGTTTTATGCCCGGGGAGTCAGGTATTATACCAATAATGAGATTGTTGTAGTGGATATTCCCGGAACTAATTATTTCAGCCCGCATCCCGTGCTTTTCTTGAATACTCACCAAAAAGTAAGGGACTTTATGTCTAAGTATTCGGTAAACTACGGAATTCTCAAGAAAGGAAATGTGAGGGATTTCGAGTCTCTTACAGCCGGGCATTATAAATTCGAAGTGCTGAAGCAAATCGGCAATGAATATGTGGTAAGGATTTCGTCTTTGTAATAGCATTATAGTTGTGGGGATATGAGTTAATTGTTGAGGGAGCCGTTTTTAAGATAGAGGGATAAGATAATCATGAGAACCGATATAAAGGAATTAAAATCGAAGTTACTGGATTTGTTGAATAAAGAGGCGTTAAAACGGGGAGATTTCCTTTTGTCCAGCGGAAAGAGAAGCAATTATTATCTCGATGGCCGCGTAATAACGCTGACCCCCGAAGGAGCTTATTTAGTTGCCAGTATACTTTTGGAATTAGTAAGAGATAGAGAAATTGAAGCGCTTGGTGGCCCGACATTAGGGGCTGATCCTATAGTTGGCGCAGTAGCGGCCTTAAGCCATATAGAAGGTATTCCTTTGAAAACATTCATAGTAAGGAAGGCGGCAAAAGAGCATGGGGCCGGCAGGCAGATTGAGGGGCCGGAATTAAGAAAAGGCAGCCAGGTTATCTTGGTGGACGATGTGGCTACTACCGGTAAGGCTCTTATTGAAGCGAAACGGGCCTTGGACAAAGCAGGCGTAATCGCAAGAACAGCTTTTGTTATCGTGGATAGATGCGAAGGCGCCAAAGAGAATTTGGCGAAAGAAGGCTTGGAACTAGAGTCGATATTTACCATAAAAGACTTCGGGCTTTAGGTATCCTCGTGCAAACTAAAAAAATAATCGTAGTTGGTGCAGGTCCCGCAGGTGTGATGGCAGCGATAAGAGCTGCCGAGCTCGGTCAAGAAGTAACCCTTATTGATAAAAACCCAACCTTAGGTAAAAAACTCCTTCTTAGCGGCAAAGGCCGCTGCAATTTAACCAATGCTTGTGATTTGAATTTATTCCTAAAGAGATTTTCCGGAAACGGGCAATTCTTAAGAGATGCTTTTAAGAAATTCTTTAATCAGGAATTAATGGGATTTTTTACTTCCCGCGGCCTGGAGTTAAAAACAGAGAGGCAATTGCGCGTGTTCCCGGTTACGGATTCATCGGCAAGTATCGTGGGGATATTGGAAAAAGAGCTGGCTAAACAGAATGTGAAATTGATGTATAAGAGCAAGGTAAAGGATATCCGGGTAAAGGATAAAGAGGCAAAAGGCGTGAGCCTGGATGATGGCGAGTTTATTCCCACGGATAGGATAATTTTAGCCACCGGCGGCGCTTCTTATGGTTTTACCGGTTCAACCGGCGAGGCTTTGGATATTGCTAAAAACTTAAAGCATAATATTATTCCGTTAAGGCCGGGGCTTATACCTTTAGTGGTAAAAGAAAAATATCCCAAGATTCTGGAAGGCTTGACGCTTAAAAATATAAGTATTAGATTCTGTTCGGGTAAAGAGAAAATAGTTTCTGAGGTCGGAGAGCTATTGTTTACAAGCTTTGGTATTTCCGGGCCGCTTGTCCTTACTTTAAGCGGTAAAATCGTGGATTGGTTAAGTGATAAAAAGGAAGTCAGCGCTGAGATAGATTTAAAGCCCGGATTAACCTTAGAGCAGTTGGATGCGCGTTTTTTAAGGGAATTTAAAATTGATGCTAAAAAAGGGATCAAGAACGTGATGAAGAGTTTACTGCCTTTGAAATTGATTGATTTGTTTTTGGAGTTGGCAAAAATCGAGCCGCATAAAAAAGCAAATCAGGTTACTTCGAGCGAGCGCTTGGCTTTGGTTAATCTGCTTAAAGGCTGGCGCCTGAATATTTCCGGTTCGCTCCCATTAGAAGAAGGTATGGTTACTAAGGGCGGAGTTTCTTTGAAAGATATTAACCCGCGGACAATGGAATCGCGGCTGATTAAAGGTTTGTATTTCTGCGGGGAAATGATTGATATAGACGCGGATACCGGAGGATTTAACCTTCAGGCGGCATTTTCCACTGGTTTTTTGGCCGGAGAAAGCGCGGCGCTATGAAAATATATTTAGCTTCTAATTCTAAAGCGCGCAAGCAGCTATTGGAATCTCTTGGTTTGAAGTTTAAAGTCCTTCCTGTTGAGGTTAAGGAAAGGAGTAGCGCGAAAGGGATTTCTTATGTGAAATTGGTCCAGCTAAACGCAGCCAAGAAAGCCAAAGCCGCTGCTTTAAAAGTAAAAGAGGGAGTAATTATATCCGCGGATACGATTATGGTTGGAGGTAAAAAGATATTCGGCAAGCCTAAAGGGCTTAAAGACGCAAAACGCACGCTTAAATTGATGTCCGGGAAATCGCAACAGGTTTATACGGGGGTAGCGGTAATCAAGAAGATCGAAGATAAAGAAAAAACTTCAGTTAGTTATGAAAAGACAACAGTCTATATGGATAAAATAATTGATAAAGAAATAGACGCGTATTTTAAAGAAGTTTCCCCATTGGATAAAGCCGGAAGTTTTGATATACAGGGTAAGGGGGCTCTTTTTGTCCGCAGAATCGAAGGTTGCTTATATAATGTTGTCGGCCTGCCGTTAAGAAAACTTTACGTTGTATTTAAGAAGCTCGATATAAAGTTATTTTTTTTAACCGCTGCTTGTTATCTTCTGCCCGCTCTTCTTTTGTCAGGATGTTCTACTGAATACAACATTGTTACCGGAGAGCAGGAGATGTATTATTATAGCACGGATAAAGAAGTGCAGATGGGACAAGCTATTGCCCGGGAGGCAGTAAAACAGCTTAAACTTACGGATGATCCTTTAGTCCAAAAGCGGGTTGAGGATATCGGAAAAAAGATTGCCGCTGTCTGCGATAGGAAAGAGATAAGTTATCATTTCTATGTTGTTAATGAAAAAGACATCAACGCGTTTTCTCTTCCCGGAGGCTATGTTTTTGTTTATAAAGGCTTGGTTGATAAGGTTGATAATGATGATGAGCTTGCCGGAGTCATCGGGCATGAAGTCGGCCACATTGTCGCCCGGCATAGTATTAAAAGGCTTCAGGGTTCGCAGCTTTATTCGGTATTAAGAATACTTACGGCAGCTGCCCCTAAGACCGCAGAAGCCGGAGCAGCCGCGGATGTGGCAGTTACGCAGCTTATGTTGGGCTATAGCCGGGAAGACGAACTTCTTGCCGATCAACTAGGCACTCGGTATGCCTTGCTAGCGGGTTATGACCCGAACGCCATGGTAACTTTTCTGATGAAACTGCAGCAGATTGAGAAGAAACGGCCGCTGACGGAGATTTCTTATTACAAGACCCACCCTTATGTTCCGGATAGGATACGCATAGTTAAGCAAGAGTTGGATAAAGGAATGAATTTTAATGATTATATAAATATCCAAGATCAGCCGCATAAATAGAATATTCTAGCCAGTTTAGCCTTTAATTTATTCATTTAAACGTAAAACGGGAATGAGCCGAGTATGGATAATCCTTTTGGAGCCTTAGAATTTTTACATTGGAATCACTCTTGGAATAAACATAAATATTCCTGTGCCGCTGATTGGGAAAAAGTAATAAAACTAATGAAAGAAGCAGGCGTTGGTTGGGTAAGGATGGATTTTCTTTGGCAGGATATCGAGCCGCAAGAGGGAAAATTCGCATTTGAGAAGTATGACCAAGTTTTAGATTTGCTATCTAAAAATAATATACATATACTTGGTATTCTCGATTATAGCGTTGAGTGGGCGACTGCCGGTAAAAAATGGAATTGTCCTCCGAAGGAGAATAGCCTGTTTGTTAAATACGCGGTGACGGTAATTACGCGTTATAAAGATAAGATAAAGCATTGGGAGGTTTGGAATGAGCCTGATTCCGGCGTGTATTGGTTAGAACAAGATGGGCTTAAGAGTTATTGCATTTTGCTTAAGGATGTTTATTTAGCTGTTAAAAAAGTCGATCCGGATTGTAAAATTTTAAATGGCGGGTTTGCTCTGGGATTACCCAGTGTTGACCTTCTTTACGCTAATGGAGCCAAGAATTATTTTGACATATTGAGTGTTCATTTCTTTGAAAACCCTCTGCACGGAGACGGAGTGATAAAAGGGGTAATAGATTATCCTAGCCTAGTTCATAGAATAATGGAGCGTAACGGAGATTCAAGCAAAAAGGTTTGGATTACCGAAATAGGTTGCCCGGGACTAAAGCGCGGTATCCAAACCGACAATTGGTGGCTGGGAAACAATCCGGGGGAGAAACAGCAGGCAGAATGGTTAAAAAAAGTTTATACTGAGTTGCTTGAGAATATAAACGTCGAAAAAATATTTTGGGCTTTTTTCCGCGATTGTTCGAGCCACTGGGACAATGGGGTTGATTATTTTGGCCTTATCCGTTGGGATTATTCCCGCAAACCGGCGTTTAAAGCCTATAAAGAATGTTTTAAGAAATGGGAAGAAGCAAAAAAATCCGCATCAAAAAATCTTAAGAAATCAAAATAATAAGTTGACAAAGTGTTGGGTTATGATAAATTAGTTATGAACATATGTTCATAACTAGGGAATAAATTATGCGTCCAAAGAAAACCCGCTGGGTTAAATGCTCGCCGGGCGAACGATGTTTTAAACCGCTATGCAAACCTTTGAGTAAGCTGGAATGTGTTTGTCTTACCCTTGATGAATTTGAAGCTGTCCGCCTTGCTTGTCTTGAAGGGCTAAAGCAGGTGGATGCGGCAAAGAAGCTTAAGATCTCCCGTCCGACATTTTCCAGGATTTTAACTTCTGCCCAAAGAAAGATTGCTGACGGTTTAGTCAATATTAAAGCCATCCGTATTGAAGGTGGCTGTTGCAAAATTAAAAAAGGGAGGATCTAATATGGAACAAGAAGAGAAATTGTCAATTTTGGGAAAAATCAGTAAAGTTTTCGCAAGGTTTTTTACCGCCATTGATAAAAAGATGGAGGAAGAGGCTAAATCTAAGCCTTGCTGTTGTAAACCAGGCGAAGGAAATGATAAGTCATGCTGCAACTAATAGTTGATTGGTTTATTTATGAGTTTTTAAGGCTCCCTGGCTCATCAAGTCTGGCGGGGATGCTCAATTTCTTTCTTTATGATTCCATAAAGATCGTTCTTCTACTTTTTGCAATGATTACAGTTATCGGTACCTTAAGGACGTTCCTCCCTCAGCATAAGATCAAGCAATGGTTAAACAAGAGCGGAGTATTGGGAAATTTTTACGCTGCCATTTTTGGCGCGGTTACTCCTTTTTGCTCCTGTTCTTCGATTCCCATATTTTTTAGTTTTCTTGAAGCAGGGATTCCATTGGGGATCGCATTTTCATTTCTAATAACTTCTCCTATTATCAATGAATATTTGGTTGTTCTGATGTTTGGTTTTTTTGGCTGGAAAATTACGTTTGCCTACGTCGTTAGCGGTGTTGTTATCGGTGTTGCCTCAGGGCTTGTTTTGGGAAGAATGCGCCTTGAGAGATTACTCGTTAAGGATATTATCAAACCTGATTCGAGTGTTTTTGGCGCAGGGAAACTTTATCGTGGTTTTAAAAGCAGGATTCTTTTTGGCATAAACGAGGCGTTTTCAATTATTAAGAAGCTTTGGGTTTGGATATTAGTGGGTGTTGGCATAGGAGCCTTGATCCATAATTTTATTCCCCAGGAAGCAGTGCAGGAGATAGTCGGCAAGGCCGGATTCTTTTCTGTTCCGGTAGCTACTATTATAGGCGTGCCCCTGTATGGAAGTTGCGCGGCAATACTTCCTGTAGCGATAGTTTTATTTCAAAAGGGGTTTCCCTTGGGAACGGCATTAGCTTTTATGATGGCAGTATCGGCCTTAAGCCTTCCAGAAGCTATTATGCTAAGAAGGGCGATGCATTTAAAATTAATTATTATATTCTTTACCGTAACTACAGTGGCGATTATTTTTACAGGTTATTTGTTTAATTTTTTACAAAGGATTTTACTTTAGATGAGGTTTAAGAGGGTATCTCTGATTATTCTGATTATTATACTGATTAGCTCTGGAGTTGTTTTTTCTTTTGCTGCTGATAAGCAGGCAAGCAGCAAGGTTACAGCATATTACTTCCACGGAAATTTCCGTTGTCCTACTTGCTATAAATTGGAAACATATTCCAGAGAAGCGATAGAGACGAATTTTAAGGATGAGCTTAATTCAGGGAAGTTAGTTTTTAATGTGATTAATACCGATGAAAATGAAAATAGCCATTTTATTAATGATTATCGGCTTTATACAAAGTCGCTTATTTTATCTTTAGTCAAAGATGGTAAGCAGGTAAGGTGGGTTAACCTCGATAAAATCTGGGAGTATGCCGGCAATAAGCAGAAATTTATTGAGTACGTAAAGAGTGGAGTCGTTGATTTTCTGGGAGAGGCTAAGTGACAGAAGTATTCATAGGATTTACGACAGCGCTGTGGCTGGGGATATTGACATCAATAAGCCCGTGTCCTCTGGCTAGTAATGTGGCTGCCATTTCTTTTTTATCTAAAAAGATAATTCATCCAGGGCTTGTGTTTCTTTCAGGAGCGGCTTATACGCTAGGTAGGATGGTTGCTTACGCGATCTTGGGGTGGATTATCATTGATTCACTTTTAAGCGTTCCTCAGGTTGCTCAGTTTTTACAGAAGTACGTAGACAAAGCTTTGGGGCCGGTATTAATTCTTACCGGGCTTTTTTTATTAAAAATAATTACTATCCGTTTTCCGAAAGTGGTGTTTTTGCAAAAGCATCATAATCAAATTGCTCAGGCTGGTGCTCCCGGGGCCTTTTTGCTTGGTTTTATTTTTGCTCTGGCGTTTTGCCCGGTTTCCGCGGCGTTATTTTTTGGAAGCCTTATTCCATTAGCGCTTAGTAGCAATAGCGGTATATTTTTACCTTTTATCTATGGCATAGGAACAGGCCTTCCTGTTTTGGTTTTCGCGGTAACAATAGCATTCGGTGTTGCTTCGTTGAGCCGTTGGTTCAATTGGGTTGCCAGGTTAGAGTATTTTATGCGCAGGATCACCGGTGGTATTTTTATTATCGTGGGGATGTATTATGCAGGGATTTATATTCTGAAATTATTTTAACAAGGAGAGGTTCTGATGACGGAAAGCGCTGTAAAACGTTTATCTTTTTTGGATAGGTTTCTGACGCTTTGGATTTTTTTGGCTATGGGATTAGGAGTTTCGCTCGGTTATTTTTATCCGCCGGTAGTCGGTTTCTGGAATAAGTTTCAGGTAGGCTCAACTAATATCCCAATTGCGATTGGTTTAATTCTTATGATGTATCCGCCGCTGGCAAAGGTTAAATACGAAGAATTAGCCGATGTTTTGCGGGATAAAAAAGTTTTGGCTCTATCACTTATTCAGAATTGGATCATTGGCCCGGTTTTGATGTTTTTTTTGGCAATAATATTCTTGAGAAACTATCCGGAATATATGGTGGGTTTGATCCTGATCGGTTTAGCCCGTTGTATCGCGATGGTAATTGTCTGGAATGAGCTTGCCAAAGGAGATACTGAATATTGCGCGGGGCTGGTTGCTTTTAATTCATTTTTCCAGGTTTTATTTTATTCAGCTTATGCCTGGTTTTTTATTACGATCGCGCCGGTTTGGTTTGGGTTAAAAGGAGCAGTTACCAATATTTCTATGGCTCAGATCGCCCAGAGTGTTTTTATTTACCTGGGTATTCCTTTTATTGCCGGAATGCTCACCAGGTTTATCGTAATCAAAACAAAAGGTAAAGCCTGGCATCATGAAAAATTTATTCCCAAAATCAGCCCGTTGACCCTGATCTCGCTATTATTTACTATCGTGGTTATGTTTTCAATGAAAGGGGAGTATATTGTCAGGATCCCTCTGGATGTAGCCAGGATCGCTTTACCGCTTTTGATTTACTTCGTAGTTATGTTTTTGATCTCTTTCTATATGAGCAGAAAAGCCCGGGCGAATTACGCTAAAAGCGCTACACTTTCTTTTACTGCTGCCAGTAATAACTTTGAGCTGGCAATAGCGGTTGCTGTTGCTATTTTCGGGATTAATTCGGGGGTTGCTTTTGCCGCGGTGATCGGGCCGTTAGTCGAGGTTCCTGTTTTGATAGGGCTTGTTCATGTGGCGCTCTACTTCAAAAAGAAACATTTCCCACAAGTTTAAAATAATGCGGAAGGAGAGATTTGAACTCTCAAGCCTTACGGCATCGGCTTCTGAGACCGACGTGTCTGCCAGTTGCACCACTTCCGCGTATTGGGTCTAAGTATATCCCAGTCAGCTTTACCTGTCAAATACAAAACGTTATGCGAAGTCTTATTCAGTGGCAATTATCCTGAGATATTCCTTTCTAGCAAGGGCTTTTTTAATCTATAGGCGGATTCTGTCTTTGATAAGCCTATTTTTAGCTTATGGGGAGTTAAAATATCTTGATATACTAAAGCGCGGAAGTTATAATCATTTCTATCGAGGCATAGTTTTTAAAAAGATAAGAGTATTTTTAAGCCTCTCATCTTCCTAGAAACTAAAGGACAGGGATAGAAAAAGTTTCAACTTGAAGCGGTATCGAGCGTTGAGAGAAATAAAAAGTAAGAGAGTTGGTGTTGTGAACTAGAAGGAGGTATGTTTATGCTGGCCAGAGTTATGATTTTTGTTTTAGCCGTCCTTTGTGTATATCCAGCCGTATATGCTGCCAACCTTGGTCATTATTCTCCTGATTCCAATGGTGTGCGAGATTACCTGATGTCTTCGAAGAAGGGTTTCTCCCTTTCCGCTTATAACAAATATTATGCCAGCGATGGTTTTAGAGGGCCGGGCGGAAGTAAATTTGATTCACTATCTGCTTCGGGTACGGCAACTAAGTATATTAATGTCGGGAGTAAATCGATACCCGTGACTATTAACGGAGATGCTTCCGCTAATTTTGATTTTAGTCTGGATAATTTCATGCAGACGTTTGATTTGACCTGGGTGCCAAACGTAAAATTCTTAGGCGCTGATTATGCTTTGGTTATTTCTCCGTCATGGGGATATGCGCGGTTTAAGGCGAAAGCGCAAGCGAACTCTGCCTGTGCCATTTCTGTCGGCAATATCACCAAATCTCTTAGCGCCGGAGGTTCAACGGATTTTATGGAGCAAAATACAGGTTTTGGTGATTTATATGTTCAACCGCTCTGGTTTGCTTGGCGGGGTCAACATTACGATATTGGTTTAAGTTACGGTTTTTACGCCCCGACCGGTTATTACGATAAAGATAGTATTGCAAATATCGGTTTTGGTTTTTGGACTCAACAGGTCCAGGCGAACATATTCTATTTTCCTTCCGCTAATCATTCTACCGCATTCGTTATCCGGCCGACCTATGAATGGAACTCCAGAAAAATCGACGAGGATGTCCAGCCCGGCCAAACGATTACGTTTGAATATGGCGTATCACATTATGTTCATCCGCGCGCCGAAATAGCCATACTCGGCTATAATCAGCTGCAACTTACCGGAGAGCGCGGAAGTGCAGCTACTAATAAAAAAGCGCTAAGCTATACCGCTGGAGTAGGCGCGTTAATCAACTGGTGGATTATTGAGAATAAATGTTCCTTAACTGCCAAGTTTAATGCAGAGTATGCAACGAAATTCAACTTCCGGGGAGACGCTTGGTCGCTTAATGCAGTATGGATTTTTTAAAAAAATTATCGTTTTGGTCAAAATAATCAGGAACCGGAGAGAAGTTAAAAAGCAGGAGGAAGGGATGGGAGTCAAGAAAACAGGAGAAAAATACCGTTGTAACGTGTGTGGGAATGAGGTAGTGGTGACAAAAGTAGGCGGAGGAGAATTAGTTTGCTGCAATAAGCCCATGGAAAAGATTGAAGGGTAAGGAGGATATGGTAATGAGTAAATCAGTTAAGGGCACCAGGACGGAGAAAAATCTTTTAGCGGCGTTTGCCGGAGAAGCGCAGGCGCGCAACAGATACACATATTTTGCCAGCGTGGCGCGAAAAGAGGGATTTGAGCAGATTGCCAATATTTTTATTGAGACCGCGGAAAACGAAAAAGAGCATGCCAAGGTATTCTTTAAATATCTTGAAGGCGGAGATGTGGAAATCACCGCATCTTATCCTGCCGGCACGATCAAAGATACTAAAGCTAATCTTGAACAGGCCGCTTCCGGAGAGAATATGGAGTGGACGGTCCTTTATGCGGATTTTGCCAAGATAGCAAAAGATGAAGGGTTCTCCGACATAGCGCGTTCTTTTGACCAGATATCAAAAGTAGAGAAATTCCACGAGGCAAGATATAGAAAATTGATTAATAATATCGTGAATTCAGAAGTGTTTAAGAAGATGACGTCGGCAAAATGGCATTGTATAAATTGTGGTTATGTTTTTGAAGGGAATGAGGCTCCTAAAGAATGTCCTGCCTGCAAGCACCCACAGTCATTTTACGAAGCATTGGCAGAAAATTATTAAAAATAGAAAATCTAAAAAAGTTAAGCTTGATATTTTATTGG
The DNA here is from genome assembly GCA_002440965.1 of Candidatus Omnitrophica bacterium UBA6233. Taxonomy (GTDB): domain Bacteria; phylum Omnitrophota; class Gorgyraeia; order Gygaellales; family Profunditerraquicolaceae; genus UBA6233. Next base: position 53,664 of record DJWJ01000030.1, read on the forward strand.
CTAATATGATACAATTTAAACATAAAAAAGACATCCTATAAAGAGTAAA
>DJWJ01000011.1 GCA_002440965.1 Candidatus Omnitrophica bacterium UBA6233
TTTACTCTTTATAGGATGTCTTTTTAACAGCTTCAAGTGCAGGGACATACCCAGAACCAGTAACCAGCCCAAAGTGACACATAGCAATCTTGTGACTTCCATCAGTATGACTCTTACCGAAAAATTGATGATGCCAAGTAATTCGCGTGTCTGCTGCTATAATTGTATAATGCTTAAGATTAGCGCCTATCAGAAGAGTCATTATTTAGTTTTTCAGCCATGCTTCCATTTATTCTATTTATATTCTACTTCTTGCTTACCACATAAACAACTGGACATTCCGATCTTACGTCTTCTTCCTTTATCCTATAAACATCTAAAAAAGAATGTTGATTATCAAGCTCCTTTTTCACGCATAAAATCAGTAATCCTTCAAAAAAAGTCAGAAAGTTATTCAAGTATACATTAAGATCATGTATCAAATCGGAGAATTCAATTTGTTTCCCTAGTGCTTTTTTAGTCAGATCATGACGCCATCCAGGGAAAGAGAATTTATTTCCCGGTTTGATAGTAATATTCTCAATTTCTACTTTATATCCTTCGTCAGGGTGCTGAATCGCATTACGAATATTAGAAACAAGATTGACCCAATCTTTATCTTGGTCAAGCAGTAGAAATATTGGATCATTAGCCCCAAAATTATTTTTTATCCACTCACGATGCTTATCAAAAAACGATTCCTCATGATCCCTAAATGGCATTTGATACATTATGTGTAAAATCTCATATGCAGTGATGAGAAATAGTTTTCCATTGTTTAAAAAATGTTCGACATGTTTTTTAAGGTCTTCGACCTTCAGTAGCGCGGGAATGATTTGCCCTGTTTTATGCGCTTCTATGATTTCATCGCATTTTGGCATTAATTTCATTACATCTTTATAGATAGAATAGTAGGAGCTTTCGCACTCAAGAAGGAGCCTATTGGCTTTCCATACATGACTTAAAAGATTCTCTCTCAGAATAATATCCTGAATAGTCAACCCAAGAATTTCTTTAAATTGTATTATCATTCGTGCGACATAAGAATTGTTGGTACCTATTGAATAAAGTTTTTCATAAGAATGTTTGGTTTCCGGGTGTTGTTTCTGGGGATCAATCGTATCTGCTGTGAGCATTTGATAGATTGAAGAAGATTTAAAAATTATAGACTTGCTGTCTATTGTAATCGTAACAACAATTGCAGACTTATCGTCAAGGTTGTCAGGGTCTTGAATTTTCATAGAAAATGCTAAATTTCGATCCATTTTATCTGACTTCATTTAAACTGTGAACAGGCAATCTTTCAAACACTAAGATCGCGGACTGTGCATTCTATTACAGATTTAGGAAATAATTTCTTAAATTTGTCAATCGTAGCTTCTGAAGAATCTATTACTTCTATCCGTATTCCTCTAGGAACATTGGATTGAAATAATCTTATCGCATCTTGATCATAAGGGGGCAATGAGTATCCGGTAAAAGTGATTTTCTCAGCATTTCGCACAAATCCAGCAGCCGCTTCCCATAATTGACCTATTTTCTTATGCGCTTGTTCGTGGGGTAAGAAAATACATGGATCTCCCCCATAGCTCTCGTGCCATTCCGCAGGTAATAAGGTTATATCATCTGTGTGTACATCTAATCTCCAATCTAGTGACCCATGGAGCTTTAAAAGGGGAATTCCTTGCCCAGGTTTATAAAAACACCTGCGAGAATCAATCTCCTTAAATTCTATAAGATAGTCGAAATAAATACAGTCACCCAGGTCATCTCTCAATAAACAATCAAAATTGAATGAGATAATCGCTACTTCCTCTCGGGTTTTATTTTTAAGACTCTTTACAAATCTCTTGTAATAATCGTTATTATGACCGCACGACGACTGCGTGATGTGTTGCACAGCAACCCGCCTGATAAGATGGATTTCATCCGCATACTTTGCATCACGGACAAGATCTTCCATAATTTCATCAATGTAATACGACTTCTCAATGTCCAACACAAAAAATTCGCCTGCTTCCATAGCTCTATCCATTTTTTGAACGATCCCAGATAATGCCGGATAGCGGTCTTGCATCTTCCGGAGAAAATTTATAAAATCAGCAAAATCCCGACGTTTCTCTTCCAAATCTGCCTTCGCAGGATGATATCCATCAGGCCCAATTGCGTACAATGTAGAGCAATCTTCATAACAACCCCAAACCAACTCTTTACCCAAGGGGGTTCCCCCGGATATATGAGAAGCTCCCGCTCCAAATACAAAAAGTTCACGCATAATTATTCCTTCTGATTCTTTCTTAATTCAACATTAGTTCACATTATGCAACATTAATAAGATTTCAGCTTTCTGGTTAGATTTCCTCCTAACTCTCTATGTTATAGCCATTTACCCGTTTTATTATCCCCAAAATCATCACGTGGTACCTGCACCAACGGTCATCCGAAACTTTTAATGTATACCTTTTTTGTCATAACTTACAGAATTAACTCGTTAGCTATTTCTTTCTCGCCTCTTTACCGTCACTTGTTTATCATTTTTAAAATTTCATCGGCTAATTTCTTAATCTCTGTCTTGCTCACCGGTTCGCGGTAATATAATTCTTCCATCTCATCCTCAAATCTCTCTTGCGATATACGTAAATTCTCGGATATGCGTTCTTTGTCTAAAGGCCTAAACATCTCCTTCTTTGCCAATAATATCAACCCTTCCTCAAGTTTCAATCCTAACTTCTTTTGCAATATAACTAGGTCATACGGATCCCTGGGTCTTGCCCTGTCGTTAAGCGTACGTATCTTTTCGGCAAAGATCTCGCTTTTGTCCATAACCGGGCAGGAAAGTTTGACGCCATAATAATTTTTGTATTCCATAATCTTGGGCTCAAGCAGCACTTTTTGGTTAGTGTTTATATCGACCTCAATTGTGTCGGGTTGAGTTAATACACCCCGATATTGCACAGAAAATGCTAGCCCGAATTTCTTCTCTTCTTTATCCTTCAATTTAAATATTTCAAAGCCCGAAAATAAATCTTCTATATCGGGTAGTTTTAATTTCGTTTTTGCCGTAAAGTCAAGATCCTTTGAGAAACGAATCTGCTCTAGATAACAGTGGTAGATAGCCGTTCCGCCCTTAAAGACAAGTGTGTCTTTCAATCCGGAAGAATAAAAAATGCTTAATATGACCGCTAAAAAATAATCCTTTTCAGCATCCTGTAGATTGTATTTAGGGCCGCGTTTATTTAAAATTTCAAGCTGAGATCTGTCCAGTAAATCTATCTTCATAATATAGCCGCCATTTCGCGTTGAATTTCTTTGAGCTGGGAGTAAGCTTACTATAGCCCTTTACCCCTACTTCCTTATGAAGCTCTTCGGTATCTATTTCTAATGCATCTAAAATAAATCCTAACTTGCGCTTAGTTGCTTCGGGGAACTTCCGGGCATACGCAAAAAGCTTATTAAAATCAATCCTGTCTTTTGCTTTTTGCAGTTTTTCAAATAGTAAATCAATAGAATAGGTATCATTCTTAAAATATAAATAATCTAAAACCACTTTCTCAAGCTCGGCGATTTTTATATAGTAGCCTTCTATATTCTCCGTCTTAAAGCCGAAGTATAGTTTTTTATCTATCTTCAAATAACGGTAGGTATTCTTCTGAAAAACGTACTTCTTGGATTTAAACCCTGTGACTGATGGTATAGTGCGTAGCATCTGCTCAAAAAGGCCATAATGGCTTAAAGCCGAATCTAACGAAACATACGAGTCTTTACAAAATGCTCCCGCTATAACAAAGGGTGAAATATTCACAAAACCGCGCGAAGAGATATCCGAGATAAAATAAAGCCCCCTCCTTAAAGGAATGAGCCAACCTTTAACTTTTAGCTCATAGACTCTTTTCTTGAGCGCGAATTTCGAGTATTTCCTGCCTAAGGCCTTATGGATATCGTCGGCGGTTACAATCTTACCTGATGAAACAATGATATCCTCTATATCAGTAAGTCGCTTTTCCGTTAAAATCGTATTCTTTGAGACCATTAGTATACCCCCATATAGTATCCAATAAGGATTAAAACATACAAATAAGCTTTTGTCAAGCAAATTTTCGTAAGGCGGTATGTGCAATTTTGGAACATACTAAAATTCTCTTTACTTAATTCCTACCTAGCCCTTTGGTACATAAGTAAATATCTTATTAAGCTCCTCTTCATATATGCGCCCCAGAAAGGATAATGTAGTCCTGTGGGGCCGGAACTAGCGATCAACCGAAAGTTTTTATAAAAAATCTTTTCATTTTTACATCATACCGCGAACTGTTGAATAATTGTCTATATAAGCTATCAACTTTCCTAACACTGCATAAGCTCTGTTAACATCTTTTTCTGTCTTACCCCTAAATCCTTCGTGGACAATTTCATTTCTTTTTTTATACAGACTCTCTTTCCAATCAATGTATTCTTGAACACTCTCATCGACTTTTTTATTCAAATATTTTGGTAATTGTTCTTTTACTTTGTTTAGAAATGGACACTTTAGTCCATTCTCTATCTCATCATCGGATTTACTAACTAACTGCATTTCTTTTCTTAATGTAAAATCAATAAAAACTTCAAAACTTGTTTCTAATAAAATAATAGATAGATCATAATTCTTGTATTTGAAACATTGCTCTTTAGCTTCCAAGAGAATTTCAAACCAAAGTGGGGGTATAAAATTATGCTTAATTCTTTCTTGGATTCCAGCTAAGTGGAAATTATCAAAATCTGAAACAGAAGGATTAATTTTCTCTGCTATTTCCCAGTCTAGGGCGATGTTCAATTGTTGCAAATTTACTCTTTCCCCAGTCTTCGTTTGATTATAAATATCAAAATTCTCATTAAGAATTTCAAAAAGCCTGATGTGTTCTAGATCGCCGATTGAAACTACTGAAACATTTGTATCGGACGTTACCTCTCTCTTCAGTTCTAAAAACAATTTTTCTTTTGAATTTAAGTCGGGTCTATGAATTATCAGAAAATCTGACTCATCTTTATATTCTAGTATTCTTCTTTTCCTTCGAACAGATTTAAATATTCTTTGTATATAAACAAACGCCCATACTTCTTACCTTTATCTTTAGGGATCAAAATACCCATCTTGACAAACCTATCAACCATCTGATTTGCTGCTTCCCGTGATAAATCAGCAACTTCTTCAATTTTTCTGACATTTATAATCGGGATTTTATATAGGTTTTTAAGCAACACTATAGCATTCTTACTTGCTCTGCCCAATTCAGATACCTTCTGCAAGTCTTTTTCGCGTAACTCGATAACCTTATTGAAAATCTCTATTGCTTCGCCAGCGACTCTAACAATTCCTTTTAGGAAAAAATCGAGCCAAGAAACAATATTTCCCTTTCTATACTCATCAAGCATGGAGAAATAGAGATCTCTATGCTTTTTGAAGTGTTCCGAAAGATATAAAACGGGCCTTTCCAATATTCCTTGTTGGCACAAATAGAAAGTAATCAATAACCTCCCTGTTCTTCCATTTCCATCTAAAAAAGGATGTATTGTCTCAAATTGGCTATGGATTAAACCAGCTTTTATTAAAATAGGCAAATCCTCATGAGAATAGAAAAACTTTTCCAGGTCGCTCATCGCCTCCATTACATATTCCGGAGGCGGTGGAACAAAACGAGCATCTGCTGGATTTGTTCCCATAATCCAGTTTTGTGACTTTCTAAACTCACCGGGATACGGATTCGTAGAACTTCTGGCCTTAGTGAGCAAAGTAGCGTGAACCTCTTTGATTAATCTCAATGATAACGGAAGCTTATCCAACCGCTTCAACCCCTCATTCATTGCCTTTATATAATGCAGAATATCATCAACGTCTTTTGGCAAGTCGGGAGTTCTCTCTACTTCGGCCTGTAGCGCATCGGTAAGTTTTGCCCTTGTGCCTTCTACCTGGCTTGAATAAGCCGCTTCTTTATTGATATACATAAATATGAAGAAATCGCTATCCGGTAAAAGCTTGGTCAAACCATCTAATTTACCGAGTTGCAAATTAGCATTAGCGAGAAGTTTTACTATTTTGGATTCATTGAGAAATATTTCTACCGGAGGGAATTTTTCAGGTATAAAAGCTTTATACCCAGCCTTCTGTTGAACGTATCTTCCTATTTTCACCATTTTGACCTCCAATCTACCCCTTCCAAAGATGTCAACATTATAAGTTAAAAGTTGACATCTGGCAAGGAGATGTCAACTATAAGTTCAATCTTTGAAATTACACTCCATTTTTCCTAACTCTCAGCAGGGTAACCAGTTACTCGTTTTATTATCCCCAAAATCATCTCTCGGTCATTGCACCACCGGCCATCCGAAACAAGAATATCATTTTTTCACCATAGTTATGGTAATAAATTACCATCTTCTCTCTCCATCCTTTTCAACACCCCCACCACATAACTGATATTCCGCAAAGGGTTATCCGCGCCCATCCGCGACACCGTCTCCGCCGCGGCCCTGGCATCTTTTTCTCCGTATTTTTTTACTAACCGGATAAAATCCTTTGCCGCCTGAACATTATTTCCCTCATCAATCATCGCGGCCAACTCCCGCGCCCTTCCAACCGCCTCAACTCCAAAATCCTTCTCCAGGTTCTTCCACAAGCGTTCTTTCTCCTGCGGCGCGACCAACTCCTTTAACCTGTATTCATTAGGCTCTCTGTCTTCATAATCCCGCTCTCCCGGCTTGATCCTTGAATGTTTCACCTCAAGCAAATCCAGCTTCTTCAAACCCCTCAAACCATAATCAAAAGTCCACTCATCTATATGATACTTCTCCGACAACCCCTTCAAACTCTTTCTCCACCATTGCCGCGGCCGCGCCGTCTCTCCTTCATATATACTTGCCAAATAAGCGAATTTTTCCCTAAGAATCAACTGCCTGTCCAGCCCGTATTCCCAATATGCCGTCGGAATATTAAAATACCCTGCCGCAGGAACAGAATATTGTTTTAACGCGTCATCATAATCCAAAAGTTTCACATCAAGGTTTGAATTTTCATCAATGGTATAATCAATAAGCCGATATTTATCTTTAAGGTTCTCCGCCAGCCGCCTGATCTCCTGCCTGTATTTGGAATTCTCCGTCTCAACCTTTATCCCCAGCCTGCGCGCGCTCTTGGCATAATCAACCCTGATTACCGGACTTCCCGTATCCTTGCTTTGCCGCAAGAGTAATAGATAAAAATCAAACGAATACCCATCGCTGCCCGTAACCATCCCCGGCGCCAGGCGCGCGTCTTCCAGAAAAATATTTCTCACCCTCACCTTGTCTAAAAGCGCCTTCTTCGGTTCGCTGGTGCCGGCTATAGACTTCTCTAATTCTTCGAACTGCGCCAGTTTGATCCGCGCGAATTCCTTCCCCCTTAAAATCTGCGCGCTCTCCACATTCTCCAGCAAAGCGTTCTGCGTCCAGTTTGCGCTCCCGTCAATAACCACTTCCCCGTCAATAACAATCAGCTTGGCGTGCATCTTCAGGGAAGGCTTGATAAAGCTCACGTCCACCCCCGCCTTATCAAGTATTACAAATGCGTCATCATTACCCTTATTTGAATCAAGGTACACCCGCGTGTAAATTCCTCTGTCTTTGGCCCTTATCAACGCTTCCACCAATCCAAACGCCGGATTATCCTTCTTGTCAGAGCGCGCATACATTGAATACATCGCCACATATATAGATTCTTTTGCGGCGCCTAATTCCTTCAATACGCTTTCTCCATACGCCCTCGCGCTTATATCCTCCGCATCCACTGTAACCGCGTCCGCTCCGGCGCAAAACAAAACCGCTCCCAATATTATACCCGCCAACCCGCCGTATAACTTTATCTTTAACTTCATCCTGAAGCAGTATGTGCAATTTCGGAACATACTAAAATTCTCTTTACTTAATTCCCGCCTAACCCTCATGTATCCTTTTTTTCATTATTATTTTCTCAGCATTGCGTAAAAAGTTAACCCGGCTCCCTGGAAATCAGGGACAATTCCGGCTAAGCAAGCGCCTTAGCCAACAACATCAACCTTTTTACTTCCAAACTCCACAAAGTCTCCCGGATAAAGCTTCCGGCGAATCCTTGATTCAACAACGCCATTAACCTTAATTAAGCCTGCTTGTATCCGTTGTTTGGCTTCCGCGCCGTTTCCAACAAGCTCCACAACCTTTAGCATATTATCCAACTCGACAAACTCTGTCCGCAGTTTAAATTCCATTTTTATTAATATTCCGCCTTAATATCGAAAGCCGACAGTAAAGATTTATAATCCTGCCCAGAAAAAGAAAAACCCGGGAAATCCTGTTTCTTAAAAAGACATTCTGTTGATATTATGGGACATTAGAGAGAATAGCTGCTAGCAGAAATAAACGTTGGCCTATTTTAGATTACTTAATATATTTTTTGATGCACTCGATGAGCTTCTTGGTAGTAACCGGCTTGGCCAGCATAGGATGGCCGCCGACAATATTGCCGCTTTCACCGGTTTCCTCTTCGGTAACCATAGCGGTCAAAAAGACCACGGGAATATCCTTGGTCTGATTATTTTCTTTCAGCAGGTTATAAACCGCCCCTCCGTCAATATCAGGCATAACCAGATCCAAAAAGATTAACGCGGGCTTGAATTCTATCGCTTTTTCTACCGCCTGCAAACCCGAGGCCAGGTTCTCAACGCTATATTCTCCCGTTTCCTCAAGATTTAATTTCACCAGCTGGTCGATCGCATCCTCATCATCGATTACCAAAATCCTCGTCCTCTCCATACGCCCCCCTAGGCCTTAAAAGTCAAAATTGCGCTTGCTCCTTCTCCGGACCGGTTATTCTTTATCTCAATCTTTCCGCCGTGCATTTCCACGATATTCCTCACTACCGACAAACCCAATCCAGTCCCTCCTTTACCGCGTTTAGTCGTAAAAAAAGGGTCGAATATCTTGCCCAGAGCTTCCTCCGGGATGCCTGAACCATTATCCTCTATCTTAAGCACTACTTCCTTAGCGATAAAATTAAACCTGGTTTTCACCGAAATCCTGCCGCCTTCGAAGCTTGCCTGCAAGGCGTTCATAAGCAGGTTCAATATCACCTGCTCGATCTTGTTCTTATCTATCTTAATCGCGGGGATATCCGCCTGCAGGCTGGTTACCACCTCAATGCGGCTTTTATCGAGCTGGTACTTCAATAGAGAAAGGGCCTTTTCGCAAAGCGTATTTATATTCTCCGATTCCATATCCAATTTGCCAACCCGCGAAAAATCAAGCAAATCCCGGACAATATTATCCGCTCTTTCCACGGCAATCTTTATATTGTTGAATACCATCAGGATATTTTGATCTCCGGGAGGAATCTTTTTCTCCAGGTATTCCACCCCTTGAAGGATTATGGCAAGAGGATTTTTTACTTCATGAGCGACCCCGCTGGCTAACCCGCCGACAACCTCCATCTTAGCCGCCTGAATCAGCTGTTCCTGGGTTTCCTTAAGCTTGCTATAGGCTGCCGCCAAATCCCTGGTCCGGCGGGCAACCTGAATTTTCAATATCAAACTTAATAAAATGAATACTACCAATAAACCCAACGCCGATATCAAAAACCAGGATAAGAAGTTTAAAAAGCGCCGCGTTTTTGGATCTCCCAGCCATTTATCAAGAATCCGGTAGTAATAAGAATTTCTGTCTTCTTTTAGCTCGGCTATATTTCTGTCCAACGCCTTCAGTAAGCTATCGTTTTTTCCTTTGGGGCTGGCGATACGCGAATCCTCAGGAGCAAATACGATTGCGGTTTGGTTAATATTACTCTTATTCCCGTATTTAGCCCCGTATAAACGGCTTACGACCCCAACATCAACTTTATTTTCTTCTAAAAGCTTAAACACTCCGCCATAATCTCCTGCCTCGACGAATGTGCAACTAAATTTAAAAGACTTGGCAAGCTTTTTAAATTCCAGGTAGAATATATCGTCGGTAACTCCTGCTATCACCTTATCCTTGACATCAAGAATCGACTGGACGCCCGATTCTTTTCTGGCATAGGCCTGGCCCCAATCGGATATAATCGACTCGACAGTAAAATCATATAACTCGCTGCGCTCCTGCGTGTAGACGACATCGAGCAAAAGGTCGATCTCCCCGGATCTAAGCCGTTCCAGGCATTTAGGCCAAGTTCCGAAAACATACTCTGTCTTCCAGCCTTCCTTTGAGGCAATTCTCTCCAGGATATCAACACAGATACCCGCAGGTTTACCCTTAGAATCAACAAATACAAGCGGAGCATCCTCGTAAATACCCACCTTGATAGAAATATCCGCTTGCGCCCGGCAGCAAAAAACAGCCGTAAAAAACACGATAAATAATAAACAAAACGTTGTTTTTTTCATTTATTTAGCGAAAATCGTATAAAGAGACACCAGTAATAAAAAACCTCCGAATGCTTTGCGCAATATAAGATTAGGGACGGCCACCGCCATATTTGCTCCAACAAACCCTCCGATAAGAAACCCCAGGCATATGAATGCGGCGATATAAAAATGCACATGGCCGCTCTGATAATAACGCAATACAGCCAATAGCCCGATCGGCAGAAGCATAATTGCAAGAGTTGTCCCCTGGGCATCGTGTTGGCTTAATCCCACCAAAAAGACCAAGGCCGGGATTAATATGGTGCCTCCCCCGATTCCAAACATCCCGGAGAGGGTTCCGGCGGCAAACCCTAAGGCAATATATAGAAGTTCCTTCATCAACACCTTTTAGTTTTTAAGCTTTATTTCTTGTAGCTATATCCACCCATACAGCAAGAAGAAGTATCAAACCCTTGATAATATACTGATACGTAATATTTGTATTCATCAGGCTCATCCCGTTATCCAGGCTAGCCATAATCAAAGCGCCGATAACCGAGCCAATAATAGTCCCTTCCCCACCCATAAGGCTCGTTCCGCCGATTACGGCTGCGGCAATTACATCAAGCTCCATTCCCTGTCCGGCTGAAGTAGTCGCGGCGTTAAGCCGGGCAGTTAAAACCAACCCCGAAACCGCGGTTAATGCCCCAAAAATAACATAAAGCAGCATTACCGATTTCTTTATGTTCAATCCCGAAAGCTCAGCCGCGTCGGGATTCCCTCCGATAGCGTATAACTGGCGGCCAAAAACCGTATGTTCCGCGATAAAATAAAAAATTAAAGCCAATACCATGACTAAAAGCACGGCGCAATGCACTCCGCGGTTAAAAATCATAATCGCAAAGATTCCGGCAATCGCGGATGAAATAAGAAACAGCTTCAATACCTCAAGAGGAAGCCTGGTAACCTTAAACCCATATTTAATCCTCTGCCTGCGCCGGTTGAAATCCAGAAAAATATAAGCCACAATAACCAAAATCCCGATTAAAGCGCTTAGATGCGGAGATACATAGCTTTGCCCTATTGCCTTAAACGAATCAGACAAAGGCGCGATAGTTGTGCCATTGGTTACCCCCAAAACCAAACCGCGGAAAACCATCATACTCGCCAGCGTCACAATGAACGCCGGAACAGCCCGATAAGCAATCCAGAATCCATGCCAGACCCCGATTAAAACCCCAACTATCAATGCCGCGGCTATCACCGAAGTAGTCGGCCAACCCATTTTTACCTGCAAGAATGCCGCCACAGCTCCGGCAAGGGCCGCGACAGAACCGACTGAAAGGTCGATATTGCGGGTAACTATAACCAAGGTCATGCCGATGGCGATAATCGCTACCGCGACAGTCTGCACAAATAGATTAGAAAGATTGCGCGGCGAAATGAAAATACCGTCGGTAAGAAAACTGAAAATAAGCCAGATGCTTACCAAGGCAATCAACATAGTATAGCGCCGGATATGTTTGAAGAAACCGGCATTAAATAATATTTTTTTATCCATCCTGATTAACCTCCTCTTTGATCCTGCCGGTAGCATAATTCATTATTTTCTCTTGTGTCGCTTCCTCGGCCAAAAGCTCTCCGGTGAACCTACCTTCATGCATAACCAGTATGCGGTCGCAAATACCTATAATTTCAGGCAGCTCCGAAGAAATAACTATAACACCCAAACCAAGCCTGACCAAATCATTTATGATATTATAAATTTCGGATTTAGCTCCGACATCTATTCCGCGGGTCGGCTCATCAAGAATCAAAACCTTGGGCATAGTCATTAACCATTTGCCCAAAACAACCTTCTGCTGGTTTCCCCCGCTCAGATTAAGCGTCCTCTGTTCTATCGACGGAGTTTTTATATGCAGATCAGAAGTATACTTCTCGGCATATTTAATCTCTTCATTTTCATTGATTATGCTGGCTTTGGCAATCTTAAGCAAGCTGGCTAAAGAAATATTTCTTTTTATGTCCTCATTAAGGACCAAACCATAACGCTTGCGGTCTTCCGAAGCAAGGGCTATGCCCGCTTTTATAGCGCTACCCGGATTACTAATATGCAACTCTTTACCCTCAAGGAAAATATTTCCGGAGGCCTTTTTGCCCCAAACATTAAACAAGCTCATCACAAGTTCCGTGCGGCCGGCGCCGACCAAGCCGGAAATGCCAAGGATTTCCCCTTTATGCAATTTGAAGTTGACATCGGATATAATTTTATTTATCGCCGGGTTATAAACCGTCCAATCCCTAACCTCAAAAATCACCTCTTTAAGCAAATGTTTCCTCCGCGGATAAATATCTATCAACTCTCTACCGACCATAAGCGAAATAAGTTTACTTTCAGTAAGTTCTTTTTTCGCATAAGAAGCAACTGTCTTGCCGTCCCTAAGCACCGTAATCTCGTCGGCAATATCAAATACTTCTTTTAGCCGGTGCGAAATATAAATGCAGGTTACTCCTTCTTCTTTAAGCTTGAGCAGAATCTTTAACAGCCTCTCAGCCTCTTCCTGCGAAAGTGTCGCGGTAGGCTCATCCAAAACCAGTATCCTGGCCTCTTTGGATAACGCTTTAGCAATAGCCACCAATTGCTGCTCTCCTACGCCAAGACTAGCTAGGGAAGTCAGGGGATTTTCATTCAAGCCCACCTGTTTAAGCGCTTTTTCGGTTTTCAGAAAAGATTCATCCCAATTGATTACTCCGAAACGGGAAACTTCATTACCCACGCAAACGTTTTCGGCGATATTAAGCTCTTTTATAAGCGCCAACTCCTGATAGATAATAACAATTCCGCGATTCTCGCTATCTTTTATGGTATGAAAAACTTGTTTTTCTCCGTTAATAACAATATTGCCCTGGTAAGTGCCGCTGGGGTAGACTCCGCTTAAGACTTTCATCAACGTGGATTTACCCGCGCCGTTTTCTCCGACTAAGGCATGAATATGGCCTTTTTTGACATTGAACGTCACGCTATCCAAAGCTCTGACTCCGGGAAAATCTTTGGTAATTCCTTCCATCTGGAGGATATATTCGTCAGGCATTATTTATACACCTCTTCTTTTCTTAAATAACCGCTATCAATCAATACCTTATCAATATTGCTCTTATCCACAACTACCGGAATAAGCAATATTGAAGGAACATCGATTTTTTGATTATTAACTTTAGAAGTAGCTCCGGGGCCTTCTCCCCGCACCATCTTAACCGCGGTAATTATCGCCTCTGTGGCAAGTTGGCGGGTATCCTTAAATACAGTCATTGATTGAGTGCCTTTTACTATGCGCTCTGCTCCGGTTAATTCGGCATCCTGCCCGGTAACCGGGACCTTGCCGTCTAAACCAACCTGCGCCAATGCCTGTATTACTCCCCCGGCAGTATTATCATTAGGCGCCAGCACCGCGTCAATTTTATTGTCGTTGGCAGTAAGGGCGTTTTGCATAATATTCATCGCTATAGTCGGCTGCCAATCCTGTATCCACTGGTCCATGACAATTTTGATATCCCCTTTATCCGCCAAAGGCCGAATATATTCCATAGCCCCCTGCTTGAACAATTTAGCGTTGTTATCCGTAGGCGCTCCCCCTAAAACAACATATTTACCTTTAGGGACGCGCTCGGTAAGATACTTTCCCTGAAGCCGTCCGACCTGCACATTATCAAAAGAAAGATACAAGTCTACATCGGAATACAAAACCAAACGATCGTAAGAAATAACCTTTACGCCTTCCCTATGGGCGGCGTCAACAATTGCCGAAGCGCTTGTAGCGTCGTGAGGAGCCAATATCAGTATATCGACTTGCTGGGCCAGGAGATTTTCACATTGCGACATCTGCCGGGCAGCGTCATTGTCGGATATCTGCATTTTTAAATCCACGCCCTGGGCCCGGGCCGCCTCACGCATCTTTTCGGCATCTTTTACCCAGCGCTCATCCCGCTGAGTAGGGATAGAAACACCGATACATATTTTTTTCCCCCCGGCGTAAGCCGAAAATGGGCCGCAGGTTAAAAAGATAGCCGTTAAACTAAATAAACAAAAAAAAGTATTTTTCAAAATATCACTCCCACTCTTGTACCCACGACTAACGCGTCATCGATATTCCTGGCCCCTCCCGGATTGAATATATACTGCGTAACCGGCTGAAGATATAAACAGGGAGAAACCATAAATTTATAGTTCAATTCCATCATAACTTCGAACTTCTGGGGATCCTGGCCTGAATCATTCTGGTAATTTGCCAAATCCTCGCTCCATTTTCCATACGCAAAACCTAAAGATGTAACGTCTTTATCGCGCTTGGGGATTAACCCGGTATAGACCAAGCCTCCGTCGACAAAAAAGGAGAACTCGTTTACATCAGGCGGAGCAAAGGTAAAAACTGTAAATACGGTTAGGCCCTGCTTACTGTCTTGTCCACCCTCCCGGTAAACCATTTGGTCGCCATGGAGGTAAAAACCGTAAGTTCCCCGGTGCTTACGCTTCGGCAAACCGGTAACAGCCGCGGAATTGCCGTTTTCATCCTTATAGAAATCTTCAAATTTTCCGGTATCATATATGCCGCCGATTTTGTAATTGCCCGGCAATCCCCGGCTGCCTTCTGCCTGATTCAATAAATAGCTAAATTCCTGCAGCAGCATTACCCCTTTATCGCTCCTAAAACTAAAATCCATTCCGTGATATTTATTATCGCCTACCCGGTCATCGCCATTGTAAATACCGGTTTTAGACAAAACCTCCGGGGTTATCTTGTATTTTACGAGCGCTGCCCAAGTTGCGGTCGGATACGCCGTAAAAGGTATATTTATAGGTATGCTTATCGGATTGCCATCGATGGCATTGTTGACAAAATTCCAATAAAGCGGAGAGGAAGCAAAATCGTCTCCGGCGCCAAGGCGGCCGAATCTAAAAGATAAGCGGCCATCCATAAGCGCCTTATCCAAATATAGCGAGTAAAGCCGGAATTGCTCCGATCCATAGATACTACTTACCACGAACCGGTTGCCTATGTCCTTAGAAAGGTTCCTTCCCTGACGATACACGCCGGCTATATGAAATTGCCATCCCTCAAAATCCATTAATTTGCCCAAATCAGCATTGAGATCCAAACCCAGGGAAGAATCGTAGCGAACCCTGTTCTCTCTCTTACCGCCGACAGGATTATTCAGGATATCAACCACATAACTGCTGGCAAAAGTTATCCCGGAATCAGCGAGTTTATCGCGAAAACCAAACCAATTACCAGTAAGATACTCCCGAGTTAACCAGCCAGATTCGCCCCCGGCGTAAGCTAAAGAGAAAAATAAAGGAATAAGAAGAATCGCGCAAAAAACTACTCTGAGCCTGCCGCATAAACTAAGCATTAACGCCCTCCTCTGGCATTCATCATAAAAAACCCCGCACCTTGTTATCAAAGTGCGGGGTTTCTCGTAACCAACCAATACCCCGGTTATTTTTTCTTCAATTTTTCGATAAAATCAGCTGTGGCTTTACCGGCGATATCCTTGCAGCCTAAACCAAACGCCAAAGCCAAACCCAAGCCTAAACTGCCTAAAACAACAGACAAAGTTAACTGGGTTACAAGAACTCCGATATTCAACTGCTCTAAAGCCACAAAAATGGCAAAAAGAACAATCACCACCTCGACGACCTTAGCCAAAAGTTTACCCTGGCTAAGCCCGGCGTTATTAGCAGCGGTTAGGACTATATTTCTTAAAACGGTGGCCGCGAACATACCTAAGATAAGAATAAACACAGCCGCGATGACATTAGGTATATAAAGAACCACTTTGTTTAACAAATCGGCTGCGATGGTTAAACCTATGGAATTAATCGCCACCATAAAGGTAACCAACAAAGCGAGCCAATAACAAATGACCCCGATTAACTCGGAAAGCGAATAACTTATGCCGCCTTTTTCCAGCAAAGCTTCCAATTCGATTCGATCGGAAATTTCATCCAGCTTAATTGCCCTCAAGCCTCTTGTAACAACAGCCCGGATCAATTTGGAAATCAACCAACCAACAATGAGTATAATAAGCACCAACAAAATATTCATCACAAACTGCCCAATCTGCGATAAAACTGTTCTCGCTGGTTCCAACAAAACTATTTGCCAACTACTCATCCTCCACCTCCTTGGGTTAGTGTTACCTAGTTTTGTTTAACTCTATCACAACCATAAGGTTATGTCAAGAAAATATATTCTACCCGCTTAGCTTTTCTTGTTTTTTAGCAACTTGATTTCCCTGCTTAAATCTTCGATTTGCTTTTGCTGCTGCGCTATCTGTTTTTGCTGCGCTTTCATCCCTTCAACTATCAATCCGGCCAAAGCCCCGTATTCAATTGACATATAATCTTTCCCTTTTCCATCAACCACTTCCGGGACCACTTTCTTAACTTCTTGAGCTATCAACCCTATGTTCCTGCTGCTTTTTAGATCCTTAATATCGGTTTTTGTCTTGTCCCATTCGAAATAGACACCCCTTAAAGCCATAATCTTAGTTAAGGGGTCATCAATGGTAGTTACATTCTTTTTAAGCCGGGCATCTGAGATATTACCTCCCCCATAGTAAGCAAGGCTGCCGCTGACAAGCAAGGTATAGGAAGCGGAAGCACCTCCTCCCATCCCCATATGATTAGCTGTAGACTTACTCCAATAGAGAACAGGATACCCATTATCACCATATAGCGCCCAGTCGTCATCACCGTAAATTACAGTATCTCCCGCAGTATTGATTGCAAATCTTCTTGCTCCATTGGTATATACTGAGAATTCTCCGGAATCCGAAAATAAATGAACATCCGAACCGGAAAGAGCCGGGCCTATAACAAAATCACCCCCTGCTGCCGCTCGTATATCTCCACTTACATCCAACTTATAGCTTGGCACCATATTTATTCCTACATTACCTCCTGAAGTCTGAAGAAGTAGCGGCTTAGAATCTAAGGAGGCTATGTAAAAAGAATCAGCTAAGGTTTGGATAACAAGCCTGTTTGCTCCAGTAGGGTCATGGATCTCCATGATACTGCGCTCATAGGATGTCGAGTTCTTAAGGAGCAACCCGGGAGTAAGCACATGAAGGCTCCCTGTGCCGCCGCCAATTTGAAGCAGAGTTCCGGGCGCCGTCGTCCCAATGCCGACATTGCCGTTTTCATCTATAATCATCTTATCAGTCTGATTGATCCTGAACCGCAATCCCTCATATCCGGGGTATCCGGACATCATAAGGCCGCCACGGCCGGTAGTTGTTGCTCCATTGGAATTATAAAACTCCATTCCCGCATCATAACCGGTAGACTGAATCTCAAGCTGACCGTAGGCTGCGCTATCTGCGCCTTTTATATGGAGATTGGTATTTGGATTCACCGTCCCTATCCCCACATTGCCTTCTACTACCAGGTCAGNNTCCCCTATGGCTATACGCTTGGCTCGCAGCTCACGGTAGACTCCATAGGGAGAAGGATAGTAGGTGGTGATGGTCAGGGTGTCTTCAGCAAAACCGTTATACGGAAAAATCAGGAAGGAGAAAAAAAGGAGTAAAAAATTCTTCATTACCTTTAGCACTATACACCTCCTTTATATTATCGGACTGAATACAGGGATAAAATAACACGCAAAGAAATAAGTGTCAAGGGAATAGTCTTATAAAACCAGGCTCATTCCATCATAAGCCGCTTGCGCTTCTACGCCCAAGCGCTTAAGACAACGCCTTAGCCTGAATATGCGGCTTGGCCGCATTAGCTGTCCGATCATCACAAAGCGAGCGCCTGCCGTCCCTAAGAACTTTATGCCAGCCATAGTTTCTTCAATTCCTCATTTATTTTGTGCATCTGGCTATAGGTAATCTCTTGCTCCGGCAATTCATTTTTTATCCGCGCTAACTTATCCTGAAAAGAAAGAAAGGTTTCCACGCTTTCGGATTTCGCCCGGCAAGCTTTGGCAAAAAAAACTATTTCTTTGTCATCCGAAACAACAACTACATTCTTGGGGTTAGGAATCAAGCCCAACAGCTTCTTTATCCTTTCATCGGCGCTCTCAGCCTGCGAAAATATAACCATTATATTCCCTTTGCCCGCTTCATCCAGAGCCTGATCCGGATACCCGTCAAATACAACCCAAAATTTATTGTGGGGGCTGGAAGCTGATTTTTTCTGTTTAATCAACTGAATTAAGGCCAGGCGGGAATCTAAATGCCTTTTAGGAATTTGCCTTGTGAAGCTGGGATGGTTGGTTACATTGTAACCGTCGATTATGAACTGTAAGGACATAAATTAAACCTCCTACTGCTCCGTAAAACAGGATAAAAGAAAAACTTAACAGCGACATGGTAAAAGCGAGATTTTTCCCTATGCCTGCTTTGGCAAAAAAGAAAATCGTCGAGGCATCCCTTAAGCCCAAACCTCCTATGGAAATAGGCAGGAGCGTGATTGCCCCGATTATCGGAACAAAAATAAAAAAACAGGCTAAGCTTATCTTTATCCCTAAAGAAAGCGCGATAAGATAAAAGGTCAGCGGAGAGATCGCCTGAATAATAATGGAAATCAAGATATTTTCCACCACCACCTTGGGTTTATGCCTGAAAAGATGAATCTCTTTATGTAAATCGCTGATTAAATCCCTGATTTTCCCGGCATCAGGGCTTTTAAGAAAACGGTTTATCCTGGAATACAGAAATTTATTGAAAAAAAGCAGCAGGATAACAAACAGTAAACCGATTATTATCCCCAAGGATATCAATACAGATTTATCTTCCAGAATCTTCCAGCCGAGGAACATTGCAATCAAAGCTAAAATAACCAAACCGATATACCCGCTTAAGCGGTCTAAGAATATCGTCGCGATAATCTCTTTGGGTTTCTTGGTATACATAGACAAATCAACGCTGCGCAAGAAATCCCCCCCTATCGTCGAAGGAAGAAACAGGCTAAAAAAAGCCCCTCCTGAAAACGAAGTTACCACCCGCCGCAAAGGAATATTAATCTTTACCGCCCTAAGCAGCATTACCCAGCGCCAAAGGCCGAAGATATAATTTAAAAAGTAGCACAGGAAAGCCAGGAGTAAAAACGGTTTATTTATATTTTTGAGGACTTCTAAAATGCTTTTCTCGTCTGCCTGCCGGAACAAAAAAAACAAAAAGATAAAGCTTATGGCTACTCTTAAGAAAATTGAAAATATCTTTTTTATTATCAGCATAATTGCAGCTCTTTTCCGGTTAGGTTCTTATATACTTCCAGGTATTTCCAGGAGGTCTTCTCGATAATATCGCCGGGCAGCCCGGGAGCAGGAGGCATTTTATCCCAATCCAAAGCCTCAAGGTAATCGCGCACAAATTGTTTATCGAAGCTCGCTTGCGCCTTACCCGAAGCATACGTATCCAGCGGCCAAAAACGGCTTGAGTCAGGAGTCAATACTTCATCTATCAAAATAACTTTCTCATTAAATATGCCGAATTCGAATTTTGTATCGGCTATAATTATACCTTTGCTTAAAGCGAAACCGGCTGCTTTTTCATAGATATCAATACTTGCCCGCGCGATTTTACCCGCTATTTCCCTGCCAATCAAATTTTCGATATATTCCTGATTTACATTCTGGTCATGTCCGGAATCCGCCTTGGTAGAAGGCGTAAAAATAGGCTCCGGCAGCTTGGCTGATTCTTTTAATCCCGGAGGTAATTTTATCCCGCATACTGACTGCTCCTTCTGATATTCTTTCCAGCCCGAACCCGACAGATAACCTCTTACAATACATTCCACTGAAAGCGCCTTGCTTTTCACGGCCAGCATAGAACGCCCGGACAATTCTTTCCTGAATTTTCTTAACTCCTGCGGGTATTTATCCAAATCAGCAGTAATAAAATGGTTGGGAATGATATCTTTTAAAAAATCGAACCAAAAACAGGATAACGCGGTTAATACCGCTCCTTTATAAGGAATACCGCAAGGTAAAACCACATCAAAACAGGAAATCCTGTCGGTGGAAACTATAAGAAGCTTATCCCCTAGATCATAAACATCCCGGACTTTGCCCTTACGGAACATTTTCAGGCCCTTAAGCTCGGTATTCAACAACACTTCTTTATTCATTGGTTTTAAGACGTTCGCTGAGGCGATTATATTCCTGCCATAGCTCGACGGGTAAATCCTTTTTGAATTGAGTAAAGAACTTCTTGATGCCTTTTAATTCATCCAACCAGCCATCTTTACGTACTTCCAACAATTTTTCCAAAGCGCCTTCCGAGAGTTTCAGTCCGGTCATATCAATATCCTCCGGATACGGAACATATCCAATGGGGGTCTTAAACGCTTCTACTTTATTATTACAACGGTCAAGTATCCATTCCAAAACCCTTAGATTCTCGGTAAAACCCGGCCACAAGAATTTCCCTTCTTTATCCGTCCTAAACCAATTAACATGGAAAATTTTTGGAGGTTTGGCCATACGCTTACCCATATCCAGCCAATGCCTGAAATAATACGCCATATTATAACCGCAAAATGGCAGCATAGCCATCGGATCCCGGCGCACCTCTCCCAGCTCGCCCACCTGAGCCGCAGTGCGCTCGGAAGCCATAGTCGCTCCCACAAATACGCCGTGCTGCCAGTCAAGCGACTCATAAACTAAAGGGGCTAAATGCTGCCGGCGGCCGCCAAAAACTATTGCCGATATCGGAACTCCGTGATGCTGTTCCAGTCTAAACGACACTGAAGGACAATTAACGATTGGCGCTGTAAACCGGCTGTTGGGATGAGCGCCCAAAACAGGCTTGCCATGAGCATCCTTCAAACCGGGTTTCCAGGAACGCCCCTGCCAATCAATACCGGCTGGAGGCGTTTCTCCGTCTGCGCCCTCCCACCAAACTGTCTTATCCGGCTTAAGCAGAACATTGGTAAAAATAGTGTTCTTCCTGATTGTCTCGACCATATTGGGATTGGTAAGGGAATTTGTTCCCGGAGCCACGCCAAAAAATCCGGTTTCCGGATTAATTGCCCAAAGCGACCCATCGGAATCTACGCGCATCCACGAAATATCATCGCCAACCGTCCAAATACGGTAACCTTTTACCTTTAACCCTTCAGGAGGAACAAGCATAGCAAGATTAGTCTTGCCGCAAGCGCTGGGAAAAGCCGCGGCAATATATTCAATATGGCCATTAGGCTCTTCAACTCCCATAATCAACATATGTTCCGCCAGCCAGCGTTCCTTACGGGCGATAAAGCTTGCGATCCGTAAAGATAAACATTTTTTCCCCAACAAAACATTCCCGCCGTAGCCGGAACCAACGCTCCAAATAGTATTGTCTTCCGGAAAATGCAGGATCAATCTCTTGTTAATATCCAATTGGGCCTTAGAATGCAGGCATTTAGTAAAATGGTCCTGTTTTTCAAGCTGCCTTAAAACCGGTTCTCCGGCGCGGGTCATAATCAGCATATTCAATACGACATAACGCGAATCCGTCAACTCAACTCCGATTTTGCTGAACCTTGAACCAACCGGCCCCATAGAAAAAGGAAGGACATACATAATCCTGCCCTTCATCGCTCCTCTAAATATGGTTCGGGCTTTTTTATAAGCGGTTTGGGGAGCCATCCAGTTATTGTTCGGCCCGGCATCGCGTTTTCTTCTGGTGCATATATAAGTAAGATGTTCGGTGCGGGCAACATCATCAATGGCGGTCCGGTGCAGAAATGAACCGGGATGTTTTTCTTTATTTAACCGGATTAGTTCACCGCTCTCAACAGCTTCTTTTTCCAGAATATTCTTCTGGGCATCTGAGCCATCTATCCAGACAATATCCGACGGCTGACAAAGCTTGGCCATTTTATTTACCCAGTCTTTTAATTTTTTGTTATTCGTAGTAAATTTGGTCATTGTTTTAATAAGTATTTATGAGCTGAATCAGCCGCAACCGCTCCTTCTCCGCAGGCATTTACCACTTGATACAAACTTTTGCTTACGCAATCTCCGCAGGCGAATATTCCCGGCTTGGAAGCCCGCATCGCCTGGTCAGTAATTATAAACCCGGATTCATCTGTTTCCAATAAATTTTTTACGCATCCGGTATCCGGGGCTATGCCTACAAACACAAATAACCCCTCACACTTAATTTCCGAACATTCCAGCGTATTGACGTTCTTAATCCTGACTGACTCTACCCTGTTTTCTCCGCAAACCTCTTCCACAATACTATTCAATACAAGTTTTATTTTTGAATACCCTTTTAATTTGTCTACCAATATTCTAGCCGCGCGGAATTCACCGCGGCGGTGCACCAAGTATATGGATTTGGCGTAGTTGGCCAGAAACAAAGCATCTTCGATTGCCCGGTCTCCTCCTCCGACTATCACGATATCCTTATTTTTAAAGAGCGGGCCGTCGCAAGTGCCGCAATAAGAAACTCCTTTACCGATCAATTTTTCTTCGCCTTTTACGCCGAGCCTTTTTGGTTTAGCTCCCGTAGAAACGATTACCGCTTTTGCTTCAAAAATCTTGTCTTGAGTTTCAATCTGGTAAAATTTATCGTTTGACGAAATCTCAAGCGCCTCTTTATCCTCTATGCCTAGCCCCAAATCTTCCACTTGTTTTTTAAATTTATCCATCAGCTCAAAAGTGGATACGCCTTCCGGAAAACCGGGATAATTCTCAATCGACGGCGAGAGTAAAATCTGTCCGCCGGCAGACATCTTCTCCAGAATCAAAGTATCCAGTTTGAATCTTCCGGCATAAATAGCGGCAGTTAAACCTGCCGGGCCTGCCCCGATTATAATTAAATCACGCATCGATTGATATTTATAAAGCGAGAGCTTCCTCTCTGGCTTTCCTTCTTAATTCCTTTAAGGCCTTGGCTATCTTCACCTTTTCCAAGAGCGCAGCGTAATCCACTATCAGTTTACCGTTCAAGTGGTCAATTTCATGCTGAAAAACGCAAGCAAGCAGGCCTTCGGCATCAATACTCAGAGCCTCTCCGTCTGCGTTAAACGCTTCCAATTTGACCCTTTTGGCGCGCTTTACTTTAATACAAATCCCCGGCACGCTAAGGCAGCCTTCTTTGTTTACCTGCGAACCAAAACATTTTATTATTTTGGGGTTGATTAATTTATAGAGGCCGCTTCCTGAGTCAACAACAATCATCGCTTCGCTTACCCCGACTTGAGGAGCAGCCAAGCCTACGCCCTGATCGTCATACATAATCCGGGCCATCTTGCTTAAAAGCTCTTTATGTTCAGAAGTAATTTTCCTGACCTCGGCCGCCTTCTTTCTTAAGGCCGGATCGCCAAATTTTCTAATTCTTAATTCGGTTTTTTTCATCTACCTTGATTATTCTCGGCCTTATTGTTTTTATTTCTTCATCTTGAGCGCTGACATAGGTAAGAATAACCACTATGTCTCCTTTGCAAGCTCCGCGCGCAGCCGGCCCATTCAAACATATCACCCCGCTGCCCGCTTTTCCGCAAATAGCGTAAGTTTCTAAACGATGCCCGTTATTCAAATTTAACACCTCGACCTTTTCGTGGGCAAGGATATCCGCGGCCTGCATCAGCTTTGCGTCAATCGTAATGCTTCCTTCGTAATATAGATTGGCCTCGGTAACTACAGCCCTGTGAATTTTTGATTTTAACATTGTTCTTAACATTTTTATCTCCTTAAATAAGCGCCGCCACTGGCGCTTGGCGCTTATTTAACTCCGCGCTATGCGCGGAGCCTTTGTTTACCCTTTCAACGCCTTAGCAATTTCTTCGCCAAAAGCATAAGCGGCTAAAGGCCCGTCGGCAGTTATAATCAGGCCATCCTTCTCTACATGGTTAGCCGTATAATTTGCTCCCTTAGCGATAAGCTCCTGCGAATCTCCCGGAAAAACGGTTGCCCGCTTGCCCTTTAAAATACCGGCGCGGGCCAACGTCACGCAAGCAGCGCAAATACCCGCGCTGACCTTTCCGGAACTAACTGCCTCTCGAAGTAACCTATGAGCTAAAGAATCATCCCAAAATTGCACGCTTCCGGGCCCTCCCACGAACACTATCGCGTCGAAATCTTTAAGGTCTATATCTTTAAAGAGCATATCCGGCATTACCTTTGCGCCAAGTTTGCCCTTGGCTTCGCTTAATTCTGTAGATGCAACTTTAACCTCTACTCCATTTTTCTTAAGCGCTTCTTTGGCCTGCAGCAATTCTTCATCGCGGAACATCTCATGGCTGATAACCATCACCGCTTTTTTCATCTGGACTCCCCCCGGCACATTCAAAAATTAGGCCACTCGAGCCGTTTCGTTTCTCCGCGCGATTAATCAACTGATACGTTTGCCTGGCAATCATCAATTCTTCGTTAGTAGGAATGACCAACACCTTGGGCTTTTTCTTCAAATGCTTAAAAATATCCAACGAGGCTTTTTGGCGTATATCCTTTTGGTTCTCGCCTATGCCGCCGGTAAACACCAGCGCGTCACAACCCGACATTATTCCGGTATAAGCGCCGATGTATTTTCTGATCCGGTAAACGAATATCTCCAGCGCTAAAGCAGCCCGCTTATTTCCTTCCCGGGATTTTTCTTCCAAAACACGCATATCATTGCTCAAACCTGAAATACCCTTAAGGCCGCTGGCTCTATTCAAGAGAACATCCATTGAGCTCATATCCATCTTCTTTTTTCGCATAATATGCGTAATTAAAGCGGGGTCTACGTCTCCACAGCGCGTGCCCATAACCAAACCTTCTAAAGGAGTAAAACCCATGCTTGTATCTATAGATTTCCCCTTATCCACCGCGGTAATACTACAGCCATTTCCCAAATGACAGGTAATGATTTTCAGCTTACTCAAATTTGTCTTTAGGATGCGGGCCGCTTCATTAGCCACATATTCATGGCTTGTGCCGTGAAAACCGTATTTACGTATACCGAACTTCGTATACAGCTCATAAGGAAGGCCGTAGATATAAGCATAATCGGGTATGCTTTGATGAAAAGCCGTATCGAAAACCGCTACCTGTTTTACCCCCGGCAACAATTTATCACAAGCCATTATGCCCGCTAAATTGGCCGGATTATGCAACGGAGCGATACTGCAGCACTGTTTGATTTTCTTGATTACAAGCGGGTTTACTAACGCCGGCTCTTTAAAACTTTCGGCTCCGTGGACTACTCTGTGGCCTACGGCGTCCACGGAACTGACCTTGTTTAAGATTATTTTCAACCCGGTATAATGGTCTCCGACCTCCGACCCTGCTTCTCCGATATGCTCGATTACCCCTTTAGTCAAAAGTTCTTTTTGGGGCATATTGAAAAGCTTGTATTTTATCGACGAACTTCCGCTATTAATAACTAATATTTTCATTCTACTGCGCCCTTATCGCTGTTACCGCCACGCAATCCACTACATCTTCCACCAGGCAGCCGCGGGACAGGTCGCTGGCCGGCTTATTTAAACCCAAAAGCAGCGGCCCTAAAGCGCGCGCCTTGGCCAAACGCTGAGTAAGTTTATAACCGATATTCCCAGCCTCTAAATTCGGAAAAATTAAAACATTGGCCCTTCCGCCAATCGGGCTATCCGGATATTTAATTTTAGCTACTTCCGGCACAATAGCCGCATCCACCTGCATCTCTCCGTCCGCAGCCAAATCCGGAGCCATTTTTTTAAGCATAGCAAGCGCTTCAAAAATCTTATCCGTCGATTTAGCTCTGGCTGAACCCTTAGTAGAATAGCTCAAAAAGGCTATCCGCGGAGCAAGATCTAAAACTTTGCCGGCTAATTCAGCAGCCGATAACGCGATACAGGATAGTTGCCGGGCATTCGGATCGGGTATTACTCCGCAATCAGCGTAAACAAAAACTCCGTCACTGCCATATGGGCAATCGGGCACCGCCATAATAAAACAGCTGGAGATAAGCGTAATCCTCTCGTCTATTCCTATACAGCGCATCGAAGACCTGACTACATCCGCAGTGGTATGAGCCGCTCCGGCAACCAAACCGTCGAATTTCCCCTCCCGGGTCATCATCGCCGCATAATAAAGCACATCTTCAAAAAGTTTCCTAACCGCCTCTAGGTCTATATCCTTATTCTTGTATATTTCATAATATTCCTGGATATAACGCTCTTTTTCGCTCTTATCCACCATATCCTCGGTAAAAAGAGTTACTTTTGCCAAACCCTCATCTTTAATGATACGCGCCGCTTCTGCCACGCGCTTATCATAATACTCGGGTAGAACTATCGATTTCATTTTTTTTCTTGCTCGTTCGCGTATTTTCGCAATCGCATCCATCTCTACATCCCTTTCAGTATTTTATTTAAATCTACGTTTTCCCTGATTAATTTAACTACTGCTTCAATCTTTTCTGTATCGCGCGGCCGTATCTTAACAGTCAAATCGTGAATGGAAGTAGCCACATCATAAGTATCGGACTTTGCCTGTAAAACAGGAACCCCGGCCTTATACAATAAATTCATTATCGGCTGTTCCGGCGTAATCCCGCCTGAAAGAACTATGCCGCTTACCTTAAGCCTTTTATCGTCTTGCGCGCGGAAACAACTTAAGGCGGTCATAATCATATCTTCCCTATCCCCGGGAGTAATTATCAGGCTATCTTCAACGATATATTTAACCGCGTCATGAGGCTCCATTGCCCCGACAATAACCTGCGAAACCGAATATTCCAAATACTCCTGGCCGCACAAAAGTTCGAATTCCGTTTCTTCCAGAATCTGCTCGATAGTAGGACGGCTAAGCATGGGATTGTAAGGAACCACTCCCAAAACATCCACCCCTTTTCGCTTTAAGCCGCGCCTGACTAAATTGCTTATCCTGTCAAACTTATCCGGAAGAACTTTATTAATAATTACCCCTAAGAGCTTTACCCCTTCACGCTCAAAAAGCGCTTTATTCAGGATAATTTCGTCTATCGGCCTGCCCACTCCGCCTGAAGAAATCAAAATCGCTTTTGAACCGAGCAGCTTGGCGACAGTAGCGTTGGAATGGTCGAAAACCGAACCCACCCCGGCGTGGCCCGTCCCTTCGACTATAACCAGATTCTGCCCTCGGGAAACCCTACGGAAAGAATCTTTAATCTGGCGGCTTATCGATTGCCTGTCCGGCCGGACAATATATTTTTCCGTAAAACCTTTTTCTACGGCAATCGGGCTCATGTCTTTCAACCCGCATTTTATGCCGCAAACCTCTTCAATCAAAACCGAATCTTCATCGATCTTCAAGCCTTCTTCTTCCAGATAACGCTGGCCAATAGGCTTGATAAAACCGACCTTTTTGAAGATATTCTGAAAGTTCCGGATTAACCCTAATGAAACCGTGGTTTTGCCGTCGTTCTGCTTGGTCGCGGCAATGAATATTTTTTTCATCGTTCGACTCCCTTTGGTCGCTCACGATAACCCTGAGCAAGCGCAGCGCGTCGAAGGGCCATCAGATATTTTCTTCGATTTTTCGCTTTAGGCTGGCCTTGCTCAAGGCGCCGGTTACCTGATCCATAACCTTGCCATTTTTAAAGAACATAATACTGGGAATAGACATAATCCCGTAGGTTGAGGCGCTTTGAGGATTAGTGTCAACATCGAGTTTGCCAATCTTCACCCTTGCGTCATATTCCTTAGCCAATTCCTCGACTATCGGGCCAATCATCTTGCACGGCCCACACCAATTAGCCCAAAAATCTACCACCACCGGAACCTTGGATTCCAGCACTTCCTTCTTGAAATTGCTGTCCGTAAAATGTTGTATGCTCATAGTTTCCAGCCCTTCTGTTAAATGATTGTTAATCGGCGAGGTCGTAATAAATTATCACAACTAGAAGGTAATTGCAAGAAATTTTAGCGGGCAAAAAATCTAGACTTTATTCTTATTCGCCTGGATTTGACTGGAGAAATAGCCGCCGGTGAGAGCATCCAAAGAAGCCGTCAACTCTCTGACGCGCAATTCTTTCTCAAAGCGCCGTTTCCTGTCTTCGATCTGCAGACGATCCAGCTCCATCTTAACCCTGATCCGCTCAAAATACAGCTTATTAACTTCATCCAGAATATCGCCTCTAAGCTGAACCATCAGGCGCGAGCGTGTATCAATAGAAGTCTGATCGCTGTTCCAGATGAGCTCGCCAAAATCCCAACTCAAAGCTACATCCCAACCATTGGACTTGTCATTCGGGCCTTCAAATATATAACTGGTATTTGCGCCGGTATATATCTCATAATTTGTCTTCTTTGAGCCATCCAGGCCTACTGTTAATTTCGGCAAGAGCGCCTTTTTCCGCGCCTGTTTTCTCCAATTGATTATCTTATCCGGCCCTACCTCAGCATATTTAATCGCCTGCCTCTGCACATCCTTAATATTAGGCTCGGCTTTGCAATATTCGGCGAATACATCTGCCCCCAAAGAATCGCCGGCATAATCCAAGCCGGATTTAAATAATCCTTTCTCCGTGCAGGCATAAAGATTCCCCTCTTCATCCAAGGTTAAAAAACTGATTTTCCGCGCGCTAAGATTAAACGATAACTCTCTCCAACCGTCAGGCCGGTAAACAAATATTCCGGACTTAGCCACGGCGTAAAGTTCAGATTTATCCGAAAACGCCAGGAATTTTACATCATGACTAAATAGGCCGAATTCGGATAACGATTTCCATTCATTAGCCTTAGTTTCGTTTAAGTAAACACCTCGGCTAGTTGCCAGATATATATCATCCGGCTTATTGGGATCAACGGCTACATATCTTACTTCGGAACGGCGCTCCTCCTCATCGCGGTCTTCGTTCTCTTCCTCGCTCTCCACGCTGTTTTCTGTCGGATGAGTTATATAAATTCTCTCCCAACTTACTCCGCAATCCGAACTTTTAAACACTCCATCTGCGCAACTGATATAAAGATACTTTGGTTCTCTATAGTTATAGGCAATATTATATATCTGACTATCGCCCAACTTACCCGGCTCCTTATGCCACGAACGGCCATTATCCTTACTGATAAATAAACCGGATTTCGTTCCCAGGTAAATCTTGTTTGGAACTGATAACACAACCGAACAATCACTTTCAGATGAATTCCTGCCTCTAAATAGCCTGCTCCATCTTTGCCCGCCATTAACGCTGATAAAGAGGCCTCCTCCGGTTGCCGCGTATATCGCGCTTTTGTCAAAAACGCTGGCTGCTAAGTAATTTATGTTATGGTTATCGCCCCGGATTGAAAAAATATTTCTCCAGCTATTTCCTCCGTCTTGAGTTTTGTAGACTCCCCTATCCGTGCCGATGTAGATAACTTTAGGATTTTCGGATTTAACCAAAACTGTCCTTACATTGACTATTCCCCTGGATACTTCCTGCCATACCGGTTCAAGCGCCCGGCACTCACCGAACAAAAAAACTATCCCCGCCACAATCATTACAACTCTCTTCATTTTGCCACCTCCTACTTCAATAGACGCAAGAAGGGCAAAAATCTAACTACCATAATAAAAAACCCGCATCTAAGAAAGATGCGGGGAATAAAAGTGGCAAGGGGAATTCTATTTTTGTTTGTTTTTTACCGGGCATTGCCTGCCCGCTGGTAGTTTACCCCTTGCCTAATTTAAGTATAACACATTAATTCAAATTTTCAAGAAGGCTTAAGTTGTGTGGAAATAAAGGGGACGGTTCTATTTTTCTTGAGTTTGAAGCTAGAAAAATAGAACCGTCCCCTTTATTTACTTTATTTATGATTCTGCCTCTATTTTCTTTCTTCCAGCGCCTTGATGCGTAATGCAAGCTCATTCTGAGTAGAGCGAAGCATATCATTTTGGGTCTTAAGGTCTTTGACCGCTTTTAGAAGAAGGACGCTGAGCTTCTCATAATCCACATTGGATACCTGGTCGTCTAAGATAATAGCCAGTTCAGGGATAATTTTGGCCACATCTTCTGCGATGAGCCCAATCTGCCTGCCGCCGGCTAATGTTTTCCCGAAGTCCTTGTAACCCTTCTTAAAATCAAAGCTGACCGGGTTTAAGAGATAGATTTTACTGGCATCCACTTCCAAAGGCTTAACATTCTCCTTATAGCGGATGGAGCTGCCGGAATAATAGAAGGTCCCGTTGACATGCAACTTATAGCCGGGGCTCGTCGTCCCTATCCCGACGTTGCTGCCATAAGGCTGAAGCGATAGATCCGAAATCCCCGCAAGGGTAGAAATAGTTCCCTGAACCATGGCGGCTGTACCGCAATAGCCGATGACAGTGCCAACAGAAGATTTACCTATAAACAGATCTCTTCCGATGGTATCGTTGATAACACTAAAACCCTCTCCGTTAGAAGGATTGGAACGTATCGTGCCAAAAACATCCAAGGCATAACTCGGACTCCCTGTCCCTATCCCGACGTTGCCACCGTTTGTTATCGTTATTCTCGCTGTTCTTGTGTCATTATTTCCAGTGAGGAATTGCATGGAATAACCAGCTAAATTCGTAGGATATGTTCCACTATCAGTAAGCCAAAGACCAACAGAATTCCCAGGGTCAGTACCATTTCCAGAAATATACAAAGCTCCATTAGCAATTTGCAACTTTGCTGTAGGGTTTGTTGTCCCGATGCCGACGTTGCCGTTAATTGCTACTGTGCTAATCGCATCCCATCCCATATTACGTCCTATGGTGATACGGTTAGTTCCACCCCCTTCAAAGTACATCAAGCTTGCTACTCTTGAACCGGAATCATGCACAGCAATTTCGGTATTATCCAGAGTTTCTAGCAGCAGTCCGGCGGTATTAGTGCTCCATTGGCTAGTACCGCCGCCATAGCTCCGCTCGTAATCACCGATGTCAAGAGCCCCTGCCGTAAGATAGCTGTTTGAAGCTGCGAAAAGGCTGCCACCGTTAACTGCAGCTATCCCGCGCACATCCAGCTTTACCATCGGATTCACCGTGCCTATGCCTACATTGCCTTCGACAACCAGGTCAGCGTTAAAGTCAACCTCTCCAGAGCCGCTCTCAGTATCCTGCCAGGNNAGCTCACGGTAGACTCCATAGGGAGAAGGATAGTAGGTGGTGATGGTCAGGGTGTCTTCGGCAAGGAGCAGGCTGTTACAGGGAAGAAAAAAAGATAAAAAGAAGAAAGAAAAGAAGCTTAAAGAGAAGAAAAGGAGTTTCCTAGAGAGAGAGAGAGAGAGAGTATTTAGATACTAAAGAGATTAGATTAGACATATAGAGAGCCTCCTTTGTGGTTACATTTTAATATTGTTATTAGCCTACAATTAATATTAATTATACCGGATATTTGAAATTATACCATAGTAAATGAATCGGAATCAATGCATTTTTGTTCATTCTCTATGCCGGCATACCCAGGTATAATCTGATAGCTTGAATAAAACTAACCGGTTTTCTGTGATGCCTCTTTGCCCTGCGCATGATTTTACGGTGCATTCTTCTCATTTTGCCCTCCTTGCCTACCTAGGCAACACCCGCGCAACTAAGATCAGCGCGGGGTGTAACTCCTTTTCTCCTCCCCCAGAGAAATCCCCTCTATAATGAAGCCCGTGGCTGGTGTAAACAAAAAACCCCGGCAAACACTCTGCCGAGGCCTTGACCAAACAGGAAACCTTTGGCAACCCCGCTATCCCGAACCACCTCCTATTTCTAGACTGTGGTGAGGGACCGGAAGCTTTGCGCCCCAGCATTACTGCTAGTTTGCCCTTTAACCGGATTTAACAAAAAATTATCAAAATATCGCTTACAAGGAAGTATAACATATTCTTTAAGACGCTGTCAAGGCAGCAGAAATCAGCGGAGTATCGATGCCCAAAATCTCATTCTTTACTTCCTGATAAACCGAAAAGTCAATTTTACAGTAAATCTCCTGCGCAAGGCGAAGATATTCCTTAGCCTTATTTTTTCTTCCTAATTTCTTATATAATAAACCTAAATTCCGGTAGGAAGCGGCCAACTCGGGTTGCAATTGAATTTTCCCGGACATCTCAACGGCCTTTTTAAAACTATCTTCGGCTTCCGTAATTCTCTCCATCTCCATATAAAGTTCGCCCAGCATATTATAATCAGAAACAAGGTTTAAGTTGTTCCCCTGGACATCATCAATCCTCAACCCGGCAAGATAATTTTCCAAGGCTTTCTGGTATTGCTTCTCAAACAGATAAACCTCGCCCAAATTAAAATAACAGTCGCTAAGCTCCTGCTTAGCTTTCAATTTCTCGAAAATCGAGCGGCTCTTCTGGTAGAATGCTCTCGCCGTTTCAAAATCATTCTTGTTGCTAAAAAGTAACCCGATATCGAAATAGTCGCAAGCCAAACTGTAACGGTGCTCATACAAATACTTTCTCTCGCGGTTAATTTCAGAGCTTTTAGTCAAAAGTTCCAGAGCCGAATCATATTCTTTTTTATCAATGCGCCAAATTGCTATCTTACGCATAGCTATCGCTTCATTCAATTTATCCTTATTCTTGCGGGCCAAATCAAGCGCCTTATTATAAAAATCCAAAGCCTTGGGATACTCTCCTTCCAATTGATAAAACCAGCCTATCTTAATATAACCCCCTGCCAAACGTTTAACATCGCGCTTCTTCTCGGCTAAAAGCGCATACTCAAAATAATATTTAAGCGCATTCTTTTTATCGCCTAACCTGCGGTAAGAATCCGCCAGCAAACGGTAGGCATCAATAAAATTTGGTTCCTTACTTATTACCTGTCCGGCTGCCTGGATTACCTGCCGGTTATCTCCTCGAGCAAATGCTTTTTGCGACCTTAAGAATAAACCATAGGTATTCGGATTTAGAGTCGGCAGGATTAAATAGAGGCACAAACATACTCCCAAAACAACCGCCCCAGACAAAAACCAAACTAGCCGCTTGCCGGTAAACCTTACCCTTAACCCGCCCTTTTGCCTGGCTGCTTTGATTTTAGGCTTAAACAGGACAAATCCGGGATCTCCATAAAGCAGATAATTCGACCAATGCAAAGCCGTAATCCCGTAATCCTTAACTGATTTTATCCGGGCCAAGCGCACGCTTTCGCCCACCGGCTTGCCAATTAACAAATTATGATAAAATTCTCCGGCAAAAGACAGGCTGGCAGAATCTTCGATTTTACGGATAGACCCGATGTAATGCCTTACTCCGGAGAATAAAAATGCCGCGGCTATGGAATAATTCTTTTCCTGATATTTCCTATCCGCCTGCCCCAAAAACCTGTCTGCGGCAGAATAACAGGCATTGGAAAAAATCAGCGCGGGAAGAGAACCGGCCTGCCCCATACTCAAGATATCATGAATAGTAAATTTCCCTCCGCTTAAAATCCAACCGTTATTTCCGGGATTAAGCTGGTCGTATTCGCAATGCCCGGCGAAATGAATAATATCGTAGTCGCTAATATTCTTCTTTACATATAATTTATCTATGTTTGTGGATTTAAAATCGATACGCACGCTTGCCTGTTTACGGTCAAACTGATTCCTGATATTCAAACCCTCCTGATAGGCGCATTTTAAATCGCCGGTGGGATTCGCCAAAATCAGCATCTTGAGAATATGCGCGGGAGCGCGGTATTGAACACCCGCGGCATTGCTTTTTGTCCTGACTAATCTCCCGAGATTAAATTTTAAAGACAGAAAATCATTGCCGTCATATAATAATTCCCACGGGATATCAATCAACTCTTCATCGATAGCCAGCGCCAGGTTAACGGGCTCAAGAACAGTTTTTAATCTTTCCTTGACTTGACGAGCCAAGATATGATTCCATAACGCCTGCCCCGCTTTCTGCAAGGCCCGGACTAACACGGAATCCTGAATACTGGTTTTACTTAATACCGCGGCAATATCCTGGGATAATTTTTCGACCTCGTTAAAATCTACCTTGTGCTGGCTATATTGTTTTAAAGTCGAAGGGGAATTTCTTGGCTCAAAAACGCTCATCTTGAGCGAATCAAGCTGGCGGGATATTTCCAAAACATAGGTTTTTTCTTCCTGCATCCGATTTAAGCCTTAATATCTAAAACTACCAAAGCAAGCCTATCTTTAATACTAGTCACCTCCAGATTATATTTGCCTAACAGGATATGTTCAAAACTTACCGAACCGGAATCGCTAAAATAGGATTCCAGCTCCATGCCTTCTTTAATAAGAGTTACCCGCATATCTTTAAACGGCCTTGCGCTATTCTTTTGCCTGGCCCTTATCGTTACATTAAAATATCTTCCGCCTTTATTCTCCACCTTCACTTCTAACCTTATATCATTAAAATCCTTTAATATAATAACCTCATCTTTGAAATCTTTGATATCGCGGCTGCGCAGAACCGGCGCCGGGACCAACTCCTGCCCCAGTAGAATATCTCCGGTAGAATTAACAATTTCCAAAACTCTTTCTTTAACCCGTAAAGAAATCTCGAGAAACACAGATTTCTCCCTTAAGCTTAACACATCTTTTATTTTACTGAGCAATGGTTCGGGCAACTCCCCGGCATCTTCAATACCGGAATCCAAACTAAGAGCCAGAATCCGGGCGCAATCATCGCAAACAATCAAATGCGCGATTATCCGCTCGCTTTCTTCAAGGCTTGCGCAGCCCTCAAGGAAACAAGCCATATCCTCTTGGTCAGGATGGATGCCTGCGGATTCACTGAAACGCTTTTTCCATCTTTTGTAGGCCGCGCTAACCAAACTCTCTATCTTATCCGGCATATTAACAGTCCTCTCCTAATACAATAGACGTTCTACAATCAAAAATCTAACTTAAATCCTTTTTCTTTAAAACACTCTTTGAGTTTATCCATAATCCGGGCCTTTTGCATATCGATGGCTCCCCGCGAAATCCTGAATAAGCTCTTTAAAGCCTCCAGCTTTATCCCCTGATTGATATTCAACTCTATTAAAAGCTTGCTTTGATTACTCAACCCATCAACACAATCCTCTAAAGCTATAATCATCTCTTCCCGATTAATCAATTCAGGCGCCGAGAATGCCCCATCGGTTAGCACATTCTTAAGGCTTGAACCATTCTCATCCTCCAAGTCAATAGAAAGCGCTGTCCTTATCTTGCGTAAGTAATCAACGGTGAAATTGACGGCAACCAGCCTTAACCAGCTGGCAAGGCTGCAGCCGTTCTTTCCTTTAAAGCTTCTTAACTTCCTGCAATCGTCTTGGATTAGAAAAATGAAGAATTCCTGGAATACATCATTGCCGAGGTCCTTAACCGAAGGGGCTCCGGTTTTCGACTTTAATACGCTACAGATATACTTATATATAAGGCGGGAATAACGCTTTAAGAATTCATCCCGGAATTGATTCTCTCCCTTGACAAATTTCTGGACGAAATCCAAATCGTTCACATTTTTATTATATCACTAGGATCTCTAAAAACAATACAAAAAAAAGGGGACGGTTCTATTTTNNAAAATAGAACCGTCCCCTTTTTTTTA
Organism: Candidatus Omnitrophica bacterium UBA6233; assembly: GCA_002440965.1. GTDB lineage: Bacteria > Omnitrophota > Gorgyraeia > Gygaellales > Profunditerraquicolaceae > UBA6233. Next base: position 35,782 of record DJWJ01000011.1, read on the forward strand.
TTCAACCTCAAACGAAATAACAACGTTAAAAGAAAGCTGGGAATAATCCAACTCTTTGGGAAATCTCGGAAAAGGAGCGGCATTTCTTACACTGGCCAAAGCTGTCTCTTTTAAGTAATCCGCCCCCCGGGATTTCTCTTCGACCAAACGAACATCATTCAAATATCCGGCATTCGAAATCACAAAGGTAACATAAATCTCTCCGGTATCGCTGCGGTTATAGTTTTGGTAAGCGGACCTGCGAATTTTCTCGCGCACAACCTGATAATACCCTATGTAAGAAGGATTGCCGATTTTAGCCATATCAACCGCCGGCAGAGTAATTTTTTTTCTAACCGCGATTATATCCGGCTTAACCAACGCCGGTTTATCAAAAAGCATCTCCTTGCGCATAGCGCGCGTATTAACCTTGGAAAGAACCTCCCTGTCTATAAAAGGCGGCGGGTTTCTCTTTGACAAATTAATCTTGGAGGACAAATCCAGTAAAGGCTCGCTGGCAGGACTAACAGCCTTCTTTAACGCCTGGCTATTGGCCTTGGGAACCTTGATATAGTTTATTTCCATTTTTTTGTCTTTAGCCGGTGAAGAAAAAAACATATACCCCGGATTTTGGGCCACTACGACGGCGTGAGCAGTAAATGAAACAAGAAACGCTATTTGCAGGGTACGGTTAAAAATCATATTTTCATATTAACATAAATAATGTTTTAGTAAATAGACAAGGCTCCTATCGATTCAATACGGCATCCCGGATGGTATAAGGCTCATGCCGGCCCAGCATCTTTTTTATCTTGCCTATGCCCTCTATCGATATATATTTCAAATCAAAAGTGGTCCTAAATTCATACGCTAGGCCTGCCGCCCTGATTAAAAGCATACTGCGCCGAATTTCATAATCATTTATAGTAACGCCGCAAACGCGCGCATATGCATCTCCGAATGGAGCCTTAATGTCCATAGCAGCATAGTCAATATAAGGCAATACCTTTGCCAAAATATCCGGATTACTGCCGTTGGTATCAAGTTTTACGGCATAGCCCAAAGAACGAACTTTGCAGATTATCTCAAGAAGATCCTCCTGTAAGGTCGGCTCACCTCCGCAAAAGACTACCCCGTCAAGCAACCCGCGCCTTTCTTTAAGAAAATCAAATATGCTCTCAAAAGAAACCGGATCAGTGAATAACTCCGGGTAAACAAGCTGCGGATTATGGCAGTAAGGACACCTGAAATTGCACCCTTGTGTAAAAATAACCGCCGCCACTTTTCCCGGATAATCAATAAGAGAGAATTTTACAAATCCGCCTATTTTCATAGCCTGTAGGTCTTCCTTAAATTAAATTCTTCTTTCTTGCCGTTATTCCACTGGTTAACCGGCCTTAGATAACCGACAATCCTGGAGTAAACCTCGCACTCTTTGCCGCACTTCGGGCACTTTTCTACCTTCCCCGGCAAATATCCGCACTCCGGGCAAACGCTAAAGGTAGGCGTAATCGAGAAATAAGGCAGTTTGTAATTAGCGCATATTTTCTTAATCAAACTTTTTAGCGCGGCCTGATCCTTTATTTCTTCGCCGACGTAGAGGTGGACGACGGTGCCCCCGGTATACTTAGTCTGAATTTCATCCTGCAACTCAAGCATCTCAAAAATATCATCTGTATAATTTACAGGCAGATGCGTGGAATTCGTATAAAACGGATTTCTAACTTCATTAATCATCCCACAACCCGTTTGCATGTTTGGATATTTCACCTTATCTAGCTGGGCAAGGCGGTATGAAGTCCCTTCTGCCGGAGTCGCTTCAAGGTTATAAAGATTGCCTGTTTCCTCCTGAAACCCCAGAAGCTTCTGCCGCATAAAATCCATAGTCCTTAATGTAAAGGCCCTGCCTTTTTCGCTTGCGATGTCATCCTTAAGGAGATTCAGGCACGCTTCATTCATCCCGACAACCCCAATGGTGGAAAAATGATTCTTCCAATATTTTCCGAACCTCTCCTTTACCTGCCTTAAGTAAAATCTCATATAAGGATAAAGGTTTTCTTCGGTAAAAGATTCCAGAGTTTTCCTTTTAATCTCCAAGCTCTCCTTGGCAAAATCCATAATTTTACCGAGTTTTTCAAAAAAATCGTATTCATTTTCAGAGATAAACCCTAACCTTGGCATATTGATGGTAACTACGCCGATTGAACCAGTAAGAGGCGATGACCCGAATAACCCTCCTCCTCTATGGCGCAATTGCCGGTTATCTATCCTTAAACGGCAGCACATACTCCGGGCATCCTCCGGATCCATATCCGAGTTGACGAAATTCGCAAAATATGGCAACCCGTATTTCGCGGTTACTTTCCACAAAATGTCCAGGTTAGGATTATCCCAGTTAAAGTCTTTGGAAATATTGTAAGTAGGAATCGGAAAGGTAAAAACCCTCCCCTTCGCATCCCCTTCAAGCATAACTTCCAGGAACGCCCGGTTAAACATATCCATTTCAGCCTTGAATTCCTTATAAGTGGCTTCCCGCGCTTCTCCGCCAATAATCACTCCTTGATCGGCATAATACGAAGGAACAATAAGATCCAGGGTTATATTGGTAAAAGGAGTTTGAAAACCTACACGCGTAGGGACATTCACGTTAAACAAGAATTCCTGGAGCGCTTGCTTAACCGCCTTATAATCAAGCTTATCAAAACGAATAAATGGCGCAAGTAATGTATCGAAATTCGAGAACGCTTGGGCCCCTGCAGCTTCTCCCTGCAGTGTATAAAAAAAGTTGGTTATCTGGCCTAATGCCGTGCGCAGATGCTTTGCCGGTTTTGATTCCACCTTGCCGGATGCGCCCTGGAAACCCTCAAGAAGCAAATCATGCAGATCCCAACCAACGCAGTAAGCGCTGATAATCCCCAGGTCATGGATATGAAAATCGCCTTCAAGGTACGCGTTTTTAATATCTTCTGGATATATTTTATTAAGCCAGTAGATCTTGCTTACCTCTGAAGAAATATAGTTATTCAAGCCTTGCAGAGAAAACCCCATATTGCTGTTTTCCTTGACTTGCCAATCGGATTTTGAAAGATACTGATCAACCAGATCGACATTGAACTTCGAAGTTATCTGGCGTACCCCCTTGCGCTGCTCGCGGTAAAGGATATATGCCTTGGCAGTTTTCTTATACGGTGAAGCCAGAAGCACCTCTTCAACGATATCCTGGATTTGTTCTACTGTCGGCATCTCTCCTAATTCAAGCTGCCCGGCTAAACTCAACACCTTGATGGTAAGTATCTTCGCCGCATCTTCCTGAAATTCGCCGGTTACCTTGCCTGCCTTGGCAATGGCATCGGTTATTTTGCGGGCGTTAAAGCTAACCTTTTCGCCGTCTCTTTTAACTATTACCTTAAAACCTTCCTTAATGGATATTTCCATAGCCCCCCCCTGATTGTCAATTCTCACGCGCCTTATTCCCGGCACACCTGATTTTTCCTGCCGCCTCCGCAAGATTTTTCAACGCTGCCATAGTCTCCGGCCAATCCCGCGTCTTAAGCCCGCAGTCGGGATTAAGCCAAAAATTTTCTTTCGGGATTTTTTGCAAGGACCTCCTGACGATACCCAGCATTTGCTCTACGGTAGGAACAGCGGGAGAATGAATATCCCACACTCCAAGCCCGATCTGGCGTTTGAAATCAACCCCTTCAAAAGACCTGATGATATCCCCTTTGCTTCTGGATGCCTCAATAGAGATGACATCGAAATCCATCCGGTTGATGTAATTAATAATCTCGCCGAACTCAGAATAACACATATGGGTATGTATCTGTGTATCGGGGCTGGTATTCGTTGCCAGATTAAAAGACTTAACCGCCCAATCAAAATACTCTTCCCAATCACGTTTTTTGATCGGGGCCTTCTCGCGGAATGCGGCTTCATCTACCTGCACTATCTTAATCCCCGCCTTTTCATAATCGAGAATTTCATCTTTTAAGGCTAAAGAAATTTGAAAGGCAACATCCGATAGAGGGATATCTTCGCGGCAGTAGCTCCAGGCGATAATCGTAACCGCTCCGGTCAACATCCCCTTGACCGGCTTATTTGTTTTTGTTTGAGCATACTGAATCTCATCAAGCGTCATAGGGCGCGGCCTGCTTATATCGCCAAAAATAATCGGCGGACGGTAAGCCCGGGTTCCATAAGATATCACCCAGCTATTTTGGGTTGTGGCGATACCGGAAAGTTTTTGCGCAAAAAACTCAACCATATCCGTCCTCTCGAATTCTCCATGCACCAAAACATCCAACCCTAAATCCTCCTGAAATTTTATCAATTTGTCGATTTCACCCTGGATATATCTTTTGTATTCCGCAAGTGATACCCGCGCTCCCAAGTAAGCCGCTCTTTCGTTTCTTACTTCGGGTGTTTGCGGATAACTGCCTATGGTTGTCGTGGGAAATAACGGCAATCTCAATAATGAATCATGCCTTTTTCTCCTTTGCTCAAGCTGAATCTTCTTGATAAAATCTCCCGGCCTAAGAGAATCTATTCTTTTACTAACCGCTTCATCCCTGCCGTAACTTCCTAATTCGGTCTTTTTAGGGATCTTCCTCTTGCCTTCAAAACATTCGCTGATCGTTTTTATTTCAGCCAATTTCTCTCCGGCAAACGATAAACATTTCTTTAAATTAGTATCCAGCTTCTTTTCGATAGATAGAGAAACCGGCAGATGATAAAGCGGCGCGGCATTAGAAACCATAAGTCTGAATACTTTCTCAGAAAGCATTTTTAGTTTAGCGACTGATACACTGAAATCATTTTTCCAGATATTACGCCCGTCTACCAATCCTGCTATAAGTGTTTTGTCTTTGGGGAAACCGTTTTCTAAGATATATTCATAACTTGACTGGCCGCGAATAAAATCCAAGCCTATTACCGAAACGGAAAGAGTTAATAAATCTTCCATAAAATCCACCGAACCATAATAAGTCATAAGGGTTATTTCGCATCCGATATCCCCAAGCAAATGATACCCTTCTTTTATAAGCTCAATTTCATCTCTTTCCAAATCCATGACAAATGCCGGTTCGTCAATCTGCGCCTTCTTATAATTAGCTAAAATATCTTTGTAAACTTTTACCAACGCGATAAATAAATCTCTAAAATCTTTTTTATCAATTCCTTTGGATAGTTTTAGGAAAGTAAACGGGCCTATAAACTGCGGGAATCGGCATTGTTTAAACTGAAGCGCGATATTCTTAACATTAGACCTAAAAGAAGGATTTTTTATCGCGCTAAAATCAGTAACCAGATAATGATAATTCGTATTAAACCACTTTGTCATCTCCAGGGCATTCCAACCGCGGCAAAGTTCGTAATATTCGCTTAAATTCTTTGGATCATAAAGGCCGCATAATATGGCAATATCCAGCATCGGGTCATAAAAAGACATCTCGCCGTCAGGAAACACGTCTATATCTTTTTTATATGTTTTGATATTTTCTTTCTGGATGCTGGACAAGGCGCCGGCGGCATCCTCTTGACTGACTTTTTCTTTCCAAAAACCCTCTATTGCCTTTTTATACTCTCTGTTACTGCCGAGCCTTGGGAACCCGTAAGCATAAGCCTTCATCTTCAAACCTCTCTTTTTATAAGCTATTCCGCTTGCAGCTTTTATTTCTTTTTATTATCCAGGGAAAAAACAATCGCAACTTCCATACTAATCGAAGAACTACTTATTTCTTTGGGCACCGGAGGAAAGGGGCTTGCCCTTTTTACGGTGGCAAGCGCCTCCTCGTCCAGGACGCTTGATCCGGATGAACGAACTAATTTAACACCCTGCCCGGAGCCGTTGGGTAAAACAATAAAATACAAATACGCTATCCCCTCGATTCCCTGTTTCTTCGCCCATAACGGATACATCCTTGCCTGTTCGATTCTTTGCTTTACCATATCCTGATAACGCAGCATTGCCTCCTTCTGCGGGCTGATTACATCCACTTTTTCCTCAACACGCTTCCGGGAAAGTTGCTGCGCAACTGCCTCTTTTGCCGGTAACGGCTTTATTTCCGGCTTTGCCTGTTCCCGTTCTTGCTTTACTTCTTTAAACTTCTTTTCCAGCCCCATATTATCTATCTTCGGCAGAAGCGCGGGCTTTTCCATCCTAAAACTAAGTTTAATATTATCCTTGTCTTCCGGTTTTTTAATCTCGGCGGACAGGCGCGGCTTAATTCCCGGAACGCCCAAAAACAAACAATGCCCGGCAAAAGATATTAAAAAGGCTACACTCATCACTTTATTTCCTGGCATCTTCTTCCTTCGTAGTTGAAATAACCAACCCTTGAGCTTCGGCTTGTTTTGCAATATCCATAACTTTTACCGCAAACCCAAAATTAATTGTCTCATCCGCCTTAATGACAACTGTTTTCTTTTTAGCCGTAATCATACCCGATTTTAACTTACCCAAAAGATCTTCTAGGGATACTTTTGCCTGGTTCAAATACAATTCATTATCTTTAGTAATAAAAACCGCAAGATCCTCTTCCTGCTGAGGCTGCGCAGAAACCGCTGCAGGCAAGGCCAATTTTATCCCCGGCTGGGTGATAAAATTGGCGGTAAGCATAAAAAACAAAAGAAGCTGGAAAACAACGTCGATTAAAGGAGCGATATTCAAATCGGTATTTATCTTTTTTCTCCCTTCAAATTCCATTATGCCTCCAATAATTCCGCGGCCGCGTCTTTCATTTGGGCGCTGATGTTATCGACCTTTCCTTCAAAATAATGGTAAGCAACCATAGTCGGGATGGCGACAAACAAACCTGCCGCAGTAGTAATTAAAGCCTCCCAGATGCCTCCGGCCAGCACCGAAGCATCCACCCTTCCTCCAAGCTCCTGAATCTTCATAAAAGCCTTGATCATACCCGTAACCGTGCCCAACAATCCAAGCAACGTAGAAGCATTCACAATAACCGCCAAACCACGCAGATACTTTTCCAACTGACGGATTATTTTAGAACCGGCGCGGGAAATTAATTTCTCTTTTTCCTCCGGGCTTCTATCGCGGACATGAATTCCAACTGCCAGAATATGCGCAATTGGCCCGGGTGTCCTTTCACAAAGCTTTAGCACTTCGCTTGCTTTCCCATCTCTTAATAAGGCTTTTACCCGGGGAACAATATTGGGGAATCTTGTCCTCGCCTGATAGAAACAGTAATAACGTTCTATAATAATGGCAACTGATACTATTGAACAGGCCAATATCGGCCACATTAAAGGGCCGCCTTTTAAAAACAAATCGAACATATCGCCTCCTGACTATAGAGGGAGAGGAAACTTATCCTCTCCCTCCTGTTACTTTTAGAAACTACCCTTTATTCCCGCGTAGAATGAACGGCCTAAAGTCCCATAACCGTAAACTTCCTGGTATTCTTTATCAAAAAGGTTTTCAACTCTTCCAAAAACCTGGAAGTGCTTGGTTATATCGTAAGAGGCTGCCATACGCACTATAGCGTAAGCCTTCTGAGTAATGATAGTCTTATTGTAAGAAGCATCCCAGGTTGCGTCCTTACGGGCGCCTACGTAATTTACGCCCAAATTAAGATTGGCTTTAGGCAGGAAACCCCAATTAATATCAAAATTGGCCTGTCTTTTAGGCCGCCTTAACAATTCCAAACCAGTTTCTTTATCTTCGGTATCAGTATAGGTAAAATTGACTCCAAAAGTGAGGTTTTCCAACGGTTTAATCTTTGCTCCGACTTCAAAACCCTTGGTTATAGCCTTGCCTACATTAATATATTTTGAATTAGAAATATCTAGCATATTCCTGAAATCGTTATGGAAATACGTCAGATCAAAAGACAATTTATCTTTGAAAAAATTCTGTTCAAAGCCAAAATCGTAACTCTTGCTTTCTTCCGCTTTTAAATTTACATTGCCGTATGTCGGATCATATAGTTGATAAAGAGTCGGCGCTTTAAATCCTGTGCCCCAATTTCCCTTAAGGCGGGTGCCTGTTTCGGTAATAAGGAAAGCTGTGGATATTTTGTAGGTAGTTTCAGTCCCAAAAATCTCATGATCGTCAATTCTAACTCCTGGAGTGATAAAAAGCCTATTCCAAATCTTTAATTGGTCCTGAAAATAATACCCCATATTATCAATGCTTTTTCTGTCCTGTTTATTTGAATAAGGGCCATACGCGCCGTCTGATTCGTAATAAGATGAACCGCTTTCATCTTCATACTCAAACCCGGCAGTAAGAATATTCCATTTTACGGGGGAAATATTGTGCTGCCATTCGGCTTTTTTATTGTTCCCCTTATACCAGTCATTGACATACCCATAAACCGGATCCCACTCCTGCTTGTCTTTCCTGCGTATATCATGGTATGAGAATGACAAAATATGCGTCCACCAGGAATTTATAGCTTGGTCAAACGCGAATTTAGTGGAAAGGTCTTTTGACCAGGAAGTATAATTAGACAGATCCTGGTTAGCGCCGTAGTCAACACCTGTCCGGGCATCAACATAATTAACCGACAAACTTAGTTTAGCGTTATCAAATATCTTGTAACCAAGCTTCGTCGAAAGAGAAGTATTATGGTAAGGATCATTTTCAGATCCGTTATAAGCCTTGGAAATTCCGGAAGAATCCAAGCGCGTAGCTGAAAAGGAATAATCGAACTTATCTATAGCCGCGCCATTTAATCCGAAATGCTCCGTGAATGTGCCATGCGAACCGCCTTCAAAAGAAGCTTCAGCCTTAGGCTTACCTTCGCCTTTTCTGGTAATAATATTAATTAAACCGGCCATGGCATCGGAACCATAAAGCGTTGACTGCGGCCCGCGCACAACTTCAATCCGCTCAATATCATCAGTCAAAAGATTGGCAAAATTAAAAGCGCGGCCAGTGGACATCGGATCATTAACTTCAACCCCATCAATCATTACTAAAGTTTGCCCCGAATTTGCTCCCCGCATAAAAACAGAGGCTTCTCCTCCTAACGCGCCGGTTTGCATAACGGTAAGCCCGGGCACGTCACGCAGGACAGCTTCAACAGTCAGTTTTCCACTTTTTTTAATATCTTCGGCGGTAATAACAGTAGTTGAGCTTCCGATTTCAGCCTGGTAGGTTTCGGTTTTTGTCGCGGAAACGATAACATTGCCTAAATCATACTTGATACCGGAAATTTCTTCTTCTGTAGCGCCGGCTGCCGGCTCTTCTTCAGCGCTAGCGGCTTTCGCTTTATCTATCCAAGCCTGATTAGCCGCAATCAAAACTCCCATAACGATAAAACTAAAAATTGCCCTTCTCATCCTTCTCCTCCCTCGAGAGTACTTCCGCGATAGGTAATCGTCCGGGCTCTCCGGCGCCATTGATATGCCGGAATTACCGTTGCGGGGCAGCGGAAGGAGTCACACCTTCACTTCCTCTACCTATCTGGAAAAAATTATTAATATAATACTTGCGCAAAATCCTTACTTAAAACTTTACTTAATTTATAATCACCTCCTTTTTCTATAGCATCCAAAGGCTCCAGAAGGCCTGTTTGCGGGAACACTTCCAGGGTCAATACACCTCGACGCATCGCCTAATATTCTTTACTAGTTTATCCTTCACAAAATTATTCATAATCCTGAATATCTAAAAACCAGTGTTTCCAAAAGCTTTCTTTGATTATTGCTTCGGCTTTTACGATTTTAATCGGTTTCCTGAATATCGGCCCATCAACCACTAATGTGTGAAATTCCCCTTTCTCGCCACATGGACAAATACCTTTTTGCTTCAATTCTTTAACCATTTCTCTATCTACCAAGCGGCCGAGAAATTCTTTACCCATTATATCCGCCTTGCAACTGACGATAACAGTCTTAAATCCGGCTTTTAAAAACTCATCGATGATATTTTCCGGTGAACTGTTCCAAAGCGGTTCCAGAGCGTTAATATTCAAATCTTTACAGACCCGCTCGATCCAGCTTTCATGATCCAATAGATATATGTCGCCAAAAACCATCGAACCGATATCGTTACCGCGCAGTTCGTTAACCGCCGCTTTAAACTCCTCCTCGTATTTCCGCATATCCGGGCTGACCTCTTTCTGAACCAGGGGTATTCCAATCCGTTGGGCCTGAAACTTTAACAACCTTCCTTCGATACCATGGAAACAACCGCGTTTTGACTCCCTGGAAATAAAATTCAAAAGCAATTTGATATCATAACCTTGCTGCATCGCCTTGTAACAAGCAAAACAGCTGTCTTTACCTCCGCTCCAGGATGATATCGCTTTTAATCTATCCACTTATCCCCCATTAAATAATACTAGCGCCGATAAAACAACTATCTCCGTTAGCTCGATTGCGGCTCCCAATGTGTCTCCGGTTATTCCGTCAATTTTTCTACTAGTAAACTTACCGCCAGAATAAGCGCAACCGCTCGCAATTAATAACACAACCAGCCCCATAAAACTACCGGCAATGAACGCGAATAAACAGGCCAATCCTAGCGCCAGAATTACTATCTCCTTCTTTATACCCCGGATAAAAACACCGGCTTTTCCATCTTTGCGGGCATAAGGAAACAAAAACATAACCAAAACCACGGCCCAACGGCTCAAAACACACATAAGAATAAGCGCGATTGGTTTTAATGCCGCGCTTAGAGTAACGAGTAAACCGATCTTCAACAGGATAACCGAAACAATACTTAAAACTCCCATTACTCCGATATGGGAATCGCGCATAATCAAAAGCATCTCTTCCTTCGATTTGCCGCTTAAGAAAGCGTCGGCCGTATCCGCAAGCCCGTCCAGATGCATACCACCGGTGATAACAATCAGAGAAACTACTAAAATTATATTCGAGGTAAGCAACGGCAGGCTGAGAATAGATGTAAAATAGTTTATGCCCAAAAGAAGCAAGCCAATAAGTAAACCAGCCAGTGGGAAATACGCTGCTGAGTTAGCCAAACCTTTTTCGCTTACCTCTTTAATCTTAAGCGGTATAATGGTTAAAAATTGAACGGCCAATAAAAAACTGTTCATTTATCCCTCTCTGAAACATTCGCGCTTTGAAAAGTAGCCATTTGTGTAAGGATTTTTATTGCGGCATCGGCTAATCCTATGGCTAAAGCCCCTCCGGTTCCTTCGCCTAATCTTAAATCCAGATCTAAAAGCGGTTTTAAACCAATCTGCTCCAAGATAAATCTATGCCCGCTTTCAACCGAACAATGCGCGGCAATCATATATTCTTTAACTTTAGGTTCAAGATGATAGGCGATTAACGCGGCTGCTCCGGAAATAAAACCGTCTATAACCACAGGCACCTTATTTGCTGCCGCAGCTAAAATTATTCCGGCAAGTCCACCAATTTCAAATCCTCCTACTTTTGCCAACACATCGATTGCGTCAAGCGGATCAGGGCTATTTACAATCAAGGATTTCTTGATTATCATTATTTTATTATTCAAACCTTTGTCATCAAGGCCGGCGCCTCTTCCGGTTATTTCTTCGACTGGCCTTTTGGTAAAACAAGCAACTATGGCGCTGGCAGCAGTTGTATTACCAATACCCATTTCTCCCGTGCCTGCGATATCAATACCTTTTCTATATTCATTCTCGAATATTTCTATTCCGGCACAAATTGACTTTATCGCCTCTTCCCTATTCATTGCCGGGCCTTTAGCCATATTCCTGGTTCCATAGCCTATTTTATTGACCAGGAGCTTTTGGTCAGGCTTAAGATCAACGCAAACCCCCACATCCGCCACTACTACCCTTGCTCCCGCATGAGCAGCTAAAACATTAATACCTGCTCCGGCATTAACAAAATTATAAACCATCTGGGCAGTTACCTCTTTGGGATAAGGGCTTACCCCTTCATCAGTAACTCCATGATCAGCAGCCAGCGTGAAAATTACTTTATTATTCAAGGATGGTTTGAGATTACCGGTTATACCGCAAATTTGCTTAGCCATCTCTTCTAACTTGCCCAAGCTTCCTAAGGGCTTAGTCAAATTATCCAGCTTCTTTTGAGCCTGCCGGATAATCGCTGGATCAATTTTGCAAATCCTTTTAGTAACTTCATTTACTCTTTTCATTTATTCCCCCGAGATGACGGCTTTACGATTAACGGCAAACCTGAAACAATAAATAACACCTCGTCGGATTCTTGGGCAACTATTTGATTTACTTTTCCGGCGATATCGCGAAAACGCCTGCCTAATTTATTATCCGGGACTATTCCCAGGCCAACTTCATTGGAAACTATAATTGCTTTTGCTTTTTTCTTTCTAAGCTGAAGCAGAAATGCCTTGATTTTATCTACTATTGCTTCGTCTTTACATCCGGACAAAAGTAGATTAGAAACCAAAAGCGTAAGGCAATCAATAATAAGGCAATCAAATGAATCATTAATCCCGGCTAATAATCCGGCTATTTCTTTGGGTTCTTCAAAAGTTTCCCAGCAGCTAGGACGGCCTGCTTTATGTTTTAAGATCCGCTCTTTCATTTCTTTATCCAGACCTGCGCAAGTCGCGATAAATGCGACTTTCTTTATTCCCTTTGCCAAATTCAAGGCCTGCGTACTTTTCCCGCTCCTTGCTCCCCCCAGAATCAAAGTTATCTTACCCATATTTCTCCTTAGGGACGGTTCTCAAACCAAGTCAGAACTGTCCCCTGAGGGGACAGTTCTCGGTTTAGTTGAGAACCGTCCCTGATTATTCTAAATGCTTTGTTTCGTTGAATTTTTTTATTTTAGGCAAACCATTCTTATACTCAACCACAGTCAAACTCGCGCCCTTAGGCACATACTTCCAAAAATTATTTTTCTTTAAAATACTGCCGATTAAAATACTGATTACTCCTCCATGACAAACTATCGCCAATTCTTTCCCCGGATTCAAGCGGACTATCCTTGTAATTCCCTGAATTACTCTTTTCTTAAACTCGTTCATCGGCTCAGCCTTAGGAAGGCAAGTTTTATAGGGATCCTTTATCCAATTCCTGTAAATAACCGGGTATTTTTTTAGGATATCCTTATGGCGCAACCCTTCAATGGCGCCAAAGTTAATCTCTCTTAGCAGAGGAGCTTTAACAATTTTAGCTTTCTTAAATATAATTCTGGCTGTCTGAAGCGCGCGTTTGCGGTCGCTGGAATAAATTTTATCGAACTTAGCGTCTTTGAGAAGATTGCTCAAACGCTTAGCTTGCGCTTTTCCTTCTTTACTCAAAGCCACATCCTTACAGCCGCAATAACGGCCGGATTTATTCCACAAAGTCAAACCATGCCGGATTAAAATAAGACGCGTAATTTTCATAGTTCTTTAGGCACTAAAACCACATTCGGCCTTTTGGTAACCGGGTTATCATTAATCAAGACAATTGTTTTATATACCGACTCTATGTTCTTATACGTAAGCACTTCTTCCGGCTTGCCCTCCTTAAATACGCTTCCATTATCCAAAAGGCAAATCCGGTTACAATAGGCGCTAGCCAGGTTTAAATCATGCAAGACCATGACAATAGTCAGATTGCTATCCCGGTTAAGCCTTTTTAACAGGTCCATTACCTGTATCTGATGGCCGATATCAAGATGCGAGGTCGGTTCATCCAAAAGCAAAAGAACCGGCTCCTGCGCCAGTGCCCGGGCGATCAGCACTCTCTGGCGTTCGCCGGCGCTTAACTCATCGATCATCTTGTCTTTCAGGCTTTGCGAACCGGTTAAGAAAAGAGCCTTTTCGGCGATCTCGATATCGTTTTTGGTTTCAAACTGCAGCCTTTTTAAATGCGGGATCCTGCCCATTAAAACCAATTCCCTGACCCCGAAAGAAAAATTAGTCGAGATATCCTGGGAGACAAAAGCAACTTTGCGGCAAAACTCCTTTAAATCCATAGAGAAAATATCTTGATCGTCAAAATAGATCCTGCCCTTACGGGGATGCAGGATTTTAGAGCATAACCTGAGTAAGGTTGTTTTACCTGAGCCATTCGGCCCGATGATCCCGATAAAATCACGGGCAAACACATCCAAAGATACCCCTTTGATGATGTCTTCGCTGTAGTAACCCGCGCTTAAATTATCGATCCTTAATAGTGGTTTCATTAAACCCTTTGCCCGCGTTTTAGTAAAATTATAAAGACCGGAGCGCCGATTATCGCGGTGATTACTCCAATAGGTATTTCTACGGGGGAAAATAGCGTGCGCGAGAATACATCGCAAACAACCATAAAAATCGCGCCAGCCAAACAAGTTACGGGAATAAGTATTTTATGGTTTGGCCCTACAACTAAACGCATCATATGCGGAACAACCAAACCCACAAAACCGATTATCCCGCAGATACAAATAAGGCCGGCAGTGATCAAGGTGGTTATAATAATCAGAATATTTTTAACGACCTGAGTGTTTACTCCCAAATGCATGGCTTCTTCTTCTCCCAGCTGTATCGCGTTTAAATCCTGAGCAAAAATGTAAATCACGCAGATACCTGACACAACCGGGATTGAAACCAAAAGAATGAGTTTCCAATCATAAACCTGCAGGCTTCCCCAGAGCCACCAGTTCATCTCATGCATAGCCTGATCTCCGAATAAAGAAACCAAAAATACTATCAAAGAAGAACTGGCTATGGATACGATTACTCCGGCAAGAATCAAAGATTTATCCGCAACTTTCTTTCTTTCGCAAGCAAGGGAATAAACCAAAACAATACTTACCAAAGCCCCCAGAAACGCGGCTACCGGCATATAAAACCGGGAAACACCGAGAATAACCGCGATTATGGCGGCTAAACCTGCTCCGCTGGATGTGCCCAGCAAATACGGCTCAGCCAAAGGGTTTCTTAAGATTGCCTGAAGGACTATCCCTCCGACAGCCAATCCGCTTCCCGTAAGAATAGCCGCCAATATCCTAAGTAACCGCATATTTACTATAAGCTGGTTATCTTTAATGAAAAGCTTGTTTAAAGCGATCGGCACAGAGCCGTTTATCAATCCTAAGATTATCGCCGCAGTAAGCAGTAAAAACAATAAAAGTATTATTTTCCTGAAGTCCTTAATCATTTTTAGGGTATAACTTATCCTGTATTTTTTTCAAGCCTTCGGTAATCCTGGGGCCGGGCCGCAACAATTCATCCGGATCAATATCATTGAACACCCGCTTATTTTTTACCGCGTCAATATTATTCCAGCCATAACGCGCTTCGGCCAATTTCAAGGGTGGCTGTTTATCCATATAGGTCATAATAATAACAGCGGGATTAAGGCTTATCACTTTTTCAGCGCTAAAATAACAATAAGGCCTGGGAACATCCTGAGCGACATTGATACCTCCGGCTAAAGTGATCATTTCATCCACAAACGAGCCACTCCCGGCAGTCATCAGTGGCTCATGCCAAATCTCCACAAATACCTTTACTCTTTTTTCTTGCGGAATAGCGCTTATTTTCTGCCGAATAATCTCGATATCAGTTTTCATCCTGCCAACTAAAGCTTGGGCCTCTTTTTCTTTATGAGTAATCGCGCCGATATTCTGAATAGTTTTAAGCAACCCTTCAATGCCGGCAGGATCAGCTACGTAAACATTGAATTTGAGCCGGCGGAGTTCTTCGACAACCGGCGCTTGCTCAAGGCCGGTGCAAAAAATGTAATCCGGTTTAAGGAAAATTATCTTTTCGATATTCGGGTGGCTAAAATCCCCGGCCTTTTCCTTGTTTTTAGTTTCGGGAGGATAATTGCAATAAGAACTTATTCCGACGATATTATCGTTAAGGCCTAAGGCAAAAAGGATTTCAGTGGTCGAGGGAGCAAGCGAAATATACCTGGCTTTATGGTCCGGAGTAACCGAAGCTAATGACAAATTACAAGGCACAAATGACAAAATAATCACAAGGCACAAATGACAAATATTCAAATTTATATTTTTAACATTCATTTGGAATTTTAATTTATTTTGAAATCTGGATTTTGCCATTTGGCATTAGAAAACAAAAAAACCCGCCATTTTATATATTGGCGGGTCGCACCCAAACATAACTATGGCCCATTCCACGAGGCGTTTCTTTTTATAGGCAGGTCTTCTGGCTTAGGGTTTTAACCTACTTGCTTTTCGCCTTCCCATCCGGGATTAGCCGGAAAGTGACTCATTCTAAAAGCTTTCGTTTACCCATACAGCGGCGGGACCGCATCAGATTAAAACTGATTTCCCTAACCTATAATTAAATTGTCTTTTTTACTTTAACACCCTAAAATCTTTTGTCAACTGAATTTTATCAGGTATTGAACATAACTACAAACAGAAAATTTTAAAACCCCCCGGAAGCGTTCCCTAGTTCTATTAATAAACCTTTAATCCTGCTAAAATTTTTCTCTTCTACTCTGCCGGTGAAAAAGTATTTAATTATACCGTCTTTACCAACTATAATCAGGTTACTCTCATTATCGGGGATCCCGTAGGCTGAAAACATTTTCCCGTCCCAATCTCCATAGATAGTCAGGCCTTCTTTTTGAGAATTCTGCTTGAGGCTATCTTTCCATATTCCGGTAAAAATAACACCTTTACAATTTATCACCGGGATTCTTAGCATGGATTCTTTTAGGCTATCCGGCTGAACGTCATAAAATTTATTCAACTCATCCTTTAATTGCCGATTTTTCTCTTTAGTATCTTTTGTCTCATAAAATATGACTGCTACTTTTCCTTTGAGATCATCTAACGATAATTCTTTATTGTCCCCTGAAGATACTTTAAACGCAGGAGCCGGATTTCCGGCCTCAAGCGCTATTGCCCGGGAGTAAACTGCCGAAAATAATACTATTGTTAAAACGGATAACCAAATAAAAATATTTTTCATAATAAACTATTGAAATACGCCAGCGCTGCCGGATTATTCACAGTCATTGACCAGACATATTTGCCAAAACCGAATTGAGCCAGCACATACTCACCTATTCCAAACTGGGCGATACAAGCATATCCTGCGGCAAATTGGCCTAAGCCAAAGCAAATACTCAAGGTAAACTGGGCAGCTGCAAATATACCGACACTAAACTGGCCCAGCGCGACTACGCCTATCGCGAACTGCCCTATAGCGATAACTCCTTTAGCTACAAGGAACTTTCCGGTTTGAGAGTCCCGGCCAAGAGCGATGTGCACTAAAGGCAAACCGAAAACCTTCAGCTTGCTCTTCCATTCATAACCGCTATTCCAGATATTTTTGATTATTTGATCAGCCATTTTCTTAATATTCCCGCTAACTATGAACTGCCTACCAGCCCGCAATAAGCAATCATTCTTACTCCATATAGAACCATCCCCTTTATTCTTTAAACTAAACTGGCGAACCGCTCATTGAATTCATAGATGCGTTCGTCAAATATGATGTCACTGTGCACCACCGGGCGTTTAAGTTTTATGCCATCCAGGCAAGTACATCGGCTAAGCGCCACATATAACTGGCCGTGGGTAAACGCGCCATGCCCAAGGTCGATGATCACTTTATCAAAAGTCTGGCCCTGGCTCTTATGAATGGTTATCGCCCAGGCCAGCTTTAGAGGATATTGCGCAAATTCCCCCACGATCTCATCCTCTATCTTATCTTCCTCCTCATTGTAACTATACTCAATCTTCTCCCACTTCGTAATCGGGATATCATACTCAAAACCGTTGATATCCACAACAATGGAGTCTGGCGATAAAGCTGCAACTTTAGCCAATGTACCATTCACCCATCGCTTATCCGGATCATTTTTTATCAAGATTACCTGCGCGCCCTTTTTAAGCTTTAATGATGCTTCAGTAGGATATGCCGGCTCTTCAAATTTACCGGTAGCCATAGCTTTATATGTAATCTCTTTACCGGGAAGTTTTGATAAACGCTCCTGGTTTATCGCGTTCGCCAGGCTATTGGTCGTGGTCAGAATCACGGTTGAGTCCTGCCGTGAGACCGTAGCATCTTTTTGCACCTTCTTATTTAATATCTTAATGTCCTCATCGGTATGCTCTTTATTCCTCACCCGGTTTAAAAGCTCCATAAACGAGCTGTCTTTCTGCCGATAGATAGCCGACAACTCAATTGTCCTGAGATGGCAATCGTCAAATACCTTAGCGCTGAAGAAATACGGGCTTAGATACCGCTCTCCCAAAAGCTGCCTGGCTTCATTTTCCACCACCGGAGACAGTTGAAAAAGATCGCCGAAAAATACCATCTGGACTCCGCCAAACGGCGACTTCATCCTTCCACGGTTAAGGCGTAACGCGTAATCAATTCCATCCATAAGGTCTGAGCGGACCATGGAGACTTCATCAATAATGATCATATCGAGATTTTCAAACACACTCCTGTCCCTGAGGCGCTTTATCGTATCCTTTTGGATGATCTTGGGAGGAAACCTGAAAAAAGAATGGATAGTCTGGCCGCCGACATTAACCGCGGCAACACCTGTCGGAGCCAACACGATAATATTTTTTCCGGTATTAGCCTTAAAATATTTTAAAAGGGTGGATTTACCGGTGCCTGCCTTGCCGGTAATAAAAAGGCACTCCTTGGTACGCTCCATAAGATCAAACGCCGACTTGAATTCATCGTTTATATCAAGGTTCTCCGGAAGTTGATCTTCGACTATTGTTTGGTTAGTGAAAAATTTCATATTTCCTTTCTGATTACTTCCAGGTAATTCTGGCAGGATTACGCATCGGTATCCGGCTATAACGGTATTTCGGATGGCCAATCATCATTACCGCACCGGCTGTTGCGTGTGAAGATAAACCGATGAATTTTCTTATTTTTTCCGACATATTGATTGCCATATTCACATAACCCGCCCAGCAAGCGCCCAGACCCAAGCCATACGCCGCCAGCTCCAGATACGTTGCCGCTATTGTGCATGACTGCGGAACCATCGGGTCATCCTTAACACCCTGGGCAATCACGATACAAGGCGCATTGCGGCAAATTAAATCCTCCTCATTCTTCCAAGCGCCAACTAAGCGGTCAAAATGAAAAGATATCGCCATCTGATTTTTGGCCTCCAAAAGCTCTTCGATCCATTCCACGATCAAACCCCCTAATTCATGCACTTTATCTTTACCCATGATCGAAATCCAACTCACCGGCTGACGATTGATCCCGGAAGGAGCATAACGGGCGATATCCAAGAGTTTCTCAATTGATTCTTTAGTTACCGGCTCATCTTTATAATTACGAATCGAGCGCCGGCTTTTAAGTAAAAGCTCTGTTTGTTCGGCGTTCGGCAGTTTTGCGTAATCCAACTGCATGGCATCTTTAATATCCATCGTCGAGAGCTTGATCGAACCCTTCGGGCAAAACGCAAAACAATGCCCGCAATTAATACAAGCCTCCCCGCCTCCCGGGATAAACTCCGGCACGCGCTCTGCATTCATCTTCAAGATATGCATCGGGCAAACCTCAACGCATTTCCCATCTCCGGCGCAGGTTTTCTTATCGACTTCGATAGTGATCATTAACAACCACCCCCTTTATTTTATCACCGCGCCATCAGCGCGAACACACCCCAGCCCAGGTATTCACGCGTGTAAGCGGCGTGGCGCTCGGGCCCAGAGGTCAGTTGGGCTCGAACTTCTTTTGCCAGCTCATCGCCGGGATTGGCTTCGAGCCATCGACGCATAGTGAGCCATTTTGCCGCCTCGTATCTATCCCAACCGTCTTGGTTAGCCAGAACCATTTCAACAACATCGTAGCCAAGCCGGCCGAAAGACGCCAGAAGCTCCGGAAGTATAAGAAAGTCAGAGATTGAGGTGGCAAGACACTCCTTGGCAACATCTTCTGTAGGCGGTAACTGCCGCCAGTAGGGCTCACCGATAAGGATGATCCCTCCTCTGCGCAGGCTCCGCGCCAGAAGCTCGATTGTGCCGGCAACTCCCCCGCCAATCCAAGCGGCGCCGACACAGGCTGCCACATCGACCTTCTCGTCAGAGACATAGCCGGCAGCATCACCATGGATGAACTTGACTTTATCGGCAACGCCGAGTTCTACAGCGCGGAGTTTCGCTTGCTCGCTGAACAACTCGCTCATATCAACGCCGGTACCGATAACCCCGTAATCGCGTGCCCAGGTGCACAGCATCTCCCCCGAGCCGCTGCCAAGGTCAAGCACCCTATCCCCCTTTTTCAAACGCAGCGCCGCACCAAGAGTAGCGAACTTTTCGGGCGTGAACGGATTGTGGATGCGGTGAGCACTTTCAGTGATGTTAAAGATCCGTGGAATATCCATGTGGAAAATCTCCTTTTTCTTAAAAACTAGGGGACGCTTCTACTTGATCGTATTTGCGCGCATAGTTCTCAAATAATGACTCATAAAAAAATAGAACCGTCCCCTTTATTTACAAATTTATGTAAACTATGTTTTACATATTAACATTTTCTTTATCCGTATCCCATTGTTTAGGGTTATTCCTGATATATTCACGGATACGGCCTAACGACATTTCATCACGGATAACATGATCGTAAAACGATTTTTGCCAATGAAATTTATTACCGGTTTTTATTGTTTCATTTACGCGCCGCGACGAAAATGTTTTAAACCCGCGCATAATTTCTGGCAATCCATGATAACGCGGATTTTTCATTTCATCTGCGTAGATTTGTATTCCATCTGTAGGGAACGGTTTGAAACCGTTCCCTACGTTGTCAATCACAACAATCCCATGCGCGTGATTCGGCATCACGATAAATTCATCCAATTCGATATTCCGATAATGATTCGGTAAATCATTCCAACACGCCGATACAATTTCCCCGTTCCGGTTCAATCCCATCATACCGTTGGATATATTCCCGAACCATCCCTGCCTGCCATACGTGCAAATCGTTACAAAATAATACCCATTTTGCGAATAATCGTAATTCTTTAACCGATTCGGCTTGCGCTGGTCCATTGTTTATACCCCCATAACAATAGACGCGCAAAACCGATGGATCTAACAAGATTCTTTTAAAAACCCCAAAAACGTCCCAATTTTCATTCACGAGTTTCGTCCCAAATACGAACGAGCGGTTCTTCCCAGCCAAAACACGTAGTCCCAATTCCAACAACCGCTTTAAACGCATCTATACATTTTGGATCTATTCGCGCAAACTCCTCAAGCACACCCACAACCTCATTCATAAACCCGCCTACAATCCCATTAGAATCGTCAACCCCTCCGGCGATCAGTTTTTTATCCAGCCGTAAAAGCAATTTTAGCAGGACTTCGGCTGATTGCGTATTTACAGGCAGATCAGAAACGATCGCAGACAACCTGTTACATCCCTCACTCAATGAATCCTGATTCGCGAACCACGTGCGCGACGGACCGGAGTATGGCTTTATATAACGCACTGCTTCAGAGATCGACCTCTTAATCTCCGTTAACCCTTCTTTACTTAACACCTCGCGTCTTTTACTGCACGCAACATTATTGTTCGATTGCTTATCAGTCTCGCCCAGTAACCGCCCATTCATAACTACATGCAACGCCAGAGCAACCATATGCTTACAAAGTTTATCATTCTGTCCAAGGTAACAAGTGCAATGGCCCTTTTTATAATTACGAACCGATACAGAAACCCGATACGGCTCTGTGCCCAAAACAACAGCAGAAACATATTCCCCCAACGCTTCTATTTCCGTAACTTTCCCGGTTTCATATAAACATACTGCGCGCTGAAAGGTGCCCTCGTCAGTCGCAAATTTTATTTTGTTAAGATCATATTGTGGAAGCATAGCCATTATTTTTTCCCACTTTTACATGTAACCTTTTTAATTACCTTATCGAAATCTGACTCATAAAGCTTGTCCTGAATGACGCTGTATTTTTCAAACTCGCTTTCAGCAAATACTTTGGCAATTTCAGCGCTCACTTCCCCGGAATTATCGAGGATCTCCTTTTCATTGAATCGCAAGAAAGAGTCAAGTTTTTTTATCCAATCGCTCATATTCATGATTTTACGATTACTAGCCTGCAGTTCCGCATAATCAAGATACATAGTAACAATGTGATTAAGAATGTTTAATTCTTCTTCATTTAAATAGCTTTTGGCAATAGAAACATCTGATTTACGAATACGCCCTTGCGGAGAGTTCTTCCACGAAGTCAGCCCCATATTCTGCTTATTGCTGTTGGCGCGGGAAACAATTATCTCTGCGGCTGTCTGCCGGCTGATTGCCCAATGTAATTTGTTCTGAACGGTAGCAAAAAACAACTCTGTCTCTTTGCTACTCCGGTCATAATCAGCGCTGCACTGCGAATAAATATCCGTGATTTTCTGATAAAATCGCCGTTCACTTGAGCGAATATCACGAATCCGCGCCAGTTGCTCTTCAAAATAATCCTTACCGAAAATGTTGTTGGGATTCTTCAAACGTTCATCATCCATGGTAAAACCTTTGATGATATATTCCTTCAACCGCTCAGTTGCCCAAATGCGGAATAATGTGGCCTGCTTGGAACTAACTCTATACCCAACAGAAAGAATAACATCCAGATTATAAAACTCCACCTGGCGTGTAACCTGTCTTATACCTTCCGTTTGAACCTGTGCAATTTTTGCACAAGTTGATTTCTTATCAAGTTCGCCTTCTTGAAAGATGTTCTGGAGATGTTTGGTCACCACGCTTCTTTCCACACCAAAAAGGTCGGAGATTTTCGCCTGCGTCAGCCATATATTTTCATCACGCAGAAAGATTTCGATCTTAACCTTACCATTTGGCGTAGTATAAAGTAGAAACTCAGTAAAATTATTATTAGGCACAAGACTATTTTTTCTCTTATTATCCATAAAAGCCCTCCTTACGAATTCTGGAATTCGGGGGACACACTACTGATTACCTGAATTAAGTATTGTGTCCCCGGAACTCTTATCTAGGTTATCGTTGAATTTAACATTAAAAAATCTTCCGAAATAAGTTTTCAAACTATCTCCATAGCTATCTTCTCTATTATTTTCAAAATATCTTTTTATTAAATCCCTCTGGGATGGCAATCCCTCAGATTGTGATGCACCAGCCCCAAAATAAATACAAGATTTTTTACCTTCATTTATTCTCCTCTAAAAACTATGAACGTTTCTATAGTTTTGTTTCCTCGGCCTCCCCACTTTAAATGCCGGAAGCGAACTCAGTTTATTTTTATTCGTCTTTCCACAACAAGCTCTCTTGCCAATTATCAGAAAATCCCATACTCCACCTTGATATCTCAGGGTATTCTTCCAGTAGACTCAAAAATCTATGTTTCCATTTAGAATTGGGCGCCATTATCTTTAAAAGATACCGCAAAATAGTCAAGACGCCGAATATCCTATCTTGGGGAATTTCTACAGGTCTATGCCATTGTGGGTATTTATTCTCCCTGGGGATTAACGGTCTGAATCCTAATATTCTGTTCCAAAGTCTTCCATGATGAGCGCAGATATTCCGAAGCACATTAATCGTTTTAAGCCACGAAGTCAAGACATAAGCCGGTATTCCATAATAGGCAGAGATCGTTCTCTTAATATTATCCGATGCCCCTCTATACATAGTCAACATACAACCAAAAGACATAATTTCGCCTACGATCCATAACGGCAAATCAGGATGTTGGTCCCCGTATTTATTCTTAAAATGCTCTACAAATTTCTCTCTGCTATGTTCTGACTCTCCTTTTAACTCTTCAACCAAGCGAAAATACTCTTCGTCTGACAAATTAGACAAAGCTGCCTTGCTGGTATACCCGAAAGCCCCGGATTCATGAGCTAGAGCATAAATAAGCTGTGTTCTAACCGACACCTCCACTCTTTCAACCGCATCCATAACAATTAGACGCAATCTCCGATCAAATGTATACCGTCTCCAGACTTTCTCAAAGGTAGTGTCAGGTTTAAAAGTATCACTGGACTCAGATTGCCGATAAGGATACAAATATCCGCTTAATCTGTAATAATTAACATTCTTAAGCCGATCAATAAGAAAATCTCTATTAGCAATAAGCCCACGCTGAATAAGCCTATCCGCTTGCTGTTCAAAAGTTAAAGGGGGTTTCTCGTATTTCATGCAAGAAACCCCCTCAAAAAGCAAAGACCCACCGGATTTCGCATGCTTTTCAGCAGAGGCGCGGTGGGTATGCTGTTAATACTATACAAAACTTTCCTCGAGATTACAAGTATTTTCTTCATTATTTTTAGTTTACTTAGAAAGACAACTCATCATTTTTTCATCTCTACACCTAATTGACGCAAGAAAAGGTAAAATCTAACAGTAAATTTATCGCTTTTAGCCATTCTTCTTTTCTAATTCTTCCACAACTTCACGGAACTCTTCCAGGGCGGATTCAAGGTCTTGGACGATATCTTCGGCTATCTCATCCGGATCAGGCAAATTCTCTAGGTCCTCAAGTGAATCATCTTTCAACCAGAAGATGTCCAGGCTGACTTTGTCGCGTTTAAGGATCTCGTCATAATCGAACGCCTTGAAACGCTCGGTTTCTTTGCGCTTGGCCCGGTTCTCCGGATTATAGCATTTAATGAAATCCGCCAGGTCTTCAAACTTAAGCGTGTTCTCTTTTAAGGTAAAGTGTTTATTGGTGCGCAAATCGTAAAACCAGATCTTGGAAGTCCAGGGCTTTTCCTGTGCCGGCTTCTTGTCAAAAAAAATCACGTTCGCCTTCACGCCTTGAGCATAGAAAATACCCGTAGGCAATCGCAGAATCGTGTGCAGGTCAAAATCATGCAATAATTTCTTCCTTACCGTCTCTCCGGCGCCGCCCTCAAACAACACATTATCCGGCACTACCACTGCCGCTCTTCCCTGCACTTTCAGGATCGAGGCAATATGCTGGACAAAATTAAGCTGTTTGTTGGAAGTCGTAGTCCAAAAATCATCCCGTTCATAAGAATCTTTCTCTTTCGCCGCTTTGCCGTCTTCGCCGATAATTGTCGTTGAACTCTTTTTACCAAACGGCGGATTAGTCAGAACCATATCAAAATGTTCAGTACTCTTTGCCGCTAAAGCGTCTACTACCTCAACCGGACAGCGTTTCGCGCCGATCCCGTGCAGATACATATTCATCGCGCACAACCGGGCCACAGATTCCACAATGTCTACACCATACAAAGCTTCATTGACCATAAACTTTTTATCACCCTGAGACAGCGTTGGGAACTTCTTAAAAACATAGTCGAAAGCGTTCAATAAGAACCCGCCGGTGCCACAAGCAGGGTCGCAAATCTTCATTCCCGGCTGGGGTTGCATTACCTCAACCATAGCCTTGATCAAAGCGCGAGGAGTAAAATACTGCCCAGCTCCGCCTTTAGTATCCTGCGCGTTCTTTTCCAGCAATCCCTCATAAATCACGCCCTTAATATCAATATCCAACCCCAGCCACTTCTCATCATCGATCATATTGATCAACCGCTTGAGTTTAGCCGGATCCTGAATCTTATTCATTGACTTAAGAAAAATCCTGCCGATAAGCCCTTTCTGCTTACCCAATTCCCGCATAATCGTAATATAATGCCCTTCCAGCGGCTCGCCTTCCAGCTTTTTGAGCGACTTCCAGTTGTATTTCGCCGGAATCTCGCTGTCATGATACAACTCATCCCGCTCATCAGACATCTTCAGGAACAACAAATACGTCAACTGCTCCACATAATCGCCGTAGCTGACGCCGTCATCCCGCAGTACATCGCAGTAATTCCATACTTTCTGCACTATTTCATTTTCGCTCATAGATTTTACCTATCTTTCTTCATGCCATAGACTTAAATTTGTAGATTTCTCAACAGAATATGTTATAATATTAATATGAGGCATTTAACTCTTGCTAAAACAAACCGCTACTTAAGAAACCGCGTTGCCCGTGCGATTTTACTCGGACGTACTACCATTAGTTCGGCCGCAGTGGAAGGTATCCATACTTGCAAACACACTCGCGCCAATGGCGTTTCCCCCAGCCGTTCAAAACACAATAGCGCCGCCGTTTTATCCAAATAACATTCTACACGTTTCTATCCGCTTTTTTCAAAGAATATTCTATAATCTTTCGAAAAATTATTTTCATCGGTACATAATTATGGCTAAGCGCGGCACGCACTGCTGAAAAATACGGCTTTTCCCTCTTCTCTCCGGAAATAAGATAGAAATCAAAAGGCGGAAGTCCGGCCTGTAACCCCATCAATACCGCCAATAATCTCGCTAATCTGCCGTTACCTTCCCGAAAAGGATGGATCAGGACTAATTCAGCATGCGTTAGCGCAATAGCGTAACTTACCGCATCGATATCTCCCCGGCACGGCGTATAACGCGCAAGAATCTCCTTCTCAAAATCATCCATCAGCTGGGGAATATATGCAGCCGAGGCGAACTGGAATCCAGATTTGCCGATATTGATATTGCGATATGTCCCTGCCCATTCGTATATCTTCCCTAACCAATTCTTATGCATAGCGCGAATGTCTGCCGCCGTAAATCGTTTGCCGGAATCTATGGTTTCAATATATTTCCCTAAAATTCGCGCGTGCTCGGAAATCTCCAAAGCCTCCATATCGCGCAAACGGGTAATCCCGCGCAGATTCATTAAAACCTTGCCGCGAGAACCAGGCTGAAGTTGCGCCTCCGGATAACCCGACACATCATATTTATCGCCTTTAGCGTTCATATAATCTTCCTTATTTCAAATGCTCCACATAATCGCCGTAGCTGACGCCATCATCCCACAGCACATCGCAGTAATTCCATACTTTTGGGACTATTTCATTTTCACTCATAAAATTTCCTATTATACTAATCCATACGATGTATCCAATACCATTCTCTAACATCCTGTCCATTATCTTTTAAAGCATAAACCGCAACAAAAGCAAAAGTTCCTTTTTGATCCAATGAATCAATATTAAAAAGCACCGGTGATTTAGAAAATGGATTAGGGATAGGATTAAAACCTATTAATCGCGTTGAAACTTTAATATTTTCAAAATCCGCCTTCAACCCAACAATATCTTTAGACGTTTCCTGACATTTATCAACAGCCCATTTCCAAAATTTACGATAATCCCATGAAGATTCCTTTCCGCCCTGTGGAATAGCATGCCAATAACCTTTACTTGCCAAATCAGAATCAAACAATTTCGCACCTGGCGTAACCCATTTATTAACTAATTTGACATAATCTCGCCAAGGACAATCTCTAACTTCAGAAAACTCATCTAATACCTCATTTTTCCCCGGTCTTACCCATCTCTTATTGCGATAAACTTCTAATGGCATAATTGCACCGGTTCTTCCAAAAGTAACTACAAAAATTCCAAGATGTCTGCGTTTATTATTTGTATCAGCTAAATAATGGTTAAACTGTAACCAAATAGATTGACCAAAGGTTTTAAACTGATATTCTTTACATGGAGTAAGAATTAAAAAACTGTCAGTATTTTTTGCAATCAAATAAGTTTTTACATTAGGCAAAAATGCTAATGTTCCATAATCACGTTTATAGAATTCTTGCCGGCTAATTATTTCGTTTTGTGAATCTAATAAAACTTGCTTTTCTACAGTTTTTTCTTTCTTTTCGATAGAAGGATTAAAGAAATTTACACTAACGCTAATAATTGCAGCTAATATAGTACAACCGCCACAAATTAAAGCGGCTATAATACCAACACTAAATCTTTTCTTATTTTTTATCATTTATTTGTTTAATAACTAAATGTTTTTCCATCTCTCCAAGATTATCAGTCCACACTCCATCCCAAGATATTTCAAACACATCATATTTCCGAGAAATAAAATTATCCGCAACGATTTCTAATTCAACGCGCATAGTTGAATTAGCAGATATATGTCCTTCAAAATTATTAGGCGTTCCGTAAGTACAAATCCTGAATTTTTTTTCAACAAGAAAACCAAAATCGGCAGTATCTTCTTTGGATATCATTGGAAACATTGGATGACTTTCTGCCGGAGCCCAAGTTAATTGCTGAGGAACAAATACATTTGCCCGGTAAAAATTACCATCTGCCTTCTTTTTTAGTATTCCAACAAGTAATATTCGCACATTCTTAGCAGAAGACCAAGGGCGTTTATTTTTAACAGATAAATGATAATAAATAACCGATGGGCCATTACTAAAATGCGTTAATTCACCTTTAAAGTTTTTAGGTTCTAACACTAAACGAGGACCAGCAAAGAAATCTCTAAATTTGTCACCCCAGATAGCCATAACAGCTACAGCAACAGTTCCAACAGCAGTTAACCAATCCGTTAGCTTTCCAAAATTTACAGAAATATCACACGCCATCGTCCCCTCCTTGCCAATATCACTTTTTACTTAATTCTAACTTCCCCTTCTTTATTCGTTCCAACAAACTCTCGACAGGCTCATCATTCGGATCCGGCTCAACCAACTTGCCTTCGAAGGCTTTTTTCAAAATACTCTGTTTCAGTCGCTCAATCTTCTCCAGTCCTTGCTCAACGGCATCCTCAAGCAATTTTGCCCGTTCAAAACGAGATTCAATATTCTCAACAATCTTCACCTGTTCTTCAGGAGAACAAAATTTAAACGGAACCTTTTTAAAGTTTCTAGATGAAATCCCTGCAACCGTTGTCCCGGTTTTAGCTCTTTCTAATCTCTTTTGAAAAAAAGTTGACATTATCTGATACATTACGAATTTATCAAAATTGTCCGATCTTAATAAAACCATTCTTTGCGCAATCGAGAATTTATAATCCGGGATTAGAGAAACTTCTCCCATAGGAGCTTCAGTAGTCATTAAGACATCACCTTTATGTGGAATTCCTCTAGTCATATACTTCTTGTAAGTCTCCTCAGTAACATATCGAATATTTTCAAGTCTTATTTGACCATTCCGAATGTTTGAAGTCCGCAAATGTATAACACCCTTATCCGCATACGGTGGAGTTCTCCCGCGATAATCAATGATTTTAAAAATACTCTCAATAGGTTTTTCTTGTTCAATTTTCTCAAACGCCGATTTAAACACTGCCTGGCGATAGCGCTTAATTTCCTGCTGCACGCGCTCCAGCGAATCCTTGGCGCTATCCAGCCGCGAAAACAAGCTCTCAATCTTGGCGACAATACGTTTTTGTTCGGGATAAGAAACTACCGGCACAGTCAGACACTCTAATTCTTTCGTTGGCACACGAAGCTGGCCAGCGGTTCCTGTCATTCGGCCCCGTAAAAACCTTCGAACACTCGCCTGGAGTAAAAAGTAAAAGTAAAACTTATTGTCGACACAATCTGGCAAACGTATGACATGGAATTCCGTTGAACCCAATCCAATCCCATTCCTCAAACCTCCCATCAAGGCAATTTTACCGTTTTCCATACATGGCGTAATCTTGGCAAAAATAATATCTCCATCTTGAAATAGGGTAAACCTTTTTAACCCATCCGAAAGTTTAATCGTTTCCGACAAATCAAACCTGCCACTTTCCACTTCAACAGCTTTCATCGACAGGAAACTTACTGTAACATCTGTCTTGGCCCGAGGGATCGCCTTCGCCGGATTAATTATTGCTACATCACCAAGTATAATCAACTGTGCTCCTTAAATTCAATAATTTTCGCTCACCAATTCACCACAAAAGTTTAACCGTTATAAAGCGAAATGAACCATTGTAACTTATAAAGTTTTTGCTTACTTGATTAAGAAATAAGGGATTCGAGATTGTTACGCAATTGAGCTTTAACAACATCAATATTAAGAGACCAAATATCAGCTAAAGACGAAATTGCCCCTTGAGTTTCCCATGGCATGATCGGCAATTTACCATTAGTGACAAACGGCCCATCCGTCTCCAGAAGAACCTTCTCACGAGGCATTAACTTTATCAATTCCCGCCCTTTCGCACCTAATATCATTGCAGGACCGACACTAAACCAACAGCCCATTGTAATAGCCCGCTGCAATTCATTCGTTGTCCCAGAAAACCAATGTAATATCGCTGTCCCGGATCGAGGATATTCTTCAAGCAAATCCAGAACAGCATTGACAGCACACCTCGAATGAATACTCATAATCCTTCCACCTTGCTTTTCACACTCAGCTAAAACATTTAAAAATATATCCTTTTGCAATGGAAAGAATTCCTGATTCTTTGGCGTTCCGTCAAGACCTATCTCTCCAATAAACTGAACCTTCGCAACATCTGCCAGTAACATTTTTAATTCATTCGCTTTTTTATTCGCTATTTCAGGATGCAGCCCAAGGGCAACCTTAATATTTGTATATCCCGAGAATCTTTGTGACGTCACTTGCCAAGCTCTAGGGCTAGTCGTTACGACTAGAGTAAAAATATTTCGCTTTGAAACCATTGGAAGCAACTTTAAAGAATCCTGATAAAGATCAAGATGGGAATGAAAATCAATCATATAACCCCATGCTTTATTAAAAGCTGCCCGAGTTCATCCAACCCCCGAGATAAGACTCCTTCATATTGAGGACGATCAGTCGATGACGCAAAAGAAAGCGCTCCGCCTGCGAAGCGTTGTATCCCATATTTTTTATAATTTAAATAGGCCATAGCCACCGCCCCAATATCGTTAGGACCAAATTCACGGCCCGCTTTAGACAAGTCTTGAAAATGATAATTATTCACCGTGGTATCAGTTAATTGTGCTTTTAAGAAGGCTGCACGCCTAACCAAGCAAGGCAAACATCTGCCACAATGAACTAGTTTATATCGACCAAACTTCCCACAACTTGTAGACTCCCCTATTAAACCAGTCAATTTTGCCTGATCACAACATCCACTAAGAATCTCGCCTTTAGTTTTAAATCGAAAAGGGAAAGATAATTTTACTGGGATACTTAGCATGTCCCAAATTTCTTGAAGGCCTCCAGCATAAAGGGGATGCGTGGTTTTCGTGCTCAAGCTGCCGCTTCTTCCTGAATTAAGTGATGGATTAAGACTCATAAAGCCGTTCTCGGGAACAACAACTTCTATAGGTGCTTCGGATCGAGAATTTAAGGCAGATGCCGCAAGAAGCCCGTATGCAAAAAAGATTATTGAGCGTCCCCGAGTTGAACTTTCACACCTATTAAACAAGCTTACTGGATGGCTCCAATTAAAATACCGACTAGAAGCACCCAAGGTGTTTGCAAACCTCATTTGTGATTTTCTATCACCTTTGACGACTTGAGAAACAAATAAAGGTTTTCTCCCCGTAGCTGTCAAGTCAATTGCGCCAACAAGACTATCCATACCACCCGAAAGTAACGAAATACAATCTGCATCATAAGAAGCGAGAACTGATGCTTGTGGAGGTGGCTCAGCTCCAGGAAGAAAGTTTAATTTCCAAAAATCACCAGTTAAAACACGTAAAATCGATTCTAACCGAGATTTTTGTTGTACCCATAGTCCGTGTTCACAAAGATAAACATCCACTTCAATAACGCGCGTCCATCCATCGGAACTGTTCGACCTCTTACATGATAAATCAGCAGCTGCCACTGCTAACGCAATTGACAGAAAATCCCACACGCGTACAGTCGGACTAAAACCTTTCTTTTTAACATCACTACGCAATGTTGGCGCAATGTGCCCAACACCATCACGATGTGAATAAGAATACATCGAGAAATAGTTGACGTCATTCACTAGTGTTGCTGGCAAAATAGAATCTGGGGCACAAATAACTTTGTTCATATAGCACCTTCATATACACTAAAAGTATTCGCTAATGCTTCTTGAATAACAGTTGCCATCTGTCTCGAATCTAGATTGGCATTCCCTTCTCGCAACTGACGAATCTGGGCAGCAATTTCAGCCCTCATGTATTCACCCATTTCATTCACCCGTTGCACAACGTCTTTCGGATCTAACTTGGCGCTTTCAAAAAGTTGGCCGATATCAAGCTGCAATCGTGTGGATGCCTCATTTGCCAAAAAAAGCTCAACCACTGTCCAAATATCCGCGTCGTTCATTTTAAGCAAATTCACATTCGGCTGAATTCGTAACAAATCAGACATTGCACCATTCATAGAGTTTCGACACGATTCTTCATCAAGGCTCCCTCCATCTGATACAACCAAACGGCCGATTTCATCAATCACATCCCTTGCCGTTGACGTCCTAGCCACTAAAGCATTAATCCACTGGTTAATACGTTGATCAGTACCATCTCGTACTGTTTGAAAAAACGAAACCAGGCCAGCCGCAGTCCTAGCTGACAAACGCATACGTTTCGCCACGTTTTTCGCACCGCCCATCCCCAGATGGGAATAATGACCAACTGCTTTTCTAAAATGCCCCTCGTCTCCCGTTCTAGCAAAAATCCCCATTTCTCTTCGGGCATTTGCAAATCGTCGAGCAGGAGCAACACTCACCGGCTGATTCACTTCCAATGGTTGATCTGGTGGCGCAGTTTCCCTTGGATTATTCCCATTAGGCTCATCTGCTGGCACACTAGGAATAATCAATGGATTACCAATCTGATCAAGCCAAGGAGGATCAAAACCTACCCCGGCACCAGGCCCTGAACTTGAAGTAGACGTTCCCATTTATTTTCTTCCTTGCATTGAGATAGCATTCTTAACTTGTACAGGAGTATTCGCATCCTGCGACCAGCGCTGCAGCATATCTTGAGCCCACGCCTCTCCTTTAATATGAGGAATCAGTGGCGCGGGGCGATTAGCCGCTGGTATCGTTTCAAGATTTGATACAAATAATGGCCCTAGTCCCGCGAACGCCCTAGTTACATGAAGACATCGAATTAAAGATGACAACGACCATTGCTCCGCCCGCGAAAGTCTCAATAATCGGGACAATATACTTCCACACTCTACTTCACCAAGAGTTTGCAATTGAGTAATCATAGGCTGCTGAATAACTTCTCTTATCTCGGCTAACGCTGTTAACAATTCTTTCCCTCTAACAGAAAGTTCATCAAAACTTGCAAAATTCATCGCCTTATCTCGGCTCAAATATAATAATGGGCGAAGATCAATAGCAGCTAAACGTGGAGTAAGTTTTAACCATTCGGCAATAAAGGGTACATTCCAGCAAGGATCAGGTGAGCTATACACCTCTCCTTTTGCAAGAGCATCCTCAATTGCCTTCAAAAAAGAAGGTTTTCCATCGCTGCTTTCGGAAACTTTTCTTACTAAATATTCAAATGCCAAAGCCGGGGCACAACGCTCAAATAGCTGCAATTTCACTAATTCCTCAAAGGCTACAGTCATACCTTGGCTTCTTGCAACCGTATCTCGAATCATGAGATTATTTAAAAATCTTTTTATCAATCTAGGATTACCTGCGATATTGTCTGCCGTCGCCATAAGACCGGCAAGTTGATCTGCCAAATCAATTTGAGAACCAATCTTGGTGACTTCTGCACCAAAAGCCTCTTCCATTGTCTTCCGTGTCAGACAGCCTTTCCAAGAATCTCGAGCTGCTTCTAAAATTTTAACTTGTGCCTCTGCTAATACTTCTTTTAAAATTACCCCACGCCTCTGTTCCAAGTCAGCTAACAACAGAATCAAATAGGCTTTTACTTCACTGATGCTTAACCGAGGGACTTCCAGCGGAACCTGTATTAACTTGTCAAAATAACTAGTGACTAAATTATCTTCCAAGTCATTAATCCCAAAATGCGCTCTAACCGCATTGCGGATCATCTGCTGATCAGCGGCAATAACAAAAGCCGTGCGGGGCAAAAATAGAAGTAACCGCATGGCCTCCAATGTAGAAATCGCAGTATTAGGAAGACATCGATCAAGGTCATCAACTAAGACAACCAGAGTAATATCTAAATCTTTTAGGACCTCCTCAAAAGCTATTCTTAATCCTGCTATTTCTTTTGGAAGCGACTTTAATTCTTTATCTCTTAACAGACCTTTCAGTTCAGGCTCAAGCTCGGCATAAGCATTCTTAAGCTTCGTTAAATCTTCCTCAGACGGATTCCCCTGAG
Source organism: Candidatus Omnitrophica bacterium UBA6233 (assembly GCA_002440965.1). Taxonomy (GTDB): domain Bacteria; phylum Omnitrophota; class Gorgyraeia; order Gygaellales; family Profunditerraquicolaceae; genus UBA6233. Next base: position 69,673 of record DJWJ01000011.1, read on the forward strand.
AGTTCGCAAGTCCACTGACAGCCCCAATGACTGCTCCAAGAGGCCCAGCCATCGTACCGCCGACAGCCATTCCGGTTAAAACCGGTGCAACAAGTTTTCCGACCCGGAACCATTTAACACGTTTTGCAAATTCGAGAGCCTTATCCAACGGTGTTTTTCTTTTTTCTGCTTCATCAAGCAAAGCGTCGGAAACAACTTGTAACAATGCCATTCTGGCATCATCGAAACCCTGATAAAGCCAAGCGTTAAAATTTACAAAAATGTATTTCTTTCTTGATTCTTCATCTTTCTGTAAACAAACACCTATCATTTTCACTAACGATGATTTGCCAGATCCCCAGTTACCAGACACGCCTATCGACACCGGCTGACCATTTGATTCGCGAATAAGTTGAGCTGCTGTTTCTGCAACAACAGTAAAATTTAGTAAATCCGTCGTCGTTTCTACATCGTGCCACATGAGTGACCTCCTAAAATATATTTTCTAATTGCTTTACTAGAACCAAATATTTTCCTAATTTTAATAATTCCCTTAAAACTTTCCAGCCCCGCGTTGATGTTCTCAATGATCTTAGTAGTTAAAACATCCTAACCGAGAAGATTATCGATGCCGATTAGACTCTGTCCCTTGAACTCAAAAGTGTCAAAACTAGTTTTATCCCGATAACAAATATATCTATCTGAACCTATAAAACAATTTAGATATAGTTGTTCACCACTCACCCCACCAACGCCGTATTCAACTCCTCAATCACTCCATCCAGATTATCTCCAAATACTTCTTTAGCCTTAATAATTCCTCCGCTGGCGCTGAAGGGCGGCAGGAGGAAATCGTTTTTATCCACACTACCGGAACCGGCGATGTGCTCAGAGATCATCGTCAGCCACTGGATTTGTTTTGCGCTGAAAGTCTTACCTAAAAATTGCTGGTTTTTCAGCCATTCCTGAAAGCGATGCTCAACATGTTCCTTAAACGGCTCCAGGACCTCCTCTTGATGTATAGCAAAACGCACCAGGGAAACGATATCGGTTAATTGTTTCTGAATCGAGGCCGGGCGCACTTTGGATTTTTCCAGCTGTTCATAGGCGCGCCAGAGAGTATCGGTGGTAAAGCCGTAAGGCGGCATTTCGATTCTTTCGGCTAATTCGCGGATCTCTTCATAGGTAACATGACGCTTTTTATACGGCAGGTTATAGAGGATCTGCAAAGCAGTAATTTTGTCTTTGTTCTCGGCGATAAACTGCTCAAATTTCTTGACGATGGACGAAGCTTTATCTTTGGACTGCTGATCGAATCCTGACTGGGTAATTGTATCTATAGTAACAGTATCAATGGTTTGTTCGGTCTTTTTATGAAGCACGGTTAAAAGCTCGCGAAATTCAGGATTATCAAAAGGCGCGCAGGCTTGGTCCCGATCAGCGACGATATCCGGATCAATGACTGAGACCAGATCGTTGACGATGTTAGACAAAGACTTGCCGCCGGATACGGCCTTGATCCGCTCAATATCCCGGGGTTCCAGATCCAGATCCAGGCGCGACAAGCGCGAGGCCAGGCTGGATAAAGTGTCATTGTCGCGGATGCCGATGGCAATATTATTCAGAAGTTTTAGCGTAGGAACGCTTTTTTGCCTATCCAACGGGAAGCTCTGGGTCTTCTCGCTTTCGCACACGCCTACGGCGTCAACCAGAATAAAATGGGTCTTAGTTTTGGCGTCAGGAGTTACAGCCATAAGGTCATCGGAATCAATTACCCGCGTGCCGCGGCCTTTCATCTGCTCAAAGTATATTGCGGATTTAACGTCGCGCATAAAAAGAATACATTCCAGCGGCTTAATGTCGGTACCGGTAGAAATCATGTCCACGGTTACGGCAATCCGGGGATTGAAACTATTGCGAAAGGCGGCGATCAGGTCGTCGGTGCTCTCCTGGGTGCGGTAGGTGATCTTCTTACAGAAATCATTGCCTTTGCCGAATTCTTCGCGCACAATCTCGGTGATGTCTTCGGCGTGGCTGTCGTCTTTGGCAAAAATCAGGGTTTTGGGCACTTCAGTGCGGCCGGGGAAAATTTCCGTAGAAAGTTTATCCTTAAATTCCCGAATAACCGTGCGGATCTGGTCTTTAACTACAATACTGCGGTCAAGCTGATCCGGGGCATATTCGATGTCTTCGTCCAACTTTTCCCAACGGAGTTTGCGAGTAAGCCGGTCGCGTTTATCCACGTAGAAACCGGAAGGGATTTTGCCACCCTCTTCGGTGGTCTTAGTGCGGATGCGGTACACATCAAAGCCAACGTTGACTTTATCCGCGACTGCCCGGTTATGATCGTATTCCATGACTAAGTTTTTGTTGAAAAAACCGATGGTCTGATTTGAAGGAGTTGCGGTTAGGCCGATGATAAAAGAATCAAAGTATTCCAGGACCTGACGCCAAAGGTTGTAAATGGAGCGGTGGCATTCATCAACGATGATGAAATCAAAGGTTTCTACGGGAATTTTGCCGCTGAATTGCACTGCTTGCGGATCAATATCCGGGGCATCGGATTCATAAAGAGACTTTTCATCGAGACTGGCGTCCAAATCCTGGTCACCTTTAAGCATGGAAAACAGGCGCTGAATAGTGGTAATGCAGACTTTGGCGCCGGGGTCAAAGACGTTAGTGGTCATGTGCTGGACGATATAAAGATCAGTAAAGTTGCGATTATCGTCAAAAGGGATATAATTCTGGAACTCTTTTCTGACTTGCCGGCCCAGGGAACAGCGGTCAACCAAAAAGAGAATCCGGCGGGCTTTGGCAAATTTAATCAAGCGGTAAATCTCGCTGATAGCGGTGTAGGTTTTGCCACTGCCGGTAGCCATTTGCAACAGGGCGCGCGGCTTGGCTTGGCGCAAAGATTTTTCCAGGTTAGTGATAGCCTCGATCTGGCATTGGCGGAGATTATAGGGATCCAAAGGCGGTAATTCGCGCAGGCGCTGACGCAAAGATTTATCCTGTTCAAGCCAATCAGCTAACGTATCCGGGGAATGAAAAGCGAATACGCGGCGCGAACGGGCGTCCGGATCGCGGTTATTGCGGTAAAAAGTTTCTATGCCGGTGGATTCGTAAGCAACCGGAAGAATATCATCAACTCGGGGAAGATTATCGAGAACCGAAGAGTTATAGCGGGCGGTTTGCTCGGCAACTCCGGAAAGAGTAATCCCCTCAGCTTTAGCTTCTACTGTACCCACGGCTTTGCGGTCGACAAAAAGCATGTAATCAGCCGGGCCGGATTTGGTAGGAAATTCACGCACAGCTACTCCCCTGCCGGCGGAAAGATTAATCTTACGGATATCCTGAATAATCCAGCCTGCTTCTTTTAATAACCCGTCAATCACCTGCCTCGCTTCGGCTTCGCTCATATTCTTTTCTCAAATAAAAACCCGACCGTGTGGCCGGGTTGAATATAGTTATAAATATAAAATGATAAAAAATTAGATAAAGACATTTTTTCTCCTAAGTTGTTTGATTATAACACTTTTGGGGGGAGAAATACAGGAAAAAGCGGCCCCCTGATTTTTTACTATCGGGGTGAGTTTTTTAGCAATAGGATTACTTGGGAGAGGTTGCGCAGGGCGGATTCCGGGCGGTAGGAGGCGACTTTGGAGTTTACTTCCCTCACCTTTTCATAGCCGTAGGTTTGGATTAGCCCCAGGTAGGTTTCGATTTTTTCTAAGTCTTTGGGCTCATTGAGTTGGGCGGAAAGCTGGCAGGCTTGTTGAGTCAAATCAGGGGTGTATTTATCGGATAATGCCTGGAGCGCTTGCCGGAATTGTTCCGGGGATTGCAAAGGATTCAGGCGGTAGTCGTTAGCCGGGCGTTTGTCGAATTCTCCTTCTTTTTCGGGCCTGTGCCTGTAAACTTCCAGAATATTTTCCTTTTCCAGTTCGGTTATGGCGCTGGTAATCGAGCGCTCAGAGATGTAATATATCCGGCTTAAGTCGGCGTTACTTCTGAACCAATAGGGATTATGGCTGGATCTTTGGGCTTCGCTCAGAGAAACTAAAAACATATATTTTGCCGCAAAGGAAAGTTTTTGGCAGAAACCATAATCCCAATAAGTATCCGGAATAGTAATGTTTTCCGTAAAGGATGTGTAGATGAGTTCAAGATTTTTGCTCCAGGGTTTATGCTGGATGAGGCCGTATTTTCGGGTTAGCTTTCTTAGAGGCTGAAAAAGATTAAAATAGTAATTATTGGTGTAACCCAGGGCTTGGCCGAATTCCGGATAGTTGATTTTTATGACGGATGAATGTTCGCTTTGGGCTTTTTTTGCCAGATACAAATACAGGTCAAAGGCTTTTTCCGAGTGGCTGGTGAAGAGTTCAAATAAAAGAGGATTGGGCGCGGAAGTTAAAAGGCTAACCGGCAGTTTCAAACCCGGCAGTTGTTGAGGCTGGATAGGCGGATTAAGGCTTAATTCGATTTTAGAGATATAATCCAGCAGTTTCCCGGCTTGCCTCGGGCTTTCGGTGTAAACGGCGAATTCGTAGTTGTCGCGCAAAGAGGCGCGGGTCCAGTTAAAACTGCCGAGGATACAAATTTTGGAATCGATGACCAGGCCTTTGCCGTGAAGCACGGCTTTAGAGCTATCGATGGCTGCATTTACGCCGGCTTGCCGGAGGCGTTTATAGGCGTTGTAATTGACTTTGAAGGTAGTGTCATCCAGGATAACCTTCACGTATACGCCTCTATTTTTAGCGCTGATCAGGCCTTCCAGGAGGATTGAAGCGGGGTTATCAGTGGGCGCGGGTTCCACGCTAATGAGATAGATGGCTACGTAGATTGATTTTTGCGCTTTTTGGATAGCTTGGAGGGTAGTCAGGAAATAATCTTTGCCGATGAGAATATCGCTGCGCTCGCCGGCAAAAACAGGCGCAAAGCTAAAGGCAAATAAAGTTATAAGGATTATGAGTAAGTATCGACGCATAGAGGAATCTTCTTTTATAATCAGGGGCCACTTTCCTGTCCGGCCTTCGTGGATAGCCTACTACGGAAGATGTCCCTTTTTATTTCATTCCACTTACTATATGTCAAAATTCAATGCCCCGGCGGGCATATATGCCATTCTTGAAATAGTGTTTGATTTCTTTTATTTCGCTGACCAGATCGGCTGCTTTTATTATTTTGGGGTGGGCAGAGCGGCCGGTAAGAATCAATTCTTTTTTCTTAGGAAGGCATTTTATAAGGCCTAAAACATCTTTTAAACCGATAAGCTTAAGCTTTAAGGCGACGTTTATCTCATCGAGCACGACTAATGAATATTTTTTCTCCAGTATCGCTTTTTTAGCCGCCCTTAACCCGGATTGCGCCAGCTTGATATCTTCTTGCCGGGGTAAACGGCGGATAAAACATTTTGCCCCGAATTGTTCAACTTTTATATCCTTAAATTTCTTTAAAGAACGCAGCTCACCGTAATATTTGCCTTTTAAGAATTGACAGATATATACCTTTTTGCCGGCGCCGGCTGCCCTTAAAGTTAAACCCAATGCCGCGGTAGTTTTACCTTTTCCGTTACCGGTATATACCTGAATCACCCCATTGCTCCTTGTTTAACGAACTTAAGCGAGTAGGCAGTATTTAGGGAAAACCTACCTGCTGCCTGCTTTTATAATGAATTTTATGAATCTAAACGTATCTACGATGGGGTTAATCTGGCTCTTCTCTCCCCGGTAGACTGTTTTAATCGGAACTGACGCTATCTTAAAACCCGCCCTTGAGGCGTTAAGCAATATTTCGGTCTCTATTTCAAAGTTGGAAGTCTTTAATTCGATTTTTTCGAGCGCGCGCCTTTTAATCAGCCGGTATCCGCACTGGGTGTCGGGAATCTTCTGTTTGCATAAAAGCGAGATCATCCACGACATAAACCTGTTGGTAATTATACGGATGAACGGCATATTCTTTGTATAGCTCATCCGGTTGCCTACCACTATGCCAGCCTCGGAAGTAACGGCCAGGTTTATAAAACCCGGTAAATCTTCCGGCAAATGCTGCCCATCGCCATCCATAACTAGCGCGGCGTCAAAACCGTTTTCTATGACATAACGAAAACCCTTTTTCAAGCAAGCGCCTTTGCCCTGATTGACAGAATTACGCAAAACTGTCGCTCCCGCGGCTTGCGCAAGCTCGGCAGTGGAATCGGCTGAACCGTCATCTACCACCAACACATCCGGATTTTTTTCTTTAATTTCCTTTATAAGCCGGGCTATTTCTTTAGACTCATTATATGTAGGAATAATAACACAGATTTTCATCGTTCGACTCCCTTTGGTCGCTCACGATGACCCTGAGCAAGCACAGCGCGTCGAAGGGTCATTCTTTCCAAAATCTCCTAAACATATACCATTGCTCCGGGTAACTACGGACATACTCTTCCAAAACCATCTTGTATCGAATAAGAATCTCGCGAATATCCTTTTCATTATCCCCGGTAGGAACATATTCAATAGGCTTATTCATTACCAAATCAAAACTATCATCTTTATTTCTAAGCATAAACCCCGGAATTATCCGGGCTTTGGTTTTTAAAGAGATAGCCGCGGGGCCTAAGGGAAAAACGCTGGGTTTAGCGAAAAAATCGATAACTACGCCTTTACCTGTAAAATCGCGGTCTCCTACCAAACCCAATAATTCATTCTTTTTTAAAGCTCTCAGGCAACCTTTGGCAGCGCTTCCCAGAGGAAAAACCCTTACGCCTTTACTCTCTCTTTGCCGATTAAAAAAAGCGTCTACCGCTTTGGATTTATGACGCAAGGCAACGGTTATGAAAGGATAACCCAGCATCGAAATTACTACCCCTCCCAATTCCCAATTTCCCAGATGCGCGGTTAACAAAATTACTCCGTTGCCCTCGGTAAGAGCGCTATCCACATAATGCATATTTCTTACATGGATATTTTCTTTTATATATTTCATATCCAGCTTGTCAAAACGAAAAAAATCGACGAGATATTTGGCAAAATTCCGGAAAAGCTGCCTGCGAACGATGGAAATCTCACGATTGCCCTTTTCCGGAAAGATAGCTTTAAGATTATCAACCACCCACTTCCGGTCAAGAAAAGCAACCATAGAATACAAATCAGCGGCAAACTCTGCCAGCCGGTAACCGTTCTTTACCGGCATACTTAATGCGAGCAGTTGGGCAAGTTTATATAAGAAATACTTGGGCATTAATGATATGTTATTTTTTAAGCAATAGGCGGGCTATATCCATGCTGGAATTCGGCCTGCCGATCTGCTTCGCAGCTTCTTGAAGCTGTTTAAGCGTATAAGGATTATTCAAAAGCCCGTCAATAACAGAATTGATCTTTTGCGGCTCATCAACTTTAATCGCCGCGCCTTTTTTGGTAAGATAAGCTGTATTATTCGCCTCCTGTCCCGGCAAAGGTTCAACGATAATCATGGGTTTGCCTTTGGCAAGAACCTCGGAAGTAGTTACTCCCCCGGGTTTGCTTATCACGATATCCGCAATATGCATTAATTCATTGATGTTTTGAGCGTAACCAAAAATAATTATTTTCTTCTTATATTTCTTTATCTTGCGCTTTAAGGAGTTATAAAGTTTTTTATTAGTCCCGGTAACTACGATTTCCTGAATATCTTTATCTACTTTTTCCAAAGACTTAACAATGGTTTTTATGGGGCCTAATCCCTGGCCTCCGCCCATAACCAATAACGTGGGAAGCTCAGGAGAAAGCTTATGCTTGTGGAAAATGGCATCCCTGTCTAAGGGTTCGTTAAATCTCGGGTCAAACGGAATACCCAGCGATTTTACCTTTTCAGCGGCAATACCTTTATCAATCAAACGCCGGCTTACATCTTCAGATGGAGTGATATAGCAATCCACAGAATCATAAACCCAATAAGAATGCGGCACATAATCGGTCAACACCGCAATTAAAGGAAGATTCAAGCCGTATTTCTTCTTATAATAAGCGACCATTCCGCAGGGAAAAGCCTGAGTGCAAACAACTACATCCGGCTTGAGCTTGTCAAAAAGCCTTTTCAATTTAGGGGTATTCTTTTTGTGGACATTGTGTTTTGCCCCTTCAAGGCACTTTACAATCTCAGGATTATCATAAAGGTAATCCCAGATGCCCGGAGCAACCCTGATTATCCCCATATAAATACTATTGACGATTTTCTCGGCTATCGGGTTCGTATAATTAAAAGCATTGATGTTCGATATCTCTGCCTGCGGCTCAAGGACTCTAAGCGCCTTTTCAATAGCAATGGTAGCGCTGTGATGGCCGGAAACCTCCGAGATATACATTAATACTATACGCTTAGGATACATATATTTTAGATTTTCCCTTCCTGGCATAATTCCAGAAAAACCTCGGTTACGCGGGAGCTAAACTGCAGATTGCTCAATTTCCCGATTTCTTTTACAGCGTCATCTTTATATAAAGCGGTGCGATACGGCCTATCCGAAGTCATAGCGTCATAAGAATCCGCTACGGATATGATAGAAGCAATCAAAGGAATCTGCTCGCCCTTAAGCCCTTCGGGATAGCCCCGTCCGTCAGGCCTCTCATGATGGTATTTTATACCAACCAGAGAATGCTCAAGCTCCTTAATTGGCCTGAGAATATTCACTCCGATCTCGGGATGTTTCTTGATTTTATTCCTTTCGCCAATAGTTAAGCTTCCTCTCTTATTAAGTATTTGTTCGGGAACGCCGATCTTGCCGACGTCATGCAAAAGGCTGGCTATATGCAAGTTCTCGAGAAATTTATTGTCTACAATCTTTTTGTTTTTCTGCGCCAGGCGTTTGGCTATCTCGATGCTTAAATTAGTAACCCGCGTTGTGTGCCCATGGGTATAGTTATCCTTCGCTTCTATAGCAGCGACAAGGGCTATGGTTGTCCGCATAAAAAGCTGGTGTTTTTTATCCAATTCGGATTTTAATTCTTTAAATAAATAGGCATTCCTTATAGCCATCGACATATTTGAAGCCAAGGCGACGAAAAAATCCTGTTCCTGGATGGAAATTTTGCTTCCATTCTTTTTCTTGCCCAGCAATAATATGCCTAATAGCTCATCCCGGTAATAACTGGGCACGCAAGTAACGGTCTCCAGCAAGCCCATTTGATACAAAACATCTCCCATAAGAGACTTCAACCGCTCTTTGGTATCCGGGTTCTTAAGAGCGTTCTGAATATTCTCTACAGTCAGGGCTTCGTTGTTGAATAAAAGCCTGTTATCCCTCTCTCTAAAAAAACGGATAAGCGAATCATCTTTATCGAAACAAGCCAAACCTATCGGCACTTTCTTGGCTAAAGAACCCCCTGAAACAGTGAGCACATACGCCTGCCTTTCGGGCTTAAAAAGCAAAATACTCGCGTGCTCCACTTTTACCTTATCGACTACCATCCGCACGATTATTTTGATAAGTAAATCGGGATCGTGCACGAAAATCATATTCCGCGCGGCAGTTTCCAGTTCTTTTTTAAAATCTATCGCCATTGGGTTTTATCTCTCTTCAATTATGCCTAAAACTTCGCCCACCTTAACCGGCATACCTTCTGGAACCATAATTTCAGAAAGCATCCCGGAGCAGGGACTCGGTAAATTAAACGTGGACTTATCCGTAGCCAGCTCTACCAAGTCGTCTTTTTCCCCTACCTTCTCTCCGACTTTAAAATACCAATAAGAAACTGTCGCCTTATCAATCCCTTCCCCTAATTCAGGTAAAACTATCTTCATTACTTCTCCCGCTTTTTGTCTATAAAATAAAGGCCTTTGCTTTTGAATTTATTTTTTTCCATTCCCGGCTAATCCCTCTTTATAATCAGCCCAAGGCTTAGCTTGAGATAACGCATTGCGCATATTAATAGATTATTATATCCATGCCTCAAGATCTAATCAAGGGAAAATTGGACAAATCTTTAAATCGCGGCTGTTTTCTATTTTTTGAGTTCTAATTTCTTAAAGCTTCAGAGATTGATTCTGAAAGAGTAGGGTGGGCAAACAAAGTATTACGCAGATTCCCGACAGTAATAGAATTCGCTATGGCTAAAGAGAAAATTCCAATTAACTCGGCTGCTTTAGGCCCGATAATAGAAGCGCCCAGAACTACTCCGGATTTTTTATCTGCCACTATTTTTATAAAACCATCTGTTTCGTCTAAAATCCGGGCCATACCTAAACCAAGAAAATCAAATCTGTAAATATCTACCGTAAATCCTTTATTTACCGCTTCTTCCTCATTCAAACCTGCAGAACCAATTTCAGGGTCAGTAAAAATACTGCTTGGGACACAAACCGGATAAGCGCTTATTCGATTATCTGGTTGGGCTAAATTTTGCACTGCCGCCCTTCCCTGATACCCGGCAAGATGCGCCAGCATAATTCTAGAAACGCAATCCCCTGCGGCATAAACATCACTCGCGTTTACGCGAAGATATTCATCGACGACGATTCTACCGTTTTCCGATTCTATCCCCAAATTATCGAGCCCTAAGGCATCTATTTGGGGCATCCTGCCTATACAAACCAATATAGTATCGAACTCATCGGGCTTTAAACTTAAAACATCGGTATTGGTATTTACCCTAATCCCCTTCTTCTTAAAACAATTTTCTATTTTTCTGGCTATTTCCTTATCCTCTCCCGGTAAAAGCTGCGGCATTTTCTCAACTATGGTAACTTTGGAACCCAAAACAGAAAATAAACCGGCAAACTCGCACCCGATGACCCCGCCCCCGATAATTAAAAGCGAACCCGGGATATTCTTCAAAAAAAGGGCTTCATTGCTAGATAGTATCTTCTTACCGTCGAATTTTAATTGCGCGAGTTCACAAGGTTTGGAACCCGAAGCAATAAGAATATTCCTGGCTCGAATTATCTTATCCCCGGAAATTCTTATCTCCTGATTGGATACCAATTGCGCTTCTCCGGACAAAAAATCAATTCCCTTTAGCCTAAAACGCATTCCCAGCCTAAGTTGCTGGATTATTCGGTCCTTTCTTTCCTGTATCTTTATTAAATCTAATACCGGATCCAAAAGGCCTAGGCCAAAAACAGATGATTTTTTCGTCAGGTTAAAAACTCTGGCGGATTGAATAAGGGTTTTGGTGGGAATACAGCCTAAGTTCAGACATGTCCCGCCGATCTCGGATTTATCGACGATGACCGTCTTAAGGCCCAACTGTTTTGCTTGAAGGCCGGCATTAAAACCAGCCCAGCCCGCGCCGATTACCGCTAAATCATACATAGGCCGCTCTAAAAAGAAAACTGCCGCAACAAATTTTGAATAGAATTAGCTGAATTCATCAACTCTTTTTTTTCGCCATCGCTTAGTTCCAATTCAATTATATCTTCAACACCGTTTTTTCCCAAGCGGGCCAAAACGCCAATACAAATATCTTTGATTCCGTATTCACCGGTTAAATAAACACAGGCTCCTAAAACCTTTTTTTCATCTTTAGCTATTGCCTCGACTACCTCAGCTACCGCAGCCGACGGAGCGAAAAACGCGCTTCCACTCCCTAAGCAAGAAACAATTTCGGCTCCCCTTTCAACTGTCCTTTTTAAGAGGCTGTCAATTTTCTCTTTATCCAGGATTTTTTCAAGGCTCTCTCCCTTTACCCTGGTATGCCCGGCTAAAGGAATCATCCCCTGTCCATGGGCGCCGATAACAACCGGAGTTATATCCACAGGATTTAAATTCAATTCCTGCGCAATAAGATTAGCGAATCTCGAGGCATCCAAACTAACCCCCATGCCTATAATCTTATTTTTGGGAAATCCGGTGGCTTTCAAAGCAAGATAAGTCATAAGGTCAAGCGGATTCGTAACCACCACCACAATAGCCTCAGGCGCCAAGTTCCGGATATTCAAACACACATCTTTAAGGATTGAAGAGTTCTTGGCCAATAGTTCTTCGCGGGTCATTCCGGGTTTACGGGCTAGCCCCGCGGTAACCACGACAACATCCGAATCTTTTATGCTATTTATATCGTCTGAACCTTTAATATTATAACTGGCCTTAAGAATCTGCCGGGCATCTTCCAAATCCAAACTTTTTCCCCGGGCTAGCCCTTTAGCGATATCTACCAAAACTATATCTCCGAGCTTAAGCTCGGCCATACGCATAGCGCTTAAGGCCCCGACATTCCCAGCTCCAATAACGCTTATTTTCATTTTATTTTCTTGATAATCGCGTCGGCCATTTCCCGAGTGCCGACTATACCGGAATCTTCAGGATTAGATTTAAAATCGTAGGTAACAGATACGCCTTCAAGAATAACCTCTTTAACCGCATTTTCTAAAGCCTGGGCTGCCTTATTCTCGTTCAGATATTCGAGCATCAATACACCCGACAAAATCATCGCGGTAGGATTCACTTTGTTTAACCCTTTGTATTTGGGAGCCGACCCATGAACAGCCTCAAATACAGCCATATCCTTTCCGACATTTGCTCCGGGAGCAATCCCCAATCCGCCGATAAGGCCTGCGCATAAATCCGAAAGTATATCTCCGTAAAGATTAGGTAAAACCAAAACATCATAAAGATGCGGCTTCTGGACCAGCTGCATGCTCATATTATCGACTATCGCTTCAGTAAATTCTATTTTTCCCGCGTAATTCCTAGCCACTTCTCTGCCCGTTTTTAAAAATAGCCCGTCGGTAAATTTCATAATGTTCGCTTTATGCACGATAGTAACTTTTTTGCGATTATGTTTTAAAGCATACTCAAAGGCAAACTTCACTATTCTTTCGGACGCGCTTATCGAAATTGGCTTGATCGAAATCCCTGAATCCGGACGGATGTTTTTTTTACTGGCTTCTTCAATCTCTTTGATCAACTTCCTGGTTTCCGGCTTGCCTTCCTCAAATTCAATACCCGCGTAAAGATCCTCGCTATTTTCACGGATAATAACCAAATCAATATCCTTAAACAGGCTTCTTACTCCGGGATAAGTTTTAGCCGGACGGACACAGGCGTATAAATCTAAAGCATGCCTTATCGCCACGTTTACCGAACGGAAACCTTCGCCTATCGGAGTAACTATCGGCCCCTTCAACGCTACTTTGTTTCTTTTCACTGAATCGATAGTAGATTTGGGAAGCAATTCTCCGGTTTTCTCCAAAGCTTCACTTCCTGCCAAAGCTATTTGCCAATCGATCTTTACCCCGGTCGCGTCAATACACCTCCTGGCAGCTTCGCTTACTTCAGGCCCTATGCCATCTCCGGGTATCAAGGTAACTTTGTAGCTCATTTATACTTTAAGTTCTCCGTATTTTTTATAATAGTTAATGATACCGCCTTCTTTGAGAAGCTCCTGCATAAATTCCGGAAAAGGCTTAACCGGAAGTTCAATATTCTTAGTTATATTCCTGATGACTCCTTTATCCATATCTATATCTAGACTATCGTTTTCAGCTATCTTCTGCGTATCCGTCTCTATTAAAGCCAATCCTATATTAAAAGCGTTGCGGTAGAATATGCGGGCAAAGCTCTTGGCCAAAACAGCCACGATACCGGCCTCCTTAATTACCAAAGGAGCCTGTTCCCGCGAAGACCCCATCCCAAAGTTACTGCCGGCAATAATCATAGATTTACCCGGGGTTATCTTGGCGGGAAAATCCGGATCGATATCCTCCATAATATGTTTGGCCAACTCTTTCATATCGGTAATGGCAAATTTATACCTTCCCGATATGATAAAATCAGTATTAATGTTATCCCCTAATTTAATCGCTTTACCTTCAAATTTCATAGCTGCCTGAATTCGTCCGAATTTTTAACCTTCGAAAGGGCGGTATCCAGAGTAATGAGGCCCTTTTGAAGTAATTCTTTTAAACACTTATCCATAGTCTTCATTCCATATTGAGAACCGGTTTGCATAAGCGTGGGTATCTGCTCAATTTCCTGCTCGCGGATAAGATTCCTTATCCCGGAGGTCCCGACCATAATTTCTGTTGCCAATACTCTTCCCTTTCCTGAAGCGTGAGGAAGCAGTAATTGCGAAACTACGCCCTGCAAGCAATCGGCCAATTGCAGTTTAACCTGCTGTTGCTGGTGAGAAGGAAAAACATCAATGATTCTTTCGATAGTCTGCGGCGCATCCGGAGTATGCAAAGTCGCTAAAACCAGATGTCCTGTCTCTGCCGCAGTCAAGGCCGTTGAAATGGTTTCCAGATCGCGCATTTCCCCCACGACTATTACATTGGGATCCTGGCGCAACGCGTGTTTGAGCGCTTCAGCGAAAGAACGCGTATCTTGATAAACTTCCCTCTGCTTTATGACGCTCTTTTCGTTTTTAAAAACAAACTCGATTGGGTCTTCTATGCAAACAATAAGGCATTCTCTTTCTTTATTAATCAGGTCAATCATTGTAGCCAAAGTCGTGGTTTTACCCATACCAGTAGGGCCGGTAACCAAAACCAAACCATTTGACCTACGGGCCAAATCAGGAATTATACCGGGAAGCCCGAGTTTTTCAATTGTGGGGATTTCCAAGGGAACGCACCTGAACGCCGCTTCCGGCGAACCTTTTTGCAGATGCGCATTGACGCGAAACCGATCCAAACCCGGCAGGGCTAGCGAAAAATCAAGCTCAAGATCCCTCTCAAATGACTCTTTTTGAGAATTGCTTAAAATTCCATAAATCATTCTCTTTAAGTCTTCTCTATTTAATACAGGCAGTTTTGTGCGCTGAAGAAAACCGTCAACGCGCAGAATCGGAGGTTCGTTTTCGGTAATATGCAAATCAGAAGCTTTCTTCTCGATGCACATCATAAGCAATTCCTTTATTTCCATCTATAACCTCCTTTATATAGCAAACTAACTGACACTAAATGAACTTAAAAGTAAAAAAACAAAAGGCAGAACTGTTAATGTCAAAAGTCAAAGTTCAAAGCTCAAAATAAATTTAAATTACAAATATCAAATGACAAGAAATTAGTTTTGGATTTTGAAATTTTAGTTTTAGATTTATTTTGTGCTTTGGATTTTGTCATTTGTCATTAAATCTTTGAATTATTAGCCTCTCTGGCTAACAAAGAAAATCTCCCGGATCAGCGATATGGCCTTTAATTGCCGAAGCGGCTACCGTAGCCGGAGAAGCCAAATATATAAAAGCGCCCGGATTTCCCATTCTACCCTTAAAATTCCGGTTTGCGGTAGATATAACTATTTCTCCGTCGGCAGGTATACCGTTATGCGTGCCTACGCAAGGACCGCAACCGGGAACCAAAACAATTCCTCCGGCTTTGACAAAGACATCCAGCAGTTTTAATTTCATTGCCTCTAATAAGACTCTGCGCGAACTGGGAGCTACGATAAATTTGACACCCGGGGCAACTTTTCTACCTTTGAGTATCTTAGCAGCTATTTTTAAATCTTGCAATCTGCCGTTTGTGCAAGTTCCCAGATATGCTTCATCGATCTTCACTTCGCTTAAATCCCGCGCAGGCCTGGCATTATCCACAACATGAGGCAAAGCTACCTGCGGCTCTAGACTTGATACATCAAATTCAAGAACTTGCTCATAGGAAGCATCCGTATCCGCGCAAATCTGTTTGATTTCCGGCTTAGGCACACCGTGAGACCTCAACCAATCAATAGTAACCCTATCCACCGGCATAAACCCGGCTTTAGCGCCCATTTCTACCGCCATATTACTCATCGTAAAACGGCCGTCCATATCCATTTTATCTATTACCGGCCCGCAAAATTCTACAGCCTTATATGTCGCTCCATCAGCCCCTATCTCTTTAATGACGCGCAAAATTACATCTTTTGCGAATACGGCCTTGGGAAGTTTCCCCTTAATTACTACCTTAATTGTTTCCGGAACCTTAAACCAGTTCTTTCCGGTAGCCAAGGCGATAGCCAAATCCGTGGAACCTACCCCCGTGGAAAAAGCGGCTAACGCGCCATAAGTGCAGGTATGGGAATCCGCCCCCAAAACCAAATCTCCCGGTAAAATTTTGCCGGATTCAGGAATTACCTGGTGACAAACTCCGCAACCTATATCAAAAATATTTTGCCGGAAATCTTTGGCAAAATCGCGCATCTTTTTATGCACCCGGGACACTCCTTCACTCGGGGATGGCGCGCTATGATCAATAACCATGCAAAAGCCTGTTTTAAGCTCTTTTACGCCCAGTTCCTTTATCCTGTCAATAATGATAGAGCTAGTGCCATCCTGTCCAAAAGTAAAATCGACTTTGCAAACCGCAAAATCTCCGGCTCTTAGATCCCTGCCGGAGTGCGCGCTCAATATTTTTTCCGCTATTGTCTTTCCCATATTTTGTCTTCTTCTGATTTAAGCGTGCCTTTGGCGTTTACGCTTAAATCACCCCGAGCTCTGCGAGGGGTAACCTATAATGCTTTTAACCAGGATTCTAATCTGTCCATACCCTTTTCTAATTGTTCAGAACTTGCGGCAAAACTCAAACGTATAAAATCATCTGCTCCAAATCCATTCCCCGGAATGATGCTTAAATATTTCTTCTCCAACAATTGATTTGCTACTTCCGTTGATTTAAGGCCTGTCTTGGATATATCGCAAAAAATGTAAAAAGCCCCCTTTGGCACTATCGCTGTAATCTTGGGCATTGCCTGAATACGGTTAATGCAATAGTCCCTTCTTTCCTGAAACTGGGCGCGGATTTCTTGAAAGAAATCTCTCGGCCCTTTCAATGCCGCAATAGCGGCCTTTTGCGCGATAGAATTGGGATTAGAAGTTGAATGATCCTGCAGGCGCGAAATTGCCTCCGCTATATGAACCGGCGCGCCCAAATAACCAAGCCTCCAGCCGGTCATCGAGAAACTTTTAGAAAAACCATTTACGGTAACGGTCAAATCATAAATATCCTTATTTAAACTGGCAATAGAGGTATGCTTTAATCCGTCGTAAATTAATTCCTCATAGATCTCGTCACTGATTACAAATACTTTATTCTTTACGCATATTTCGGCGATAGCTTCTAATTCTTCTTTTTCATATACGCAGCCGGTTGGATTCGATGGGCTATTCAGGATTAAAACCCGGGATTTCGCGCTGACTGCCTTTTTTAAATCCTGAGCGTTAAATTTAAAATCCTTCCCGGCCTGAGTTTGTATATAACGGATAGCGCCATCGCAAAGATTCGCCATTTCAGGATAGCTTACCCAATAAGGAGAAGGAATCAAAACTTCATCCCCCGGATTCACCAGGGCCAAAAGCGCGTTAAATATGCTATGCTTGGCTCCGCATGAAGCGACGATCTGATTTGGCGCGTATTCCAGAGAGTTATCCTCTTTGAATTTGGCTGAAATTAACTGTTTTAATTCGGGAATGCCTGTGGTAGGAGTATATTTGGTGAAACCGTTATTAATAGCCTCGATTGCGGCTGCTTTGACAAAATCGGGCGTATCAAAATCGGGCTCTCCGGCGGCAAGAGTTACTATATCAAACCCTTCGGCTTTTAGTTTTTTAGCCTTGGAAGTGATAGCGAGGGTTGATGAAGGTTTTACATTCTTTAAGCGTTTGGCTAACCTCGTATCTATATGCATAGAAAAAGAATAGCTTTATAGCGAATCCCTTTCTTTCTTGAATATGCCCCTTATCCCTCCTAAGAACTTTTTAGCTGGCTTCTTAGTAACCGGGGGCTTTTCTTTAACCGCTTCTTCACGCGCTTCAACCTGCTTTTTCTCATTTGCTTGCGCAGAAGCTGCTGTATCAATTACTTCTTCGGTATCCTTCTCTTTTATTTCCTTGGCTTTTTTTATCTTTTTTACCTTAGGCTTTAATTCCGTAAGCTCAAAGATAACTATGCTTGCGTCATCACCGCGGCGTTTGCCTAAATTAACGATTCTGGTGAATCCGCTGACCCGCTTAGCGAAGCGCGGTCCAACCTCGTTAAAAAGACTGGACACTAATTTATGATCGCCTAAAATGCTAAAAGCTTCTCTTTTAGCGCTTAAAGTATTGGCTTTAGCCAAACTTATAAGCTTCTCGGCTAAAGGCCTTACCGCCTTAGCCCTATGCAAGGTAGTCCTCATGCTCTCATAAATGAGCAAATTCCTGACTAAGCTATTCAGAGTAGCTTTATGCCAACTGGTAACACGATTTAACTGTAGCCTTCTTTTTTTATGTCGCATTGTTTTAAGCTTTCTTTATTTTTTTAGGATCAACTTGTATGCCTAAGGTTAAACCCATACCCATAAGAAGCTCTTTGATCTCGGTTAACGATTTCTTGCCAAAATTCTTGAAACCAAGCATTTCTTCTTCGGTTTTTTTAACCAAATCCGCGATAATCCTGATACCCGCTTCCCTTAAACAATTCGAGCTGCGCACCGACAATTCCAATTCCGAAATCGGCAGCCTCAACTTTTCGTAAAGAGCCGCCTCTTCCTTGGTCATCTCCAAATCTTCTTCAATGATATCTTCGGGTAACTGGCCGAAATTGACAAATACATCCAAATGCCTCTGAAGAATATTTGACGCGTATAAAAGAGCGTCCTTGGGAGTAATGGCGCCATTAGTAAAAATCTCAAGGATCAACTTATCGTAATCGGTGCGCTGCCCCACACGGGTATTCTCGACAAAGAAATTCACCTTCTTTATCGGAGTAAATACCGCGTCAACCGGAATTACGCCGATTGTTTTATCTTCCTTTTTATTTAACTCGGCCGGGACATACCCCCTGCCGCGCGAAACTTCCATTTCAATGTTCAACTTTGTATCCCTGGTCAGAGTCGCGATATGCAAATCGGAGTTGATAATTTCAATAGTCTCATCAACTTCGATATCTTTAGCCTTAATATCGCCTTTGGAATCGGCCTTAATCATTATAGTCTTGGGTATCTTGGAATGCGAGTTAAGAACCAAACTCTTGATGTTAAGGATGAGTTCCGGAATATCTTCTAACACGCCCGGAATAGTCGAAAATTCATGCTGGGCTCCGGAAATCTTTACACTTGTCACCGCGCTTCCCTCGATAGAAGAAAATAAAACTCTCCTTAAAGAATTCCCCAAGGTAACGCCATAGCCTCTTTCGAATGGCGCAGCCGAAAATTTTCCGTAGGTATTGGTATATGTAGCCTCGTCGCACTCAAGCCTTTTTGGTAGTTGAAAATCTCTCCATTTTATTCCCATTATATTGTTCCTCCTGTTATAACTTCAATTAATGACAAATTACAAAGCACAAAATTCAAAATAATTACAAATTAAAAAATCTAAATCACAAAACCTTAGTTTTGAAATTTGCCATTTTGATTTTTGATTTATTTTGGACTTTGAATTTTGTCATTTGAATTTATTATTTAGAATACAACTCTACTATTAACTGCTCTTGTATAACCTGTTGAATATCTTCTTTACCCGGAAGCCTTAAAACTTTACCGCTTAATTCGGCTGAGTTGAATTCAAGCCAGGTCGGAACTGTCCTCTCCTTGGATTGCTCCAGGATTTCTTTAATTTTATTGAGCGCCTTTTCTTTAACCTTAACCTGAATAACATCTCCCTGCATAATCAGATAAGACGGGATATTTACCCTGCGCGAATTAACCTGTATAAAGTTATGCCTTACTATCTGGCGGGCCTGCGCGCGGGATAATCCCAGACCTAAACGAAAGATCACGTTATCCAAACGCCTTTCCAATAATTGCAGCAATACCTTTCCGGTAACACCCTTGGTCTTGGAAGCAATTTTAAAATAACGGCGGAATTGTTTTTCTAGGACACCGTAGATTCTTTTTACTTTTTGTTTCTCTTTCATCTGAAGGCCGTAGTTAGAGAGCTTGCTCCTGCGTTTTCCACCCTGGCCGTGCTGCCCCGGCGGATAAGCCCTTTTGCTAGCGGCGCACTTTTCCGTATTACAACGAGTGCCCTTTAGAAAAAGCTTCTCTCCCTGCCTGCGGCACAATTTGCAAACTGCGTCAGTATAACGTGCCATAAATTACACTCTCCTTTTCTTCTTCGGACGACATCCGTTATGCGGTATAGGAGTAACATCCTTGATTAAAGTTATGATCAAACCTGAAGCCTGAAGCGCTCGTATCGCGCTTTCACGCCCGAATCCCGGGCCTTTAACGCGCACTTCCACATCTTTAATCCCGATTTCCTTAGCTTTTCTAGCCGCGTCAGCCGCAGCTATCTGAGCCGCAAAAGGCGTGGATTTCTTAGAACCGCTATAACCTACAATTCCCGGGGCAGACCAAACCAATACATTGCCCTGCTTATCGGTTATTGTGATTATTGTATTATTGAAGCTAGCCTGGATATGGGCAATCCCGGAACTAATCCCTCTGGCTATTTTCTTCTTCTTCGCTCTTTCTTTTGTCGCCATTAATTCCCTCTTTCTTTTAGGTTAGGAATTAACCCCGAGCCCAAAGGGCGAGGGGTATACCCTTATTTTATTTTGCCGCTGGTTTTGCTTTAGCCGGCTCAGCTTTCTTAATTATAGCCATATTCCCCTTGCGCGGCCCTTTTCTGGTCCGGGCATTGGTGCGCGTGCGCTGGCCTCTGGCCGGAAGGCCCTTTTTGTGCCTTGAACCGCGATATGAACCAATGTCCATTAAACGTTTAATATTCTGCGAAATATCCCTGCGCAAATCTCCTTCTAAACGCAACCCGCTTTTTTGCAGCGCATTGGTGATACGGGCGACCTCTTCATCGCTTAGGTCTTTGGCGCGCTTGGATGAATCGATGTTTACCTCTTTGAGTATCTTACCGGATAGAACTCTGCCTATCCCGTATAAATAAGTCAATGAAATATCGATCCTTTTTTCCTTAGGTATATCTACACCCAGTATTCTTGGCATTTATATCTCCTATTTCTTTTGAATGCGAAAGGGGAACTCAAATTCCCAAAGAGTTAGCCCTGTCTCTGCTTATGCTTGGGATTAGAGCAAATTACCCTGATTACCCCCGCTCTTTTTACAATCTTGCATTTGTCGCAAATTTTTCTTACAGACGCTTTTACTTTCATCCCGTTACAAACCTCCGAATTCTTAACCCGTTACAAGTTTGTAACGGGATTCATTTTATTTAACCCTAAAAGTTATCCTTCCCCTGTTCAAGTCATACGGAGAAAGCTCCAACTTAACCTTATCTCCCGGTAGAATCCTTATAAAATTCATACGCATTTTTCCTGATACATGCGCAAGCACCATATGCCCGTTTTCCAGCTCTACCTTGAACATCGCGTTGGGTAAAGCTTCGATAATTTTTCCTTCTGTTTCAATCAACTCTTCTTTAGGCATAAAACCCTTCTTAATTACTCCCGGTTTTACCCCGGGCGCTTAGCCGAGGGGTATTTATTTTGTTAAGATTTCCGGCCCTTTCTTGGTTATGGCTACCGTATGTTCAAAATGCGCTGAAGGTAACCTATCCTTAGTCACTGCGGTCCAGCCATTATCCAGAATTTCGGCTTCCCATCCTCCAATATTCACCATAGGTTCAATAGCCAGGACCATTCCTTCTTTAAGCAGCGGCCCCTGCCCGGGACATCCAAAATTGGGGACTTCCGGATCTTCGTGCAACTTTAAACCGATTCCATGGCCGACAAATTGCCGCACAACGGAAAAACCGTTATCTTCGACATATCTTTGAATCCTGACAGATATATCCGATAAACAATTCCCTATTATAGCCGCCTCTATGCCTTCGGACAAAGAAACCCGGGTAACATCGATAAGTTTCTTTATCTTTGGCGAAACACTGCCTATCGGTATGGTAATTGCCGAATCTGAGAAATAGCCTTTGTAATTTACTCCTATATCTAAACCTAAAATATCGCCTTCATTCAAGAGCCTGCCGGACGGAATACCATGGACAATTTCTTCATTGACCGAAGCGCAAACTGCCGCGGGATACCCCCGATAACCCTTAAACGCGGGTAAGGCCCCTTGCTCCAGGATAAGTTTCTCCGCTAAAGAATCAATATCCAGGGTTGAAATACCGGCCTTAATCCTTTTTTCCAACTCTCGCATAACCCTGGAAAGAATCCCCCCGGAACATCTAAGCATTCGGAGTTCTTCTTCAGACTTTAAAGGAATCATGCAATCTTTTTAGTAAGAGCGATTATCTCTTCGAGAACCAAACCCGCATCGCCGTCTGCCGCAAGACGATATAATTTTTTCTTATCCTGATAATATTTTATAAGGCTGGAGACCTCGTTTTTGTAAACTTCCAGCCGTTTTTTAATCGTTTCTTCCCGGTCGTCGCTCCTTTGAAAAAGCGCGCCTTGGCACTTATCGCAAACTCCCTTATTCTTAGGAGGCATATTCCTGATGTGAAAATTCGCTCCGCAGACACTGCAAACCAATCTTCCCGAGAGCCTCTGGATAATTACACTATCACTTGAATCCAGGTATACAACCATATCCACATCTAAATTCTTCTGCTTGAATATTTCTTCCAGGGTTTGAGCTTGGGAAAAATTGCGCGGATAACCGTCGAGAATAAAACCTTTCTTTATATCGCTTTGCGAGAATCTCTCCAAAAGCATCTTGCTCATTAACTCATCAGGGACCAAAAGCCCGCGCTCCATATAGTCTTTGGCTTCTTTTCCCAAGGCAGTTGCGTCTTTGACGTTTTGCCTTAGGATATCGCCGGTAGATATATGCGGCAAACTCAATCTCTCCGCCAATCTTTTGGCCTGAGTTCCTTTACCTGCTCCGGGTGGACCTAATAGCACTATTCTCATATATACACCTTAATTAAAAACTTAAAACGCAAAACTGCTTATTTAATTAATGTCAAAATAACAAAGCACAAAATTCAAAATAAATTTAAATGACAAATTCCAAATGACAAAACTTTTGTTTTGCTATTTGACATTTGGACTTTGAATTTATTTTGGACTTTAAATTTTGTCATTTGTCATTACACTTTTTACTTTAACTATCTTCTTCCTTTAATATGGCTTCCTTTAATAAAGCCTTCGTAGTGATGCGTCAACAAATGCGATTCTATTTGTTTTAAGGTATCCAGCATAACTCCTACTATGATCAAGATTCCTGTGCCTCCAAAAAATGAGGCAACCAAATACGGGACTTTAAGCCAGGCCATGATAAAATCCGGGAAGATGGCGATAACTACGATGAAAAGCGCGCCTGCCAAGGTAATCCGGGTCATCACATAATCCAGATATTCAGCTGTAGGCGCACCCGGACGAATGCCTGGAATAAACCCGCCGTATTTTTTCATATTCTCGGAAAGATCCTGCGGATTAAACACTATTGCCGTATAAAAATAACAAAAGAACATAATCAGGAGCCCATAAACAACCGTATAAAGCACATGGCCGCGGATTAAACTCTCTGCCAATCTTTGAAATCCCGGATTGGGAATAAACGATGCCAATGTCGCCGGAAAAAGAATGATCGATTGAGCGAATATGATGGCTATAACTCCGGAGGTATCCACTTTCAGGGGAATATAAGTGGACTGCCCTCCATAAATCTTTCTGCCGACGATCCTGCGCGCATATTGAACAGGGATTTTCCTCTGGCCCTGGGTAATCATTATTACCGCGAAAACTACGCCTACCAGAAAAATACCCATAATTAACAAGGTAAAAGGCTGAATTTGCCGGCGGCTTGCCGCAAAAGGCGAAACCAAAACATACAACTGGTGCATCGCAGCCGGAATCCTTGATATGATACCGGCGGTAATTACCAATGATATACCGTTACCTATTCCGCGCTCCTGTATTTGCTCGCCCAGCCACATAATAAAAATAGTGCCGGTAGTCAAGGTCAAAACAGTAACCAGACGAAAACCCCAACCCGGTGTCATAACTATTCTTAAACCTTCAAAACGAGCCGGATTTTCCAGCCAAAGAGCGATAAAATACGATTGAACCAGGGCTAAGGCTACTGTGCCATAACGGGTAAATTGGTTTATTTTCTCATAGCCAGCTTTACCTTCTTTGGCTATTTTCTCCAAAGCGGGGATTACCGCGGTCAATAGCTGCATGATGATCGATGAAGATATATACGGCATAATCCCCAGCGCAAATATGGTCAGCTTTTCCATTGCGCCTCCGGAAAACATATTAATTATGCCAAAGATCGTGCCGCCTTGCGTCCGGGATATGCGGTTAAAAAATTCGGCCAGGGCTGCTCCGTCAATGCCGGGAGTCGGAACATAACAACCAACCCTGTATACCGCAATCAAAGCGCCAGTTATAATCAAACGCCTCTTTAGATCCGGAATCTTAAAGGCATTAACTAGAGCGCTAAACATTGATAACTTCCGCTACTCCGCCGGCCTTTTTGATTTCTTCCGAGGCCTTTTTGGAGAATGAGTGGGCCTGAACAGTTATGGGATTTTTTACGCAACCGTCCCCCAGAATCTTAACCAGCTTACCCTTATCTTTAATCAAACCTTTAGCCAGTAAAAGTTCCGGATTTATCACGGTTTCTTTTATTTTAGCCAAGCTTTCCAGGTTTACAATCTGATATTCTTTTTTAAATACACTATTGAAACCGCGTTTTGGCATTTTGCGGACTAAAGGAGACTGCCCTCCTTCGAAACCTAAATAAAAATGCCTTCCCGCGCGGGAAGTCTGGCCCTTGCTTCCTCTAGTCGAAGTTTTTCCATGCCCCGAGCTAGAACCTCTGCCTAAATACTTACGCCCTTTATGCGCGCCAGCCGGAACTTTTAAGTTAAATAAACCGACTAACTGCGCAGAATCTTGCGACTTACTCTTTTTTATGGTTTTTTTGCTTTTCATAGTTCGACTCTTTTCACTCGCTCACTATGAACCCTGAGTTTATCAAAGGGTTCATCTTTAACTTTTGAGGCTCTTTAAGCCCTCGACGGTAGCTTTAATAACATTAATAGGGTTATTGGATTTAAGGCACTTTGTCAATATATCCTTGATGCCTGCGGCTTCGCATATAGCCCGCACAGGACCAGCTGCGATTACCCCTGTCCCTTCCGAGGCTGGTTTAAGCATTACTTTGGCAGCGCCATAGTGCCCGACAACTTCATGAGGAATAGTGGAACCCTCAAGGCTAACCCTAAAAAGGCTCTTTTTGGCCTTAGTCAGGGATTTGCGTATTGCATCCGCCACCTCATTAGCTTTATCCAAAGCAAATCCAACCCTGCCCTTGGTATCGCCTACAACTACAAGCGCGCTAAAATGTAATTTCTTGCCGCCTTTGGTAACCTTGGTAACACGGTTGATGGTAATTACCTTTTCAATTAATTCCGGCTGCTGTTCAATGTTTAACTCACGCATAAGTTAAAACTCCAATCCGCCTTTTCTTAAGGATTCGGCAAATGCCTTTATCCTGCCATGATATAAATAACCTGCCCTGTCAAATATGATTTTACTAATCCCTTTTTCTTTGGCCATTTTAGAAAAAACCTCTCCAAAAACGCCAGATGCTTTGACACTTCCGGAAGAACTTACGTTTTTCTTAAACTCTTTACTTGCCGTAGAAAAAGAAAATAACACCTTATTCTCTGTGTCGTCGATAACTTGGGCTGAAAGATTGTTCAGGGAGCGTTTGACGACCAGACGCGGCTTACTGCCTGAGCCCTGCATTTTAATCCTGATTCTGCGATGCCTTTTTAATCTTGCGAGTTCTTTTTTATTCATTTTATTTTCCACCGCCGGTTGCCTGAGCCTTGCCCACTTTCTTTTTCACGTATTCCCCGACAAAACGAATGCCTTTACCTTTATAAGGCTCTGGCGGATATATGGCGCGTATCTCGGTCGATACCTTGCCAACCAATGCCTTATCAATACCTCTTATAACTACCTGAGTCGGTTTAGGCGTCTCGATTTTTATGCCCGCGGGGATAGGAAAATTCACCTGATGGGAAAAACCCAGGCTCATATTCAGAATGCTGCCCTGGACACCCGCTTTAAAACCCACGCCGATTATTTCCAGCTCTTTTGCATAGCCTTCTGTCACACCCTTGATCATATTCACTATCAAAGCCCGGTACAAACCATGCAAAGACCTGTCCATCTTGGTATCGGCAACCCGTTTCACCAAAACCTGGCCATCTTTTATCTCAAGGTTGATCCGGGGAGAAAGCGGAAGATTCAATTTCCCTTTAGCGCTCTCCACTAAAATAACGTTATCCTTTACTTCGACTTTGACTTCTTTAGGGACAGTAATAAGTTTTTTTCCTATTCTAGACATATTTTCCTTACCAGATGTAGCCGATAACTTCTCCGCCTAAACTCATTTCGCGGGCGTCCTTATCGGTCATAATACCTTTAGATGTTGAGATGATTGCCAAACCTCTGCCTCTTAAAACTGTAGGAACCTTTTTGTGAGTCACGTATAAACGTAATCCTGGACGGGAAATGCGCTTGATATTTCTGATCGCTCCTTTTCCGGCGACATATTTCAAATATATACGGACCTGGCCCTGTTTCTTATCTTCAATCAATTTAAAATTATCAACGTAACCTTCTTTTTTCAAAATCTCTAAAATAGATTTTATGGTGTTAGAAGCCGGAACATCCACGCTATCCCTTTTGATCATTGTGGCGTTGCGGATTATCGTAAACACATCAGCTATTAAATCAGTTCTCGACATTATTCTCCTCTATTTTTCTACCAGCTTGCTTTTTTGACTCCCGGGATCATACCCTGCCAAGCCAGTTCCCTGAAACATATACGGCACAATTGAAACCTGCGCAAATAACCGCCGCTTCGGCCGCAGATAGCGCAACGATTATGTTTACGCGTCGAAAATTTTGCCTGCCTTTTCCATCTTGCTATTTGTGAATTCTTAGCCATAGCCTTTATTAATCCTTATCTGTTTTAAAAGGGACGCCGAATAATTTCAATATAAGGCGGGCCTCTTCTTTGTTTCTAACATTCCTGATAACAATGGTTATATCCATACCCTGAGTGCGGGTCAATTTATCGTATTCCATCTCCGGGAAAATTCCCTGCTCGCTAAGGCCTAACGTGTAATTACCCGCCTTGTCAAATGCGTCGGGAGAAACCCCCCTGAAATCACGGATACGCGGAAGCGCTATGTTCACTAAGCGATCCAGGAACTCATACATCATGAAACGGCGTAAAGTAACCTTGCAACCTACGGGAGAATTTTCTTTAACTTTAAAATTTGAGATAGCTTTTTTGGCCCGGCGCATAATCGCCTTCTGTCCGGTAATTAAAGCTAACTCATCCATCGCTTTTTCCAGGATCTTCACATCTTGAAGCGCTTCCCCCACGCCCATATTCACCACTATTTTTTCAATGCGAGGAACCGCCATCCTGTTCTTGATCTTTAATTCCTGCATCAGCTGCGGAACTATTTCTTTTCTGTATTTTTCTAATAATCTCGGTAACATATTTTCTCTCTCTACTTTTAGCTCTTCCTATGAGCTATCAGCTATGAACTATAAGCTAAATAACTTCTTTGCAAGATTTGCAGACTCTGGATTTTGTTCCGTCTTTAAGTATTAAAAAACCGACTCTGGCAGCCTTATCGCAATGCTTACAGACCAACATAATATTACTCAAGGCTATAGGCATTTCGATTGAAACAATTCCGCCTTTTTGGTCCTGGCGGGTCTGCCGTTTATGCTTCTTGGCTAAATTTATTCCCTCTACAAGAGCGCGTCCGCTTTCATTAAAAATCTGGATGACTTTTCCTTTTTTCCCTTTATCTTTTCCTTTTATTACCTGGATTATGTCGTTCTTTTTAATTTTTTGCATTAGATTACCTCGGGTGCCAAAGATATAATCTTGGAAAAATTCTTATCCCTTAATTCGCGGGCAACCGGACCGAATACGCGCGTGCCGCGGGGATTATCCTGATTATCGATAAAAACAACCGCATTGCGATCGAACCTTAACACTGAACCATCAAGACGCCTGATTGCCTGGCGGGTTCTTACGATAACGGCCCTGCCTTTTTCGCCTTTTTTAATCGTGGCATCCGGAGACGACTCTTTGATATTCACGTTAATAATATCCCCGATCTCGGCGTTAGGGCAGTTCTTTTTCCCTAAAACTCCGATCATCGATGCCTTTTTCGCGCCGGTATTATCCGCTACATCTAGTATGGAACGCAACTGAATCATTTAAATCTCCTCTTTTACTTCTATCTTGGCCGCTTCGCTGACTTTCTTGATAACTTCAGTTACTCTAAAATGCTTGTCTTTAGAAAGGGGCCGGGTTTCTTCAATCTTTACGGTGTCGCCAAACTTAGCGATCCCTTTCTCATCATGAGCTTTGAATTTGTTGAAAATCTTAGCAATACGCGAATATTTGGAGTGTTTGCTTATCCTCATAACGCGCACAACCACCGTCTTTTGCATTTTATTGCTTATTACCGTCCCGATAAACTCTTTTCGCTTTCCCATTTTTATTCTTTCTTTGAGTTCAAAATAGTTTCGACTACCGCAATGTCTTTTTTAACCAAAGAGAACAGGTGCGGCTTCTCTACTCTTCCGGTATAACGCTGGGAGTTCAATTTAAAAAGCTCATCTTTCAGGGCTTTCTCTTTCTCCAGTAATTCAGCTTTTGATAAGTTGATTAAATCTTTTGCTTTCAGTCTTTTTGCCATATTATTTATGTATACGTGATATAAATTTTGTCCTGAGTGGTAACTTATAGGCTACAAGCCTAAAACACTGACGGGCATACTCTTCGGGAACACCGCCCAATTCAAACATTATCTTTCCTCTTTTAACCACGCAAACCCAATGATCCAAATCCCCCTTGCCCTTACCCATACGCACTTCTGCCGGTTTTTTAGTTATTGATTTATCCGGAAAAACCCTAATCCAAAGCTTTCCCCCCTTATGCAGCTGACGGGCGATAATGACACGAGCGGCTTCAATCTGGGTATTCTTTAACCACCCGTTGTCCAGGCTTTTCAATCCGAATTCACCGAAGGCTAAATCTGCGCCGCTGGTGGCTATTCCTCTGCGCTGCCCCTTTTGTAATTTACGGTATTTTACTCTCTTGGGCATTAAAGGCATATCAGTTCATCTCCTTTTTAGCCTTTACTTCTTCGGCCTTAACTTCAGAAACATCCTGAATCACTTTCTTTTCCAAAACATCCCCCTTATATATCCAGACTTTAACACCTATAAGCCCATAAGTAGTAAGGCTCTCGGCAAAACCATAATCTATATCCGCCCGAAAAGTCTGCAAGGGGACTTTGCCAAGTTTATAAGTTTCGGTCCGGGACATTTCTGCTCCGTTTAGACGTCCAGCGCAGCAAACGCGTATACCCTTAACTCCGGCGTTGATTGACTGCTCCATGGCTCGCTTTACGGCCCTGCGAAACGCAACGCGTTTCTCCATTTGGAAAGCGACGTTTTCAGCAACTAATTGCGCATCCCAAGCAGGCTGCTTTACTTCTTCGATATCAATGGCGATTTCCTGTTTGGCCAAACTATTCAAATCCCCTCTTAAGCGCTCAATATCGGCTCCGTGACGGCCAATAATAAGCCCGGGGCGAGCGCTAAATATCCTGATTCTAATCTTATCCGCCAATCTATCAATTACGATTTTAGATACCGCAGCCTGTTTAAATCTTTTCTTGATGAATTTACGAATGTTATAATCCTGATATATAAATTTAGGGAACTCTTTATGCCCGGCAAACCAACGCGAGTGCCATCCCTTGATAAAACCAATTCTTAGAAGTAACGGACTAACTTTTTGACCCATTTATTATTCTCCTGATTTCAAATCTAATTCAATCCTGATATGGCAAGTTCTCTTTAAAATCGGTTGCGCCCGGCCAAAAGCCGCGGCCTTAAACCTTTTCCAGCTCGGACCCACATTACATACTGCTTTAGAAATATAAAGCTGTTCGATATTAAAACCTTTTACCTTGGCATTAGCAATAGCCGAATTTAATATCTTGATCAAATACTCTTTAGGACGCTTATTAATATTTAAAAGTAACGCCCGAGCAAAAACCGCATCCTTTCCGCGAATAAGATCCATTACCAGCCTTACCTTAGGCGGCGAAATCCTCAAAAATTTTCCTTCTGCTTTAGCTATCATTTTTTCTTTTTCCTATCTACTGACTACTATCTGCTAACTACCCTTATTAGGTTTTCTCTAATGCTTTCTTGGCCTTTACTCCGCCGTGCTTCCTGAATATGCGGGTAGGGGCAAACTCGCCTAATTTATGTCCAACCATATTTTCGGTTACAAAAACAGGAACGTGTTTCTTGCCGTCATGAACGGCAAAAGTCAAACCTACGAAATCCGGAATAACAGTAGAAGCTCTCGACCAGGTTTTAATTGCCTGGCGCGTGCCGGATTTACGCTGCTGATCAACTTTCCTTAACAATCTTTCCTCAACATAAGGACCTTTTTTTAATGAACGTGGCATTATGGTTTCCTTCTTTTAACAATAAACTTATTAGAATACCGATTCGGCTTCCTGGTCCTATAGCCCTTAGTAGGCTTACCCCACGGAGTAACCGGATGCGGATTACCTTGCCCGGATTTTCCTTCGCCGCCGCCATGCGGATGATCAAAGGGATTCATTGCTAAGCCTCTTGATTGCGGTTTGACGCCCAACCATCTATTCCTGCCCGCCTTACCCATATAAATCGCTTCGTGCTCCACATTACCGACCTGGCCAACCGTAGCATGACATTCAAGACTAACTAATCTTACTTCGCCTGAAGGAAGCTTTATATGGGCAAAATCCCCTTCTTTAGCCATAAGCTGAGCGCTGGAGCCGGCAGAACGAACTATCTGCCCACCTTTGCCTTTGCTTATTTCCAAATTATGAATAAGTGTTCCGGAAGGCATATGCCTTAGAAGCAAACAATTGCCAATTTGGATTTCCACATCTTTTTGGTTGCTTGAAATAATGGTTTGTCCTACGGATAATCCCACAGCAGCCAATATATATCTTTTCTCTTTATTCGGATATTCGATAAGAGCTATTCGGCAAGAACGATTTGGATCATACTCAATCGCAATAACCTTTCCCGGAATATCAATAATATCTCTTTTAAAATCAACAATTCTCAACATCCTCTTATGTCCGCCGCCGCGATGCCTGGAAGTTATTCTTCCGTAAGAATTCCTGCCGCCGGACTTCTTCAAAGGAAGCAACAAGGATTTTTCCGGGGTATTTTTAGTAATTTCCGCAAAATCCGGGCCAGTCATATGCCTGCGCGAGGGTGTTGTCGGTTTAAAATATTTAAGTCCCATAATATTAAGCTACCTCTATCTTTTGCCCTGCTATTAAAGTCACCACTGCTTTCTTTTTGTCAGCGGTCCTACCTAATTGATGACGCACCCTTTTTAATTTCCCAAAGGAAATAAATGTATTTACATGTTTAACTTTTACTTTGTAAAGCTGCTCTACGGCGTGCTTGATCTGAATCTTATTAGCCTTGATATCAACAATAAAAAGATACCTGGAATTAGGCTCATACACTGTTGACTTCTCGGTACGAATCAAAGATTTAATTATATCTTGTGAATAATTCATTTTTTAAGCCTGTTAGTAAGTTGAGTTAAACCGTCTTTGGTAATAACTAATTTTTTATGCGCTAAAACTTCGTAAACATTGGTATCTGTAGCCAGGGTAAATTTCAGGAAATCAATATTCCTTAAAGCCAGTTTCTCATCCCCGGTGGACTTATCCAGCAGGAAGAGCACACGAGATGATTTTTTATCTTTGGAACTGTTTATTTTAAGGTTAGTAAATAATTTCATTGCTTCTTTGGTTTTGGAATTTTCCAATTTAAACTCATCCAAAACTATCAAATTATTTTCTTTTACTTTAGCGTTAAGACTGGATTTTAAAGCTACATTTTTGATTTTATCCGGTAAGGTATAAGAAAAATCTCTCGGATGCGGACCAAACACTACGCCACCATGTCTCCATAGCGGAGAACGAGTCGAACCTACGCGGGCCCGGCCTGTCCCTTTTTGCTTCCAGGGCTTCTTACCGCCACCGGAGACCTCGCCTCTAGTTTTGGTCGCAGCCAAACCCTTGCGCTGATTAGCCCGATAAGCAGTAACAGCCTGGTAAATAGCTTCGGAATTTATTATACCGTCAAATACAGAAGTATTCAGCTTTATACTGTCTACTTCTTTGCCTTGTGCGTTATATATAGGTAAGGTTATGGTTTCCATTTTTATTTTTTAGCCCCTTTTGCCTTTGCCGGTTCTTTTTTAGGGGTAGTTTTTCTTTTTATAGCTGTTTTAACAATAACATAACCGTTTTTAAATCCTGGCACCGCTCCCTTAATTAAAAGTATATTGTTTTCCGCGTCAATTTTTACAATCTTTAAATTCTGCGTAGTTACTTGTATAGCACCCATATGTCCGGCCATATGATGGCCTCTAAAAACTCTTCCGGGAGTAGTAGTTGAACCGACTGAACCTACGCGTCGACGCGAAGTCGAACCATGAGTCATCGGTCCACCATGCCAATGCCAACGTTTCATGCCACCCTGAAAACCTTTACCGATAGAAGTTCCGGTTACATCCACAAAATCCCCTTCGGCAAATATACCCACCTTAAGATCTTCACCTACTTTATATTCTTTGCCAGCATCCTTCGGTAATTCTCTGATTATTTTACGTCCGTGTATGTTCAACTTTTTAAAATAACCTGCCTGCGGTTTTTTTAAATTCTTCTCTTTAGCAAGGTCAAATCCAACCTGAATACTTTTTTCATTAATGGCTAACACCGGACAAGGACCAGCCTCAATAGCAGTAACACTTACCAAGGATCCATCCTCGGCAAAAATTTGTGTCATGCCAATTTTTTTGCCTAATAAAGCGCTCATTTTATCTCAACATCCACCCCTGCGGGCAGGTTTAACTTCCTTAATGAATCAATCGTCTTAGCTGTTGGTTCGAATATATCGATGAGCCTCTTATGTGTGGATAAATCGAACTGTTCGCGGGACTTCTTGTCAATGACCGGAGAACGCAAAACCGTATAGATCTCGCGCCTGGTCGGAAGCGGAACCGGGCCGGCGATTTTGGCGCCGGTCCGTTTCACTGTTTCAACAATCTCCAAGACCGCCTGGTCCAAGAGACGATGATCGTAAGCTTTTAGTTTTATACGTATCTTTTGTGCGACTGACATATTCTTAAGCGATAATCTCCGTAACTACGCCTGCGCCTACGGTATGGCCGCCTTCGCGAATAGCGAAACGCGATTCCTTTTCCATGGCTATAGGTGTAATCAACTCAACATCTAAATTAACATTATCTCCGGGCATAACCATTTCCACTCCGGTCGGTAAAGTAACGTTTCCGGTAACATCGGTCGTGCGGAAATAGAATTGCGGCCTGTAACCTTTAAAGAATGGCGTATGCCTTCCACCTTCTTCTTTGGTCAGTATATACACCTGAGCCTTGAACTTAGTATGTGGAGTAATCGACTTAGGAGCAGCAATAACCATACCACGTTCAATATCGTTCTTTTCAACACCTCTTAATAACAATCCGACATTGTCTCCGGCTTGTCCTTCATCCAAAAGCTTACGGAACATTTCAATTCCGGTAACTACGGATTTCTTTACTTCCGGTCTTAAACCTATGATCTCAACTTCTTCGCTAAGTTTAACTTTGCCACGTTCAATTCTTCCGGTGGCAACCGTACCTCTACCTTCGATACTAAATACGTCTTCAACTGCCATCAAAAGCGGTTTATCCAAGTCTCTAACCGGCAAAGGAATAAAATCATCACAAGCTTTGATTAAATCTAAAATCGGTTTGCAATCTGCCGATGTCGGATCACTTGCCCCGGCTAAAGCCTTAGAAGCACTCCCGCGGATAATCGGAGTTTTATCTCCGGGATACCCGTACTTAGTAAGCAATTCCCTAACTTCCATTTCCACCAAATCCAAAAGTTCATTATCTGTAACTAAATCTACTTTATTTAAGAACACAACCATTGAAGGCACGTTAACCTGTCTAGCTAAAAGAATATGCTCTCTGGTTTGAGGCATAGGGCCGTCAGCAGCCGAAACCACTAAAATAGCGCCATCCATTTGAGCGGCGCCGGTAATCATATTCTTGATGTAATCGGCGTGACCGGGGCAATCGATATGCGCATAGTGGCGGGAATCTGATTCGTATTCAACGTGAGCAACCGAAATAGTAACGGTCTTGGTATCATCTCTCACTGTTCCACCTTTAGCAATATCAGCATAAGCCTTGGCCGTTGCTTTACCCAACTTAGCCGAAACATTAACAATAGCAGCAGTCAATGTGGTTTTACCATGATCAATATGCCCGATAGTTCCGATATTAACATGTGGCTTACTTCTTACAAATTTATCTTTAGCCATTTTTTCTTCCTCCTGTTTTTTTAACGAAAACTTTTTCTTGTTGAACCAGTAGCTGCGAAGCCAGTAACAATTTTTTCTGCTATATGTGCAGGCACTTCGCTGTAAAACGAAGGCTCCATTGTATAGGATGCGCGGCCTTGTGTCAAGGATCTTATTATAGTTGCATAGTTAAAAACTTCAGCTAATGGAATGTTCGCTCGAATGGTTCTTAAGTTAAGCCGCTGGGCTAAGGAAATTATTTTTGCCCGTCGAGAACTTAAATCTCCAATGACCTGGCCCATAAATTCTTCCGGAACGACTACTTCCATATCCATGATCGGTTCCAATAAAACCGGATGACCATTTTTTAATCCGTCATTAAATGCAAGCGATCCGGCCATTTGAAACGCGAGTTCCGATGAGTCAACTTCATGGTAAGATCCATCAACTAAAGTGACATGAATATCAGTAACAGGATACCCTGCTAATACTCCTGATTTAGCCGCGCCAAAGACTCCCTGCTTGACTGCTGGAATATATTCGCGCGGAATCGCGCCGCTTTTAATTTTATCTTCAAAGGTTATACCTGTGCCGGGAGTTTCCTGCGGAGCCATCTCAACAACACAGTGTCCATATTGTCCGCGGCCACCGGATTGAGATATAAATTTTCCCACAGATCTTACCTTTTTAGTCATAGTTTCCCGATAGGCAACTTGCGGTTGACCTACTTGTGCAGCTACATTAAATTCACGCAAGATTCTATCGATTATAATTTCCAAATGCAATTGTCCCATACCAGCAATAAGAGTTTGACCTGTTTCTTGATTGTAGGTAACCCTAAAAGACGGATCCTCATCTTCAAGTTTATGCAAAGCTAAACCTAATTTTTCTTGAGCGTCTTTGGATGTAGGCTCAATTGCCTGTTGGATAACCGGTTCGGGAAAACGCATTGCTTCCAGTAAAATCATATTATTTTCAGTACAAAGCGTGTCTCCGGTTTTTGTATCTTTTAACCCAACCGCAGCGGCAATTTCACCACAAGAAACACTCTCCACAACTTCCTGATGGTTAGCGTGCATCTTCACAATCTTGGTAACTCTTTCCCGTTCTCTTTTCGAAGCATTATATATATAGGAACCGGCAGTCAAAACTCCGGAATAAACGCGAATATAATATATTTTTCCGACATAAGGATCCGTGGCTACTTTAAAGCACAGGGCGCAAAAAGGAGACTTTTCCGAAGCCTTGATCTCTTCGAACTCTCCGGTTTCAGGATTCGTTCCTTTAATCGGGGGCAAATCAATTGGCGAAGGCAGATAATCTTTGACCGCATCCAAAACCAACTGCACGCCTTTATTTTTAAATGAAGACCCGCAAAGTACCGGAACAAATTTATTGGCTATAACTCCCTTTCTAATCGCAGCTTTTAATGTAGCTGCGGGAATCGCTTTACCATGCAAATAATCTTCCATTATCGCATCATCTACCTCGGCAATCCTCTCTAACATTACCGTCCGCTGCTTTTCTACTTCCGGCATTGCTTCGGCAGGAATTTCCTTAATCTCAATATCTTTTCCTAATTCATCCTTATAATAAACAAGTTTCATTTCGACTAAATCAATTATTCCTTTGAAATTCGCATCCTTACCAAAAGGAAGTTGAATAGGAGCAGCATTTGTTCCTAATCTCTTATGCATCTGGTCGATAGCCTCTAAGAAATTCGCTCCGACTCTATCCATCTTATTCACAAAAGCTATCCTGGGAACACCATAGCGATCTGCCTGACGCCAAACTGTTTCAGATTGCGGCTCAACTCCCCCTACGCCGCAGAACACCACTACTGCTCCGTCTAAAACTTTTAACGATCTTTCTACTTCAATCGTAAAATCAACGTGGCCGGGAGTATCGATTAAATTAATATGAATATCCTTCCAGGTACAAGTAGTCGCAGCAGATGTAATAGTAATTCCTCTCTCCTGCTCCTGCACCATCCAATCCATAGTTGCTGCACCATCGTGAACTTCACCAATCTTATAGTTCCTGCCGGTATAAAAAAGCACGCGCTCGCTGGTCGTGGTCTTTCCGGCATCGATGTGCGCGATGATCCCGATATTCCTAATTTTATCTAAAGATATTTTTTCCATTAATTTACCACCTAAAATGAGCAAAAGCCTTATTCGACTCAGCCATCTTATGCGTATCATCTCTCTTCTTTATAACCGAACCTTCACCCTTGTAAGCTGCGATAATCTCTTCAGCCAGCTTTTGGTCCATTGGCCTTCCTTTTTTATTCTGAGCAAAGTCTCTTATCCAACGTAAGGCAATCGACGTACCTCTTTCCTGACGTACCTCAATAGGAACCTGATAAGTCGCGCCACCTACACGCCGAGGTTTTACTTCCAGGCGCGGGCGCGCATTATCCAAAGCCTTGTAAAAAACTTTCAAGATATCCTGCTCGTTAAGATTCTTTTTTACGATCTCAAAGGCGCCGTAAACAATTTTTTCGGCAGTTGCCTTTTTACCTTCAAGCATAACCATATTCACAAACTTTGCCACAATCTTACTCTTAAGTTTTGGGTCTGGCAATATTACTTTTTCCTGAGCTTTTCTTCTTCTCATTATAATCTTTCCTTTATTACTAGTTAAGCGTTACTATTTTGTGCCTTCTTTCGGTCTCTTGGCTCCGTACTTTGAACGCCCTCTTCTTCTGGCATTTACTCCAACCGCATCCAGCGTGCCTCTTACAATATGATACCTTACACCAGGTAAATCCTTGACCCTGCCACCTCTGACTAAAACTATGGAATGCTCTTGGAGGTTATGTCCTTCACCAGGTATATAAGCAGTTACTTCAATTCCGGTAGTAAGCCTAACCCTGGCAATTTTACGCAAAGCGGAGTTTGGTTTCTTAGGAGTCATGGTACGCACCTGCAAACAAACACCTCTGCGCTGCGGGCAAGCCTTTAACGCAGGCGATTTACTCTTTTTCTTTTTGGATATTCTACCGAGCCTGATTAACTGCGAAATTGTTGGCATATGTTTACTTTTTCTCCTCTTTAGAAGTCTTTACAACTTCTATATCCTGATGATCATGAAAGCCTGTTCCCGCCGGAATAAGATGCCCAACGATAACATTCTCTTTTAATCCAAACAATTCATCGCGCTTACCGCTGGTAGCAGCTTCGGTAAGCACGCGGGTTGTCTCCTGGAAGCTGGCTGCAGAAATAAAACTTTCCGTAGTCAAAGATGCTTTGGTTATACCTAACAAAAGCGGAGTAGCTACCGCGGGTTTTCCTCCTTTTTTAACAACCTTGGAGTTTTCTTTCTGGAATACCCATTTATCGACCTGTTGCGTCGCTAAAAATTCGGTATCCCCCGGATCTTCAACACGGATTTTCTTTAACATTTGCCGGATAATTAATTCAATATGCTTATCATTTATCCGCACACCCTGCAGACGGTAAACCTCCTGCACTTCATTAACTAAATATTCCTGCAAGACTTTATCTCCGCAGACGCGTAAAATATCCTGTAAAACCACCGGTCCGTCAGTTAATTGCTGTCCGGCATCAACTCTATCGCCTTTATAAACATTGGGATGCTTGCCGTGCGGAATTACATATTCTCTCTGCATACCGGTAGTTGACTTTACGATAATTACACGTTGGCCTTTTTTAGTTTCGCCAAACTCCACAAAACCATCAATTTCACTGATAATGGCCGGGTCTTTAGGACGCCTGGCTTCGAATAATTCGGCAACACGCGGAAGACCTCCGGTAATATCCCTGGTTTTAACTACCATACGGGGTATCTTGGCTAACAAATCACCGCCGCCAACTGCTTGTCCGTCTTTAACCATAATATGGGCGCCAATCGGAATAGGATATATCCCGGCAACTTCTTTAGCTTCATCCAAAATGACAATCTGAGGATGAAACTCCTGTTTATGTTCAACCACGACGCGCTCAGTAAGCTTGGTAACCGGATTAAGTTCTTCCTTGATTGAAATGTTTTCCTTCAAGTCTTCATATTTTACGGTACCGGAAACCTCGGTCAAAACCGGTAAGGTATAAGGATCCCAATGAATAAAGACTACATCCTTAACCAGTTCTCCTCCGTCAGCAACATTAATAAAAGCGCCTTGGGGAACCGAGAAACGCTCTAATTCTCTACCTTGCTTATCATTAATGCTCAAGAAACCATTCCTATTCAAAACGATAAATTCTTTATTCTTGGAAACTGTCCTTAAATTATGATATTTCAATATACCTTTATTTTTCGCTTTAATGAATGATTGTTCGACTTTTCTGGATGCGGTCCCGCCGATGTGGAAAGTTCTCATGGTCAGCTGAGTTCCAGGTTCACCGATACTCTGGGCAGCAACCACTCCAACTGCCTCGCCTAACTCAGCCATTCTACCGGTGGCTAAATTTCTTCCGTAACACTTAGTGCATACCCCTCTTCCGGACTCACAGGTTAAAACGCTGCGAATACGTATCTTTTCAATCCCCAGTTTTTCAATCATATCGGCTTTTTCTTCCGGAATTTCTTCTCCTGCCGCAACAATAACCTCATCCGTAATGATATCGACGATATTATCCAGGGCAACACGACCCACTATGCGGTCCTTGAGCGAAACAACTTCCTCATCCCCTTCAATAATCGCCGAAACCGTAATACCATTGAGAGTGCCGCAATCGTTCTCAGCAACAATTACTTCCTGCGCCACATCAACTAACCTGCGGGTCAAATAACCGGCATCTGCCGTCTTAAGCGCCGTATCTGCCAAACCCTTGCGGGCGCCATGAGTGGAAATAAAATATTCCAAAACATTCAAGCCTTCGCGGAAGTTAGCCGTAATAGGGCTTTCGATAATTTCACCTGACGGCTTAGCCATAAGACCACGCATCCCAGCCAACTGCCTAACCTGTAAGCGTGAACCTCTAGCGCCTGAATCTGCCATCATAAATATAGGATTAAAGGAATCCATTCCTTTAAATAATAAATCTGAGATTTCGTCGGTAGCATGCGTCCAAATATCGATAATCTTGGATTTACGCTCGCTATCGGTAATCACACCGTGGCGATACTGTTCTTCCACCTTGGCAACCTTCTCCTTGGAATCCTTTAGCACTGCCTGCTTCTCAACCGGAACCTGCAGATCGTCTATGCCGATGGATATCCCTCCGAGCGTGCCATTTTCAAAACCTATCGTCTTAATATCATCAAGGAGATTGATCAACGCGGTGTGGCCAAATCTCTTATAGGTCTCGACCACAATATCTCCAACCTTACCCTTATTCAATTCCTTATTCACAAAACCAAATCCTTTGGGAAGAACCTGATTAAATAATACCCTTCCGACAGTAGTATCGATGATCTGTTTACCCTCAATAAATTTCTTTTCATCAAAATCAAAAATACTATCAACTCTTAATTTAATCTTGGCGTGTATTTCAACAGCCTTATCTTCGTAGGCAATTACAACTTCATCGCTATTAGCGAAAATCATACCTTCGCCCCTTGCGCCGGATTTTTCCTTGGTCAGGTAATACACGCCCAAAATAATGTCTTGCGTAGGCGTTATGATCGGCCGACCATCAGCGGGAGAAAATACATTGTTAATAGCCAACATCAAAATCTTGGCCTCTAATTGCGATTCTAAAGATAACGGAACGTGCACAGCCATCTGATCACCGTCAAAGTCGGCGTTAAAAGCAGTACAAACGAGCGGATGAATCTTGATGGATTTTCCTTCGATTAAAAGCGGCTGGAAAGCCTGAATACCTAGGCGGTGCAAAGTAGGAGCGCGATTCAATAATACCGGATGATCCTTAATAACTTCATCCAAAATATCCCATACTTCGATTTTGCCGCGTTCAACCATGCGGCGAGCGCCTTTAATAGTATGCACAAAACCTTTTTCTCTTAATTTTTTGATGATAAATGGCTCGAATAATTCCAAAGCCATCTGTTTAGGCAAACCGCATTCATGCAGTTTTAATTCCGGTCCGACAACAATAACTGAACGTCCGGAATAATCTACGCGCTTACCGAGCAAGTTCTGTCTAAAACGACCTTGCTTACCTTTTAGCATATCAGATAAGCTCTTTAATGGACGGTTATTGGCGCCCATTACCGCCTTGCCGTGTCTTCCATTATCTAAAAGTGCATCTACCGCCTCCTGAAGCATACGCTTTTCATTGCGAATGATAATCTCAGGAGCATTTAACTCCATTAATTTCTTTAAACGATTATTTCTGTTGATTACGCGGCGATATAAATCATTCAAATCAGATGTAGCGAATCTTCCCCCATCTAACGGAACTAACGGCCTTAAATCCGGAGGAATTACCGGAAGAATCTCTAAAATCATCCAATCAGGATTATTTCCGGATTTCTTGAAGTCTTCGACAATTCTTAAACTCTTTAAACCTTTGCGGTTGTTTAAAGCATCTTTAGATTTCTCCAAATCGCGGCGTAATTTACGGCACTGGGCGTCTAAATCCAGCTCTTTTAAAAGATCCTTAATTGCTTCGGCTCCGATTTTTGCCTTAAAATTAGCTCCATATTTAGCTAAAGACTCCTGATATTTTTCTTCGCTTAAAAGCTCTTTTTTCTTCAAAGGAGTGGTGCCCGGGTCAATGACTACATACTCCTCATAATAAATTATCTTCTCTAAATCCCTTAAGCCTATGTCCAATAACGCGGACATGCGGGAGGGAACTGCCTTAAAAAACCAAATATGCGTAACCGACGTAGCTAATTCAATATGCCCCATACGCTCGCGCCGGACGGAAGAACGATCAACCGTAACCCCGCAGCGGTCGCAGGTAATCCCTTTAAACTTAATACCTTTATACTTACCGCAGTTACATTCCCAGTCACGCACCGGCCCAAAGATCTTCTCGCAAAACAAACCATCTTTTTCCGGTTTCAATGTGCGGTAG
Organism: Candidatus Omnitrophica bacterium UBA6233; assembly: GCA_002440965.1. Taxonomy (GTDB): domain Bacteria; phylum Omnitrophota; class Gorgyraeia; order Gygaellales; family Profunditerraquicolaceae; genus UBA6233. The sequence goes on from DJWJ01000011.1 coordinate 110,871, forward strand.
TTAATGGTCTCGGCTTTCTTAACCTCTCCTTTAGACCAAGATTTGATTATCTGGGGAGAAGCTATTTTAATCGAAATATTATCAAAAGAAACTATCTCTTCCATTATTTCGCCTTTTCTGTCCGGATATCCAGACCTAAACCTTGAAGCTCTTTAATCAAAACATTAAACGACTCTGGCGTACCATGAGTCAAGCGTTGTTCACCTTTAACAATAGCCTCATAAATTCTAGTTCTGCCTGAAACATCATCACTCTTTACGGTAAGCATTTCCTGCAAAGTGAAAGCCGCGCCATATGCCTCCAGCGCCCAAACTTCCATTTCTCCTAACCTCTGTCCGCCGAATTGAGCTTTACCGCCCAACGGCTGCTGAGTAACTAAAGAATAGGGGCCGATAGAACGGGCGTGAATCTTTTCGTCAACCAAATGAATCAGCTTCATTACATACATATAACCTATCGTAACTCTGTGATCAAAAGGCTCGCCGCTGTAACCATCATATAGTTGAATTTTACCATCTTGCGGTAAACCGGCTTTTTCAAGCATCTCTTTAATTTCTTTTTCAGTGGCGCCATCAAAAACCGGGGTTCCGATATAAAGACCTAAGGTCTTAGCCGCCCAACCTAAATGACATTCCAAAATCTGCCCAACGTTCATACGGGAAGGCACGCCTAACGGGTTTAAAACCACTTCTACGGGGGTGCCATCAGGCAAATAGGGCATATCCTCTTCAGGCATAATCCTGGCTACCACACCCTTGTTCCCGTGACGCCCCGCTAACTTATCGCCTTCAGCTAATCTACGCTTAGTGGCAATATAGACTACCACTCTCTTCAAAACACCAGCGGGTAACTCATCGCCGCGCCTAACCTTCTCAATTTCCTGTTCTTGCTCGGAAAGTAATTCCTGAATCTGCTCATCAAAAGAAGCGGCTAAAATTTTAGCTTCTTCATTATCGTTAAAATCATGTTTCTCGACTTTCTTTTTATCTATTCCTAAAAGCTGGGCTAAACGGGCAGTTCTTTCGGTTTCGACAAATTCAATTTCCTGCTTGTAGTAAGCTTTTAATTCTCTGATCTTAATTAATTCTTTGGACTTTTCTTCTTTGGATTTTCTGCCGCGATCCTTGCGGGAAAAAACATGCACATCAATAACTACACCTTGCACGCCCGGAGGAACGATTAAAGAAGTATCACGCACATCTCCGGCTTTTTCTCCGAATATAGCCCTTAAGAGCCTTTCTTCCGGAGACGGTTCCGAATCAGTTTTAGGCGTAATCTTACCGACTAATATATCCCCAGGCATAACTTCGGCTCCAATGCGAATAACACCAGTCTCATCTAAATTAGCCAAAGCCTCTTCGCTAACATTAGGAATATCACGAGTAATCTCTTCGTTGCCTAAACGGGTTTCGGTAGCTTCAATCTCGAACTCTTCAATATGTATAGAAGTGAAAGCATCTTCCTTTACCAGCTTCTCGCTGATTAGGATAGCGTCTTCAAAGTTAAACCCGCGCCAGGGCATAAATGCGACTAAAACATTTTTTCCCAAGGCAAGCTCCGCATTCTTTGTAGCAATACCATCGGCAATTACTTCACCCCGCTCTACCCTATCCCCGAGTTTAACAATCGGCCTCTGATTAATGCAAGTGTCGTTATTCGTACGCAAAAATTTATTTAAATGGTAGATTTTCTTGCCTATAGTAATGGAGGATGCATCAATACTAGTAACCTTTCCCGACTCTTCAGATACAAGCACTGTGCCGGAATCTCGCGCAACTTTTTCTTCCATAAGAGTCCCAACCAAAGGCGGTTCGGTAATCATTAAAGGCACACCTTGCCTCTGCATATTTGACCCCATTAACGCTCTGTTTGCATCATCATGTTCTAAGAAGGGGATTAAAGCCGCGGCAACCGAAACTAACTGCTTCGGAGAAACATCCATATATTGAACCTGCTTACCCGCTACCTTAGGAAAATCATTCTTATAACGACAGGATACTTCCTTCTCGACAAAATATCCATTCTCATCCAGTGGAACGTTGGCCTGCGCGATAATCATATCTTCTTCGATATCAGCAGTTAAATAATCAATTTTTTTAGTAACCCGTCCATCTTCAACCTTGCGGTAAGGTGTTTCAATCAAACCCAAATAATTCACCCGGGCAAATGTGCTTAAAGATGCAATCAAACCGATATTCGGGCCTTCAGGAGTTTCGATGGGACACACCCGCCCATAATGCGAAGGATGAATATCTCTTACCTCAAATCCGGCGCGCTCGCGAGACAATCCTCCCGGGCCTAAAGCACTTAAGCGTCTCTTATGAGTCATCTCGGCCAAAGGATTGATTTGATCCATAAACTGAGACAACTGGCTGCGGCCAAAAAAATCGCGGATCTGGTTGGATAATAATTTGGAGTTGATCAGGTAATGCACATTGATATTATCAAACTCGCTTAAAATACTTAATCTTTCGCGGATGGATCTTTCCACGCGAGAGAGGCCTATGCGCATTTGATTCTGCACTAATTCACCGACGGTCTTAACCCGGCGGTTACCTAGATGATCGATATCATCGATTTTCCCAATACCGCTCTTCAAATTAATCAGATATTCTATAACCTTAACCACGGTATCAGAATCAAGTATACGTTTATCGAGAGAAACATCCATTCCCAATTTTCTATTTAGAATAAACCTTCCTGCTCTCTCCAAATCATAGCGGGCCGGATCAAAAAATAGCCTATAGAATAAAGCTTCCGCCGCCTCTTTAGTTACCGGTTCAGTCGGCCTCATTTTACGGTAAAAATCCATACAGGCTTCTTCTTTATTCTTAGTGTAATCTTTCTTGAGGGTATTAACGATCTCAGGGTATTCTTTTCCAAAAGCTGAAATTATATCTTTATCTTCGGAAAAACCAAGTATCCTTAAAATCTGAGTGGCGGGAAAATTCCTGCGGCGGTCAACATAAGCTAAAATCGTTTCGGTCAAGTCATATTTAAATTCCAGCCAAGCTCCCCGATAAGGAATGACTCTGCCGTAAAATATCTTTTTACCCGTCGGATGCAGCTCTTCTTCGAAGGAAACACCGGGAGAGCGCTGCAACTGGCTGACTACTACACGTTCATCTCCGTTAATAATAAAGGTGCCGGTTTCAGTCATTAACGGTATTTCGCCAAAATAAGCATCCTGCTCTTTAGTCTCTTTTGGAGTCGTCAGGCGGAACTTGACCTTTAGAGGAAGGGCATACGAAAGACTCCTTGTCTTAGACTCAGCCAGATTATACTTTGGCTTACCTAATGAATAGCTTATAAACTCCAATTTTACAGAGCGATTCGGGCTTTCAATAGGAAAAATCTCAGCAAAAACTTCCTGCAGGCCTTGGTGCTTTCTTTCATTTGGCTTAGCATCAAGCTGCAAAAACTCAGCGTAAGCCTCAAGCTGAACGTCTAAAAGATTCGGTATATTATAGACTTCCTTGATTTTGGCAAAACTTTTTCGCTTAATCATATAATCTTTCTTATGATTGCTGACCGCTAGTATCGGCATCGATATCACCGACAATAGCATTAGCAACCTTTGAAAATATTGTCTTTATTTGAGTTCTACGGTAGCGCCGGCTGCTTCAAGTTTCTTCTTTATCTCTTCGGCTTCTTCTTTGGTTGCGCCTTCTTTAATCGGCTTGGGAGCGCCATCAACTAAATCTTTGGCTTCCTTTAAACCAAGATTGGTAATAGTGCGAACCTCTTTGATAACTGCGATTTTGTTTGCGCCTGAGCTGACTAAAACTACCGTAAAGGCAGTCTTCTCTTCGGCTGCAGGTGCAGCTCCAGCTGCGCCGCCTGCTGCGGGAGCAGCCATCATCGGCATATTTGCCTTAACCCCGAATTTCTCTTCCAGGGCTTTGACTAAATCCGATAGCTCCAGCACTGTCATGCCCTCTATCGACTTAATCATTTCATCTAACTTTGCGCTTGCCATTCCTTCCTCCTTTTAACTTGTCTTTTTTTGTTTTATTTGATCCAAACAAATAACAAATTTCGCCAATACCTGATTTAGCGTTATTACCAAACCCGATATCGGCGAATTCAATGCACCCACTACCTGAGCACGTAAAACTTCCTTGGATGGAAGCTTAGCCATATGCTCAATATCTTCTTTCTCGATTATTTTATCGCTTAACGCCCCGCCTTCAAGCTTAAGCTGTTCATGCTCTTTGGTAAAATTACATAAAACTTGCGATGCTCCCACGGGTTCGTCTTTAATAAAAATCAAACCGCACGGACCGTCTATATTCTTAACCAGAGGCTCTAATGCTGAATCCTTAAATGCCCGGCGGGCAACACTGTTTTTTACTATAAACAAAGAAGCGTTTGCTCCTTTTAAAATTTGCCTTAATGAACATAAATCCGGGCTGGACACTCCGGAGTATTTGACGATAAATACCGTCCCGGAATCTTTCAGGGTATCTTTAATACGGCTCTGCGAAGCCTCCTTAACAATTAAACCGATTTTTTTCATAGTTCGACTCGTTTCACTCGCTCACTATGAACCCTGAGCTTGGTAGCGCTTCGACTCTACTCAGTGTCGCTGGTGAGCAAGGTCGAACCACCGAAGGGTTCGTTTTATTTATACCGCTAAAGTTAATCCCGGATTCATCGATGTGGCGATAGAAAGGCTTTTTACAAACTTACCTTTCACTGATGCCGGCTTTGTCTCGTTTAATGCCTCAATTACTCTTGAGGCATTATCATATAATTTATCTTCGCTAAAAGACACTTTACCTACTGAAAGATGAACCCCACCCTGCTTATCCACGCGGAATTCCACTTTGCCTTTTTTTACATCTTCAATCGCTTTCAATATATCGTTAGTAACAGTTCCGGTTTTTGGACTAGGCATCAGGCCACGGGGACCTAGAATCTTGCCTAATTTACTTAAATCCTTCATCATCTCAGGAGTGGCAATCACGCAATCAAAATCCATAAAACCAGCCGCTACTTTGTCTATAAGCTCTACTCCACCCACATGATCGGCATTGGCAGAACGGGCAATCTTTTCGTGTTCTCCCTTACAAAAAACCGCCACCCGGATCTTTTTACCTGTTCCATGCGGCAGGATAACAGTTCCACGAACCATTTGATCGCTCTTCTTTGTATCAACGCTTAAATTAAAGTGTAAATCTACAGAACTGTCAAATTTCGTCAGAGCCATTTTCTTCAACACAGTTATGGCCTCTTTAAGCTGATATATCTTATCCCTGTCTAACAGCTTAACCGATTCCTTATATCTTTTGCTGCGCGTTTTCATAGTAATTTAACCCTCAACTGCTATGCCCATACTGCGGGCTGTTCCTTCAATAACCTTGATTGCTTGAGCCATATCCGAAGTATTTAAATCCGACATTTTCTGCTTGGCAATCTCCTCAACCTGCTTCTTAGTAACCTTGCCTATAATCTCTTTTCCGCTGATGCCGCTGGCCTTGGCTAAATTTGCCGCGCGCTTCAAAAGAACGGATGATGGCGGGCTCTTTATAATAAAGGTAAAGGATCTATCTTCATATACGCTGATAACAACCGGAAGGATCAATCCATCCCGGCCTTTAGTCTGATCATTGAACTGCTTACAGAACTGCATGATATTCACGCCATGCTGTCCTAATGCCGGGCCAACCGGAGGTGCCGGATTAGCCTGAGCAGCCGGAACATGTAATTTAATCTGCGCTTTAATCGCTTTCTTTGCCATATTTAAATTTTCTCAACCTGCCAATACTCCAACTCAACCGGAGTAGAACGCCCAAAGATAGAAACACTCACCTTAATCTTGCCTTTTTCCGGATGGATCTCGTCGATTGTCCCGTTGAAATTCTGAAATGGACCTTCGGTTACCCTTACCTGCTCACCCTTCTCAAAAACGATCTTCGGACTAGGTTTAACTTGAGTGTCTTTTGTCTTCTTTAAGATATTATCCACTTCGCTTTGAGGAAGAGGCATGGGTTTTTTACCTAGGCCTATGAAACCGGTAACTCCGGGAGCGGTCTTAACGAACAAATACGTCTTTTCATTCAGTTCCATTTCTACCAAAAGATAGCCCGGAAAGAATTTTCTTTGGGATATTTTCTTTTTTCCGGAACGAACTTCAGAAACCTGCTCAGTTGGAATGATTACGCTCGAAATAGAATCCTGTAAACCAGAAGCGGCAATCTTGTTCTCTAAAGAAGTTTTTACTTTATCCTCTAAGCCAGTTTGTGTATGCACTACGTACCAGTTCTTCATTATTTGAATAGTAAGCTTAATAATTTGGAAAGGAAAATATCCAACACTCCGATAAAAATACCCAGTATTAAAGTCACGACTATAACCACCAGCGTTGATGCTAATAACTCTTCACGCGTACTCCAAGCAACCTTCCCTAACTCTGCCTTTACTTCTTTGATAAAATTTACCGGTCTTGCTATTAAGTTCATAGTTCCTTTTTTTGCCCCTTGACCGCCTTCAAAAACTACAGGAGCGGCAGGACTTGAACCTGCAGTCACGGTTTTGGAGACCGTTGGTTTGCCATTAACCGACGCCCCTAATCATTATTTTGTTTCTTTATGCGGGGTATGCTTATGACAGGACTGACAAAACTTGTTTATCTCTAAACGGTCCTGATGCAGTTTCTTGTTCTTTGTCGTCGTATAATTTCTATTCTTGCAAACCGTACACTCTAATGTAATGATTTCGCGCATTTTTTAATGAGCGCATAGCTTACGAACACTATAGCGTAAGTAAGTTATTGCGCGAATTAAGCTGGAGACGAGAATTGAACTCGTGACCCCGTCCTTACCAAGGACGTGCTCTGCCAACTGAGCTACTCCAGCGTTACCTTTTTAATGACCGCCGGAGGAATGATTCCCAAAATAAAAAAAATCCAGCAAAGAAATTTTTTTAAACTTCTTTTTGTATATTCCAAATTAAAGTTATGCTGTTACCTCGATTTACGTAAGCAATAAAATATATACTAATTTGACATACTTGTCAAGCTTTTTTTATTGAAAATTGCAGATTAGCCAAAAAAGCAAAATTTTCCAGAGTTAATCTTTCCGGCCGGATATTTCGATCCAAAGAAATCTCGCTAAAAAATTTATCCAGAACTTGCGGGTCTACAATTCCCAAAAGGCTGTTCCTCAATATCTTTCTCCTCTTGCCGAAACCGCTTCTTACAATCTTAAAAAAAAGCGCTTCACTAGCTACATTGACCGCTGGGTGATTCCGGATTTCCAATTTCAGGAACGAAGAGTCTACTTTGGGCAACGGACGAAAACAATTCTTACTAATATCGAACAATATTTTAGGTAACGCGTAATACTGCGTAAAACAACTAAATGATCCGTAATCTTTTGAGCCGGGGATTGCTGCCACTCTTGCGCCAAACTCTTTCTGCACCGTTAAAAATATTTCGCCTATATGCTTACAGAATCCCAGTAAGTGCTCGATTATAGGACTAGAAATATAATAAGGTATATTGCCAAAAACTTTTATCTTACTTTCAATTCTTCTATCCTTAACAAAACCGTCTAAGTCAAATTTTAAGACATCCTGATTAATGATTTCGGTATTTTTGCAACCGGCAAGTGACTCGCTCAAGATTTCTAGTAACCTTTTATCAATCTCCAAAGCATAAACCCTGCTCACTCTAGGAGCAATTAAAGCGGTCAGTTCCCCTCTTCCTGATCCTATCTCAAATATAATATCCGATTCTTTTAATTCCAAAGAATTAATAATCTTATTCCGGATATTTTGATCAACTAGGAAATTTTGGCCTAAGCTCTTTTTAGATTTAATGCGCATTTTACGGCTAGTCTAATAGCAGCAATCAAAGAGCTAGGATCGGCTAACTTAGAATTATTGGCTATATCAAACGCGGTGCCGTGCAAAGGAGACGTTCTTATAAAAGGCAGGCCCAGGGTTAAATTTACGCCGCTTTCTGCAGAGGTAAGCTTTAAAGGTATTAACGCCTGATCATGATAAATAGCAACAACGCAATCATATTGGCCGTCGGCTGCCCTTGAAATAGCTATATCGCTAGGTAAAGGGCCTTCGATTCCCGCCTTAACAACCTTCCTGATTTCCTTTAAACAAGGCTTGATTATTGTATTCTCTTCCTTCCCGATTAAACCATTATCCGAAGCGTGAGGATTTATCCCGCAAACGACAATCCGCGGATTCTTAATCCCAAACACTTTCCGAAGCGACCTATACGTAAGAAGAATATTGTTGTAGAGCTTATGCTTATTCAGATTCGATGCAACTTTAGATAAAGCCAAATGCCTTGTGGCTAAACTAAACCTCAACTTATCGTTAATCAGCATCATAACTACATCGCTAACGCCAGTATTCCTGATAAAGTATTCGGTATGCCCACTGTAATTAAAACCAGCCAGGTTAACTGCCTCTTTCGATATCGGAGCAGTTACTAAACAATCTATCTGTTTTTTCTTCAATAATCCCAAGGCAAAGTCTAAATATTCAATAGACGCTCGTCCGTATTCAGCCCTAATCCTTCCGAAAGAAAATCTTCTACGGTCAACATTATTTAAGTCATTAAATTTGACTTTTGATTCCTCCGGCCCGCCGCCGTAACGGCTGATGAACTTTTGGACTTTTGGAACCCGGCTTAGAACCCAATTATCTCCTATGATCGTAAAATCCGCAAAGCCCTTAAGCTCGTTAAGGGCTTTTAAAATTACCGCCGGGCCTATTCCGGAAGGATCCCCTATAGTGATACCGACCTTAATTGAGTTTGATATAAGACTTGTTTTTGAGCTCATCTAACCATTTAGCCATTTCTTCCTGCATTTTCTTTTCAAATAAAAAAACTTGGATTTTATACTGCACTTCATTAAGGGGCAACTCTCTGGAAGGAACTATATTAACGAGTTTAAATATATAGTATTTGTCATCCATTTTAACCACGCCGGAAATTTCATTAGCCCCCAGATTAAAAACGGCTTCTTCGACTTCCTTCTTCAAGGATTCGCCTGAAAGCACCTTGAACTTATTCACCGTAAAAGGATACCTCGTCGCCAGATCCGCCGGAGTTTTGCCGATCTTCAGATTATACGCAAAGCTATCAGCCAAATCCTGACTTTCCAAGGCAAAGGCTTCAAATTCTCTTTCTTCTCCCGAGGAAAAATCCTTTTTGTTGGATTCATAAAAACTGGTTATCTCCTCAGGCTTCACATTAATCTTGCTACGCACTTTCTGTTCAATCACTCCATACATAAAAAACTGATCCCTTATCTTATTCTCGATATCTGCCTGCGTCAGCCCCTGCTTAACCAACTCCCGCTGAAAATCTTCGTCTGAATTATAACGTTTCTTGACCTCGCTGATTCTGGCTTTAACCCTTGCCTCTTCCACGGGAATCTTTTCTTTTTTTGCCTCTTGCAGAATAAGACGATCCTCGACAAGCCGGCCTAACAAATCCATTTTTAGAGAATTAATCCTGGTTTCAAGTTCCTTACCCTTATATTCTTTCATCAACTGCATACTCATAAAATGCAAGAAGTCATTCAGGTCTTTCTGCGTAACAACTTCGTTATTAACGATAGCCACAATTTTATCCTCAGCATAGACAGAATAAATCCAGGTGCCAAAACTAAAATTACAAATACCAAAGCCCAAAATTAAAAATAAGCACAAATAACAAATACTAAATGAACAAACCTTTGTTTTGATATTTGGCGTTTTTATTTCAGGTTTATTTTGAGCTTTGAATTTTATCATTTATCATTGCCTTTCTTAACGTAGAAATTCCCTCTCTCAATAATCTGCAATATAAATCAAAACCGACCGCCGAGATAAAACCATGCTGCTCTAATCCCAATAAGTTTCCCGCTCCCCTTATCTCCAAATCTTCCATAGCGATATTAAACCCGGCCCCGAGATCCGCATACTCCTGAATAGCAGCCAATCTCTTACGGGCATCTTTTTCTAAAACAATATTTTTCGGTATCATAAAATATGCGTAAGCCGAGCGGTTAAACCTACCCACCCTGCCGCGTAACTGATGTAAATCCGCTAACCCGAACATATGCGCGTTATTTACAATTATAGTGTTAGCATTAGGAATATCTATGCCTGATTCAATAATCATTGTGGAAATAAGGCAATCTATCTCTCCTCGCAGGAAACGCCCCATTACATCCTCTAGCTCCTTAGGATGCATTTGACCGTGGCCTGTTTCCAGGCGCACTTCCCGGGGTAATTTTCGCGCCAACCTTTCTTTAACCTTATGAATATCTTCTATCCGGTTATGCAGAAAGAAAATTTGGCCTTTTCGGGAGATTTCCCTCAAGATTGCCTGCCGGATTAAATCATCATCATATTCTACCACAATTGTTTTTATAGGCAATCTGTTTTGCGGAGGAGTATTAATCGCGGATAAATCGCGCGCCCCCATTAAGCTCATATACAAGGTCCGGGGAATGGGTGTCGCAGTCAATGTAAGCACATTCGCCGAAAGCCTAAATGCCTTTAGCTTTTCTTTATTCTTTACCCCAAAGCGCTGTTCTTCATCAATTATAATCAACCCCAACTCTTTGAAGAATACATCCTCTGATAAAAGCCTATGCGTTCCAATTACCATATCGACAGAACCGTCTTTTAACCCCTTCACCACTTCTTTTTGCTCACCCTCAGTCCTAAAACGGCAAAGAAGTTTTATGTTTAAAGGAAAACTTTTGAGCCGGGAGCTAAAATTCTGAAAATGCTGTTCGGCCAAAATGGTTGTAGGAACCAAATAAGCTACCTGTTTACCATCCATTACCGTTTTAAATGCCGCCCGCATTGCTACTTCGGTCTTACCATACCCAACATCGCCACAAAGCAGCCTGTCCATAAGTTTTCCGGATTCCATATCTTTTTTGACTTCTAATGTAGCGTTCAGTTGATCCAAAGTCTCCTCATAAGGGAATGAATCTTCGAATTCTCTCTGCCAATCGGTATCCCTGGAATAAGTAAAACCCTTTGTCGAAATACGCATAGCTTGCAAACTCAACAAATCCCAAGCCATCTTTTGAATACCCTTACGCGCCCTTTCCTTTACCCGCGACCACTCTCTTCCTCCTAACCGGTAGAGCTTTGGCCGTTTCGCGTGAAAAGCAATATACTTCTGGACCAAATGCATTGATTCAACCGGCACGAAAAGTTTTTCCTGCCGGTCATACTCAATCACCAAATGGTCCCTGATTTTATCCTGATGCTTAATTTTGTTGAGGCCCAAAAACCTTCCTATGCCATGCTGATTATGCACCACATAATCGCCGACACTCAAATCGAGAAAACCTGTTAGCGACAAATCTGCGGTAATGGGAGTAGTCTTTAAGCTACCCGGTTTTTTAATGGGCAACAGAATAAGCATGTTATGTTGCCAAAGGCCCTCACCATTAGAAGGATTAAATGTCCTTATGGAACTGATTGAATTGTTATCTAATTCTATTCTGACGGGAAGTTCGAAGGAATTCGGAAAGATATCGATTAAGCCGCCGCGACGGGAAAAATCACCCTCAACTAAAACAGCATCCTGCCTTTTATAGCCAAAAACAATAAACTCATTCAAGAGGCTTTCAAAATCGATCTCCTGACCAACGTATATCTTCAGGGACTTAAACATTTTTATACTAATATACTAGGTAGAAGTACAGGTAGCGGTAAAGATACGGGGTTTTCTATGCCTTAACCTATACCATTTATCTATTTGGAGCTTTTACGGCCCCAGGCAAGAACTAAAGGAGAAGCAATAAAAACTGTAGAATATACGCCTGAAATAAAACCTACTAACAAGGCAAAAGCGAAATTATTTAATACGGCTCCGCCGTAGAGGAAAATAGCCAGAACAACCAATAAAGTTACACCTGAAGTAAGTATGGTCCTGGAGAGTGTCTGGTTTACGCTTAAGTTGATTAACTCATAAAGGCTAAGTTTCTGATAAATACGCATATTTTCCCTGACCCGATCATAAATGACTATTGTATCATTAATAGAAAAACCGGCGATGGTCAAAAAAGCGGTAATACTCAAGAGGTCAATAGGTCTACCCGTAATAACCAGGGCTCCAAAAGTCACCAAAACATCATGAATAAGAGCGATTACACCGGCAAGAGCAAAATTCATATGTTTAAACCTGAACCCTACATAGACCAGTATAATGACCAACGACCAGATCAAAGCCCATATTGCTTTTTCTTTTAAATGTTTACCGGCGACAGGACCGACGCGCTCTACCCTCAAGACCTGAATATCTTGATTAGGAAATACCTCTTTTAACTTAGAGGTCAAAATATCGCTTTTATCTTCAATAGTCCGGATTAAGACCGCCTTAGGGTTCTCTTTAAACTGCTGTATAGAAGCATCCCCTAAACCTATATTCTTTAATACGCCGCGTATCTTATCTATGTCAGGGGCTTCTTTAAAACTATACTCCTGCATTGAACCTCCGGCAAAATCAATTCCGTAAGCGCTGTTCCCTTTTTTAAAATAAGCCGCAAGCCCGATAATTATAATAATCAGCGAAACAGCGTAAAAAAACCTGCGCTTCTTAATAAAGTCGATTTTAGTCTGACCGATTAACTTAAGCATAGGCAGCGAATCCCTAATCCACCCTAAGCTTAACAAAATTTCAAATATAGTGCGCGTTACCACTATCGCGGTAAACATACTCGCGATTAAACCTATGGTCAAGGTTACGCCAAAACCCTTTATTGAACCTGTTCCAAGCCAAATCAAAATAATTGCCGCAAATAAAGTAGTTAGGTTAGAATCAAATATCGCGCTGAACGCCTTGGAATAACCATTATTTATGGCGGTGCGCAAATTCCTGCCAAGATTTAATTCTTCACGGATACGCTCGTTAATTAAAACATTGGCATCTACGGCCATACCCAAAGATAAAACCATACCGGCTATTCCCGGCAAAGTCAGCGTAGCAGAAAATTCCGGTAACAAATACGGAAGAATTCCTAGCACGCCTAAAATCATAAACAAATTAAATATAAGTGCAATATTCGCGATTAAACCTGCCAAAAGATAATAAACTGCCATAAAAATAAAAACAAGAATACCGCCAATGATAGTGGCCTTTATACCGCTATTTATGGAATCCTGTCCTAATAGAGGCCCGATAGTCCGTTCTTCTTCAATATAAAGCGGCGCAGGGAGTGCGCCTGACCTTAATACATTTGCCAAGTCCTGAGCTTGCTCAACGCTAAAACGACCAGTAATCACTGCCTCACCCGAAGGGATAGCTTCCCGGATATTCGGGGCAGACTGCACTTTACCGTCTAAAACAATAGCCAGCCTCTTTCCGACATTAGCCGCAGTCACTTCCGCAAACTTTCTAGCCCCTTCGGCGTTAAAACGCAAAGAAACTACCGGCTCATTAAATTGACTTGAGCTGAAATGCACGGATGCATCAGTCAAGGCATCGCCGATTAAAGTTGCATTTTTCTCCACCAAAATCGGCGCGTTATCATCCTGGGTATATTTCAATTCATACCCTTCAGGGACTTTTCCGGCTAACGCTTCTGTTAAACCGGCTTGATCCGAAGAAACTAACTTGAATTCAAGCAATGCCACTTTCCCAATCAATTCTCTAGCGCGCTCTCTATCCGTAAAACCAGCCAACTCAACTACGATTTCATCAATGCCATGCTTCTGGATTAAGGGCTCTCGCACACCATAGTTGTCTATTCTCTTTCTGATAACTTCTATAGCACGGTCTGCGGCATCTTCTCTGGCGTTTTCCGGGATCTTAGCTGTATCAACCTTAAGCAAAAGATGCATACCTCCCTTCAGGTCCAAACCAAGGTTAATCCTCTTATTCAAAGGAAAGGTAAAATATAAGCACAATCCCAGAGTTAACAGTATAAAAATAGACTTATAAACAACCCTTTTCTCCATCACTACCGATTCTCCTTAGGCTGCCGGAACAGTCTGTGTTTTTTTAATATAAGCTACGCAATTTTTTTCCAGCTCAATCTTGACATTATCGTCTATCCTCAAGGTTATTGTCTTATCTTTCACATTAACGATAGTCCCGTGTATACCGCTGGAAGTAACGACTTCGTCATTTTTATTCAAATTTTTGAGCATATTCTGCTGCTCTTTTTCTTTTTTCCTCTGTGGACGGATAAGCATAAAATAAAAAACAACAAAGATAAGCACCAGAGGAACTAGGTTAACTATAGGATTAGCTGCTTGCGGTTGCATTCTTTTTCTCCTTTTTAATAAGATTCTTTACTGTCTGCGAAGCTTGAGCTCCATTCTTAATCCAATATTGTATGCGTTCGGATTTCATTTTCGCCTGCCCAGTGGTAGGCTCATAAAACCCGAGTTCTTCGAGTATGCGCCCGTCTCTACCTGTGCGCTCATCATAAGCGGCAATGCGGAAATGCGGTTTGCCCTTGGGGTTTTTACCGATTCTTCTTAAACGAATATGTACTGCCATTGTATTTCCTCCTTATTTAGTTTTAATATCAAATGACTAAATCCAAATGACAAATTAAATCCAAAGTCTAAATACCAAAAACAAAGTTTTGTCATTTAATATTTGGGTTTATTTCGAATTTTGAGCTTTGACATTTGTCATTAAACTCTTATTTTTGCAATCATCCAACAATTGCTTCCATTAATGCTGCTGCTTTATTTACTGTTTCAGTATATTCTTTTTCCGGAATTGAATCCGCTACGACTCCCCCTCCTGCCTGAATAAAACCAAGCTTATCCTTTATAAGAATAGTCCTTATCGTAATGCAAGTATCCATATTGTGCGAAAAACTGAAATACCCGACGCACCCGGCGTAGGGGCCGCGCTTTGTATTTTCCAATTCATCGATAATCTCCATCGCGCGGATCTTGGGACTGCCGGAAACTGTCCCCGCGGGGAATGTCGCTTTCAATACATCATAAATATCATAACGTCTATTGTCAAGCCTTCCTTTTACTCCGCTCACTAAATGCATAACATGCGAATATTTTTCCACACTCATAAATTCACGCACTTCCACCGTACCCACGCGGCTAACTCTACCTAAATCATTCCTCCCCAAATCAACCAACATTAGATGTTCAGCTCTTTCTTTTTTGTCATTAATAAGCTCTTTAGCCAGTTTATTATCCTCTTCTTCGGTTTTACCCCGCGGCCGGGTTCCGGCAATAGGCCGGGTTTCGATGACTCCATCCTCGCAGCGCACCAGCATTTCAGGAGATGCCCCGACCAAATACATATCCTTCAATTTCAAAAAATACATATAAGGAGACGGGTTAAGGCTGCGCAACGAACGATATATCGCAAAAGGATCCTTGCTGGTCCTAAAACTGAACCTTTGGGAAGGAACCACCTGGATAATGTCGCCTTTTTTAATATATTCTTTGGCCTTTCTAACCACGTTCTCAAACCCCTTCTTCTTAAAATTAGACTTGAATTTTATATTTCGAGGAGTTTCTTTGATTTTAGCCTCAACGAATTCCTTATCGAAATCCGCCTGGATCGACTCTATTCTTTTGACAGCTTTATTGAAAAACGCGGCCTTTCTTTTAGGTGAAAGCTTCCCCTTGGGTAAAATAACATTGCTCACAATCTTTATATTATGGTTCACATGGTCAAAAATAAGCAGCGTATCCGCTAAAATTAAAACCGCATCCGGCACCTTAAGCTCATCGGGATTTTTATCCGGAAGCTCTTCAAAGAATCTTACAGCATCATAGCCTATAAAGCCAACCAATCCTCCGCAAAAACGCGGCAGGCCTTTAACGGAAACACTTTTAAAATCCTGCATAATCTTTTTTATCTCATCAACAGGAGTGGTTTTAGTAACGAACTTTCTGACGATTTTCTGCACGGGGCAGTTTATTTCAATATTTCTACCCTTGGATTTAAATACCAGGCTGGGAATACTTCCCAAAAATGAATAGCGGGCGACTTTCTCCTGGCCTTCCACAGATTCCAAAAGAAAGGCATAATCATCTTTACGTATTCTCAAAAAGGCAGAGACCGGAGTATCTAAGTCAGCGTTGATCTTCTTATAGACAGGGATAACATTGCCTTTCTTAGTCAATTCTAGAAATTCTTTTAATGATGGATGATACATAATTTATACTATTATTGCCTAATGACAAATGCCAAAAAGCTCAAAATTCAAAATAAATCCAAATATTAAATGACAAAACTTTGTTTTTGATATTTAGATTTTGGATTTCATTTGTCATTCGGATTTTGTCATTTGACATTTAATCTTCTATAAAAGCAACTTCTATTGCCTGTATGACAGGCCACTCCCACCTGACGCACCTTGATCAAGAGAGCATCCAAATCACAATCATAAGCAATTAATTTGACGAATTGAAAATGGCCGCTGGTCATTCCTTTTACCCAATACTCTTTGCGCGAACGCGACCAAAAACAGGTCTTTCCGCCTTTTATAGTCCGGCGCAGCGATTCCTTATTCATATACGCCAGCATCAACACTTCTCCGGTTTTATAATCCTGAACGATCGCCGGAATCAAACCATTTTTATCGAATTTAAAATCGTTTAAACTTATCTTAGTTTTCTTGATCATAACCTGACCGGTATTCCCTTCTTCTTTAAATACTCCTTAACCTGTTTTACAGTTAATTCTCCGTAATGGAAAAGCGAAGCGGCCAAAGCCGCCTGCGCGCCTGTCTTGGCAAAACAATCATAAAAATGCTCTAATTTCCCGGCTCCTCCCGAAGCAATAACCGGAACATTAACAGCCTTACAAATTGCCTCTGTCAAACCTAAATCATAACCATCTTTAGTTCCGTCATAATCCATGCTCGTCAAAAGAACCTCGCCGGCGCCGAGCTCAACGCCTTTTTTAACCCACTGAATAGCGTCTAAACCCGTAGGAGTCCTGCCCCCATTAATGAATACTTCCCAACCATCCCCCATTTTTTTGGCATCAATAGCCAAAACAATACATTGACTGCCGAATTTCTTTGAAGCATCCTGAATAAGCTCCGGGAATTTTACCGCCTGGGTATTAATAGATACTTTTTCAGCGCCGGCATTTAAGAGATTTCTTATATCGGATAAATCCGCTATCCCTCCGCCAACGGTAAAAGGCATAAATATATTTTGGGCTATGCGCTCGACCAGATCAATCAAGGTTTTGCGTTTTTCAACACTTGCCGTAATATCCAAGAAAGTTAACTCATCAGCTTCTTGGGCGTCATAAAGCTTAGCGACGTCAACCGGATCTCCGGCATCTTTTAACCCCAGGAATTTTACGCCTTTCACCACCCTGCCGTCTTTAATATCAAGGCAAGGGATAATTCGTTTGGCAAGCATGTATTATTTTATTTTTTGATTCAGGTATTCACTTAATAAAACCCGGGTTTTTTTGTCAGCTTTTCCGGTAACTTTTAAATTATGAGCCCTCTGAAACGCCTTTAATGCTTCGCGAGTTTGCTTACCCATATGCCCGTCGATCTTCCCGGGCTCAAAACCGGCGTTGGCTAAAGCGGTTTGAATATCTTTAATCGAAGGACGCGAACCAATTTTCTTTGAATTCTCCTCGCCAACTTTAGATGATGCTGCTCCCAGCTTTTCCTGTTCAGCCTGTTTAGCGTTTAAAGTATCCTTTAAACTACCAATCTCCTGATCCTTGCTTTGGACTTGCGACTCTAAAACCGAAACCTGGTTCTTTAACCCCTGAATCTCACTATCTTTTTGCTTTACTGTGCTCATTGATGCGCAACCGGTTAAAGATACTGCAAATGCTACTAGAAACGATGCAACAAAAGCTTTCCTAAACATTCCCCCCCTCCTTTTAATTAAGAAAATTTTAAGGCCTGAGGCAAAGTAAACTTTCCCTCATATAAAGCCTTTCCTACAATTACTCCGCTAACCCCATCCTTTTCTAAACATTTCAGTTTATGTAAATCCTCTAAACTAGAAATTCCTCCTGAGGCAATAATTTTTAATCCGGTCATTTTTAAAAGTTTCTTGATCTCTTTTATGTTTGGACCGGTCAAAGTTCCATCTTTTAGAGTATCGGTGTAAATTAATTCGCTAAATCCGAGTTTTTTCAAACTAAGGCTAAAATCCACAGCGCCAGTATTTTTATGTCCGGCTTTCCAACCCCGGACCATAACTTCTCCGTCTTTGGCATCAACTCCCACAATAATCTTATTTCTGAATTTGTCAAAGACCTTCTTTAAAAAATCCTTATCTTCAACTGCCCTAGTTCCTAAAACAACGCGATTTACTCCAGCACTAAGCACATCTTTGATAGTATCAACCTTCCTTAAGCCTCCGCCGAATTCAACCGGCACCTTAACCTGATCAACGATCTCTTTAACTATCTCAAGATTTCTAGGTATGCCTGAAAACGCTCCGTCTAAATCCACAATGTGCAGAAATTTCGCGCCCTGCTTAACCCAGTGCTTGGCAACTTTAACCGGGTCTTTAGAATAAATCTTCTTGTTCGTCCTCCCTTGCACAAATCTGACTACGCAACCGCTCTGTAAATCTATAGCTGGGATTATTAACATATTTTAAATTTAATAAATGTCAAATACCAAAGCCCAAAATTCAAAATAAATCTAAATGACAAATATCCAATGACAAAACCTTGGTTTTAGATTTTGACATTTGGGCTTTGTATTTATTTTGGATTTTGAATTTTGTCATTTGTCATTAATTTTATAATTCTACAAAATTCTTAAGCATCTGTAACCCAATCCCCTGGCTTTTTTCCGGGTGAAATTGCGCGCCATATATATTATCCTGCCAGACCATCGCAGCAAAATCCAGTCCATAGTCAGTAACCGCGGCAATTGCATTCTTATTAGCCGGATCAGGATAATATGAATGGCAAAAATAAACAAAAGAATTATCCGGTATGTTTTTTAATAATGGGCACTCGCCTGACTTTTGCCTCAACTGGTTCCATCCCATATGTGGAACCTTTAAGTCAGAAACTGGGAATTTCTTGACTTCCCCCTTAATAATACCTAGCCCTTTACATTTATCTGCCTCCGCGCTCTTTTCAAACAAAAGCTGCATCCCCAGACAAATCCCTAAAAAAGGCTTTTTATTTTTTACCACGTCCCTAATCAAATCGACTAAATCCTGCTTCTCTAATTCCTGCATCGCGTCTCCAAAAGCGCCCACTCCCGGTAAAACTAACTTTCGGCAGGAAGAGATTTCTTTAGGGTTATTGCTGACTTTGATTTTAGCGCCAAAAAGCTCCAGAGCCTTTTTTACGCTATGGATATTGCCCATACCATAGTCTATAATAGCTATACTATTCATCTTTTAATGTCTCAATCGCCAAATCCCAATGACAAATGAATTTCCAAATTCCAATTGGAACATTGAATCATTGGGATTTCATTCGGCATTGGAGCTTGGATATTAATCATTTCTTCTAATCAATGACCCCTTTAGTAGAAGGAATACCCTTTCTGCGGGGATCAATTTGCGTAGCCATATCCAAAGCCTTGCCTAAGGCCTTAAACACAGGCTCTAAGGTAGCGTGCAAATCCTTATTAGGATTATCTATCTCTATATTTAAATTCATACCTAGTTGCTTGGCAAATGCCTCAAGAAAATGTTCGGCATATTTAACATCATACCCCTCTTGAGGTTGGGGATAATTTCGATATCTTGACAGATCCATACTCAGCTTAAACGAACCTCTTCCGCTAATATCCACAGCTACATTAGCGGTTACATCCTCCATGGGAACAGACATAGAACCCAACCGGTTAATACCAGCCTTATCTCCTAAGGCCTCTTTAAAAACCTGGCCTAACACGATACCCAAGTCTTCATTAGTGTGATGAATATCCACTTTTAAGTCGGCTTCATTAGTTATAATCTCCAAATCAAAATGCCCCCAAAACGCGAATAATTCCAGCATATGATCTAAAAATCCGATTCCCGAATTTATTTTTGCAACTCCTGATCCGTCAATATTCAATTTAGCTGTTATATCGGTCTCTTTACTTTTTCGATTCTTACTCGCTTCTCTCATTCTCTCTCCCACGTTTTTCCCTACATACTATCTACTACCTACTATCTATTCTCTCTTAAGTTAAAGGAACCTCGCCTTTACCGAATCTAAATGTTTGGTTAATCCTTCAATTCCGGCAATTTTTTCCAAAGGCTCGCGCATTTTCTCCAGAGCTTTTTTGGAATAGCTGATTATATGATTACTTTTTATAAAATCACAAACCGATAGACCTGAAAAAAATCTGGCAGTGCCGGCTGTCGGTAAAACATGGCTCGGGCCTGCAACATAATCCCCGACAGCAGCCGGGCTGTACGGCCCTAAAAATATTGCTCCGGCATTTTTAATACCCTTAAGCAGGCGCTGCGGATTTTGGACCATAATTTCAAGATGCTCGGGAGCAATTTTATTACTAACTTCAACTGCCTGTTCTAAATTCTTGGTTAAAATAATGGAACCGTCCTGATCTTGACTTTGAGATTTTATGAGTTTCGCCAAAGCTTTGGAGTTAGTAACTAACACGGCCAATCCTTTGGCGTGCTCTTTCTGGGCGGCTAAATCCGCCAGAATAAATTTCGGGTCGCTGGAACGATTGGCAATGATTACCAGTTCCGTAGGCCCGGCAATCATATCGATATCCACCTGGCCAAAAACCTGCCTCTTGGCTTCACTCACATAAATGTTCCCCGGGCCGACGATCTTATCCACCGCAGGAATTGTCTTTGTGCCGTAAGCTAAAGCTGCTATTCCTTGAGCGCCTCCCACTCGGTAAACCTCATTCACTTTCAATAAATCTGCCATTACCAATATGTGTGGATTAATCTGGCCAAATTTATTAGGAGGACTGATAAGCGCGATTTTTTTAACTCCGGCGATCTTAGCCGGTAACACTGTCATATAAACCGTAGAAACCAATGGTGCGGTTCCGGCAGGAATATAAATTCCCACGCGCTCTAAAGGTGTATAGTTTTCTCCCAACACCACTCCATCGCCATCCTTCATTCTCCACGATTTTTTCAAGGCCTTGCGGTAAAAACGATTTACGTTTTCAATCACAGTCTTAAGGCTGGCTACAAAATTAGGGCTGATATTCTGATAGGCTCCGCTAATCTCGATTTCAGCTACTTTCAACTGCCTCGGCATTAACTTAATGCCGTCAAATTTTTTGGTATATTTCAACAAAGCTTCATCGCCGAATGAACGCACATCATCGATAATCTTTTTTACCTTTTCTTCGACGCGGGGTTTTTTAAATGCTCCGCGGTTATAAATCTTCTCTAATTGCTTACTACCGTATCTTATTATCTTCACTTATTACCTTCTTTCTATCTACTGCCTGGCCTCTAACAAAATAGTTTTCAAACTCTCAAATACTTGATCCAGTTTTTCCGGCTTACTTCCGCCGGCCTGCGCAAAATCCGGCCTGCCGCCGCCTGAACCGCCGATAAGCGGAGCAATCTGGCGAATTAATGTTCCGGCATTTAATCCTTTAGCTAATAAATCCTGCGTTATTGCGATAACCAAATACGCTTTCTTTTGCTCGTTGTCCTGCGAACCCAAAGCAATCACTCCTTGCTTTAATTCTTCTTTTACTTTATCCGCCAGGATCCGCAAAGCATTCATATCTAAACCAGGCTCAATCGAAGAAACCAGGTTAACGCCATTTATTTTTATTGCCTTATTTATAATCCTGGGGGCAGCGTCTTTAAGACTGATACTCATTTCTAAACTACGCTTCTTCTCTTGATCTTTATCTTCTCTAAGTTTTTCTATCTTTTTTGCTTCTTCAATAGTTTTTCGCTCTTCATCTTTAATAAACTGCTTGGCAAAAGTTCCGGTTGCGCCTTCAATTCTTCTTATACCGCTAGCTACCGACCCCTCGCTAGTTATTTTTATCAGGCCAATTTCACTGATGTCATCCAGATGCGTCCCTCCGCATAACTCTCTGGAAATATCTCCGATACCCACCACACGCACATTTTCGCCGTATTTTTCCTCAAAAAATGCCAGCGCGCCGGATTTCTTCGCTTCTTTTAAAGCCATCTCCTTACAGATTACTGCCTGACTTTTAGAAATATAATTATTAGCTACTTCCTCAACCCTGGCAACTTCTTCCTTGGACAAACCTTTAAAATGAGTAAAATCAAAACGAAATTTATCCTCGACAACCAACGACCCCTGCTGCTGAACATGAGTTCCTAAAACTTTTCTTAAAGCTGCTTGCAGTATGTGCGTGGCTGTATGATTTCTGGCAATATTAAGCCTGCGTTCAGTATTAATTCCAGCAACTACTTTGTCGCCTTCTTTAAAAGAGCCGGAAACTATCTTACCAATATGTAAAATAACATTGTCGATTTTCTGCGTATCCAAAACTTCAAAAACATTATTTCCGTTTACCAATTTCCCGGTATCTCCAACCTGACCGCCTGACTCCGCGTAAAAAGGAGTCTGATCCAAAACAACTTCTGCGCCATCTTTCAGAATAGCTAGAATCTTTGCTTCCGTGGAATTTTCTTTATAACCGGTAAATTTTGTTGCGTCTAATTTTAAGCCCAATCCTTTGGCGTCAAAAACATCGCCTTTCATCGCGCTGCCTGACTTTGAACGCGCCCGCTGCTCTTCCATGGCTTCTTCAAACGCTTTCTTCGAAAAACATACTCTATGTTTATCCAACCACTGACAAGTCAATTCCAAAGGAATCCCATAAGTATCATGGAGCATAAAAGCCACATTGCCCACAGTTTCAGAATCTGGCTTCTCTATAAATGCGTCAAATTTACTTTTAAATAATTCCTCACTAGAGCCAAGCACATTAATAAAGTTTTTCTCTTCGTTCAAAATAACCAAAGCAATATTCTCCTGCTTTTCCTTTAAATCCGGATAAGGAACACGCATAACCTGCGCAACGAGAGGAACCAGCTTATTCAATAAAGGCTCATTTATACCCAAGGCTCTTAAGTGCAAAACGCTTTTACGGATTATTTTTCTGACTACATAACCTCTTCCTTCATTTGAGGGCAAAACTCCATCATAAATACAAAAAACCACTGCCCGCACATGATCGGTTATAGCATAGACAAATTCATTCTCAGAAGACGTTTTAACCGTAATCCGCTTTTTAATTTCTTTGACTATCGGAGCGAAAAGATCGGTCTCAAAATTACTTTGCTTGCCCTCCATTACCGAAGCCAATCTCTCTAAACCCATTCCTGTGTCGATATTTTTGTTCGGAAGCGGTTCTAGAGAACCATCCGCTTTGCGGTTAAATTGGGTAAAGACCAAATTCCAGATCTCCACGAACCTTCCACAGCTGCACGAAGGATCGCAAATCTTTTCACCGCAACCAATGTCAGCGCCAAAATCATAGAATATTTCCGAACATGGCCCGCAAGGCCCGTTTGGCCCTTTGGTTTTGGCTTCCGCCGGCCAGAAGTTATCTTTATCGCCAAGCTTAACTATTTTCTTAACAGGAATCCCGATTTTATCTTTCCAGATATTATAAGCCTCATCATCATCTTGATAGACTGAAACCCAAAGCTTATCCTCACTGATCTTCAGTTCTTTGGTCAGAAATTCCCAGGCCCAGGCAATTGCCTCATCTTTAAAATAATCGCCAAAAGAAAAATTTCCCAACATCTCAAAGAACGTATGATGGCTGGAGGTCTTACCGACCTTATCCAAATCATCAGTGCGCAGGCAACGCTGCGAAGTAGCCGCCCGTTTAAAACCGGAATCAAGCCCTAAAAATTCCTTTTTAAACTGGTTCATCCCTGCCGGAGTAAATAATACCGTAGGATCATCCTTAGGCACCAATGAATCACTCTCTACGATTTTGTGTTTTTTGGACTGAAAAAACTTGAGGAATTTTTCTCTTAAAGAATCTACCTGCATAGTTGATTTAAGGTATCAATGACAATTTCGGGAGAGAATCCGCGGCGCAGTAAAAAAGCGTAAACCCGTCTCTTCGCGATAACCTGATCAGTTCCTTTCAATATATTTAATCTTCTTTTGGCTAAATCCAAAACCGCCTCTGTTTCAGAATAATCTTTTACACCTAAGCTTTGCGCTTCGATTATTTCTTTACCCACGCCCTTTTGCCTGAGCTCCTGCCTGATCCTTCTTAACCCTAAAGGTTTTCTTAAACGGGAGTTGATCCAGGCTTTGGCAAAAACATTATCATCAATAAATTTCTTCTCTTTCAGAAAGGAAATAATTTCTTTAATCACTGCTTCAGGAATTTTCTTAACTTTTAGGCGCTGGATAAGCTCATTTTCGCTGCGCAGCCTGAATTTAAGCAGGAAAAACGCGTAATCCCTGGCCTTATCAAAAAATTCTGTCCGTTTATTCAACAGTTAATTTTTTCCTGACTTCTTTTTCTATCGCGTCCTGCAGCTTAGGATTTTCTTTTAAGGCTTTAATCGCCGCGTCTCTTCCCTGGCCAAGCTTTTCATTATTAAACGATAGCCATGTTCCGGATTTAGTGATTACTTCCATGTTCACCCCGGCATCGATTACCGCTCCGGTCTTGACGATTCCCTCGTTATGCAAGATATCAAACTCCGCCTCACGAAAAGGCGGGGCAATCTTATTCTTTACCACTCTTACCCTGACATGATTACCGATAACTCTATCCCCTTCTTTTAAGTAAGCGATCCTGCGCACATCCAATCTTACCGAGGAATAAAACTTTAGGGCTCTTCCACCCGGAGTAGTTTCCGGTGAACCAAACATTACACCGATCTTCTCGCGCAACTGGTTAATGAAAATTACCGTAGTCCGCGACTTGCTGATTGCGCTGGTTAATTTACGCAAGGCCTGCGACATCAGGCGCGCCTGAAGCCCCATATGCGAATCTCCCATATCGCCTTCGATTTCGGCCCGCGGAGTAAGCGCAGCAACCGAATCAATTACCACTAAATCCACGGCATTTGAACGCACCAAGGTCTCCGCTATTTCTAAAGCCTGCTCTCCGGTATCCGGCTGGGAGATCAAAAGATCGTCGAGATTTACGCCTATCAGCTTGGCATAGGTAGAATCAAAAGCATGCTCTGCGTCAATGAACGCGGCTACTCCGCCTTTTTTCTGATTTTCCCTGATCGCAGTCAGGGTAAGCGTAGTCTTCCCGGATGCTTCCGGCCCAAATATCTCCACTACTCTTCCGCGAGGCAGCCCGCCTACGCCTAAAGCCACATCCAAAGTAAGCGCGCCGGTAGAAATCGTCTCTACATTCGCTTTGGTATGGCTCCCGAGTTTCATAATCGAGCCTTTGCCAAACTGCTTCTCAATTTGAGCCAAAGCCAACTCAAGGGCTTTATTTCGGTCAGAAATATTGCTAACTTCTTCTTTTTTATCTTTTATAACCATAACTGCCTCCGATTTTATAAGTTTTAGATTAAATATTATATCCTGCGCCCGTCATGCTGTCAAACAAATAATCACCCCCCTTCTCCCTCTCTAACACAATAGACGTAGGGAAACAGAGAATCTAACTGAATATGCCGAGATTGACAGCCGGGTTAAAATATGTTACATTTAAGCCTTATGGACGAAATAGTTAAGATAAAACAGGAGCTTGAACGCACTAAAACCGAGTTGGGGATCCTTTATGAGATCTCTAACGCTATGCGCACCACCTTAAAGCTGGATGAAATCCTTTATATCATTCTTACCGGTGTAACTGCGCATATCGGCTTGGGCTTTAACCGCGCCCTGCTTTTTCTAATCAACGAAAAAGACGGCTTGATTGAAGGGAAAATGGGCATAGGCCCTGACTCAGGCGAAGAAGCCAACCGTATTTGGAGCCAAATTGAGGGCGAGAATATGGATTTAGATGACTTAATCAGCGCCTACAAATTCTCAAGTAAAGGGCTTGAATCCAGTTTTAACAAACAAATGCAACGAATGAAAGTCCCGCTGCATGATAGAAGCGAAAATCTACTCACATTAGTCGCGCAAGAAGGTATGCCTTTATGGCTTACCAAGGAAACTATCGGAAATTACCGGAGTTCTCCAATTGTCCAATCTTTAAAGAGCGAAGAGCTGGTTCTCATCCCCTTAAAAGCAAAAGACAAAATAAACGGGATAATTGTTGCGGATAACTTTATCACCCGCGAGCCGATCAGTAAAGACGACCTGCATATGCTTACTATGTTAGCCAACCAGGCAGGCCTGGCTATTGAAAACTCGCAGCTTTACGAAAAAACCGTTATGCTGGCCCATATGGATTCCTTGACCGAACTCTGGAACCACGGTTATTTTCAGTATATACTGCAAACGGAACTGGAAAAGGCAAAGGCGGCAAAAACTCCCTTAAGCCTGATTATGGTAGATATAGACCACTTTAAGGTTTATAACGATTCTCTGGGGCATCAGGCCGGAGACAAAACTCTCTCTGAACTGGCAATACTCCTCAAAAATCAGTCGCGTAAAATGGATTATGTTTGCCGCTATGGAGGAGAGGAATTCGCGATGATACTGCCGGAAACCGACAAAAAAGAAGCGTTCTTGATTGCCGAACGCTTAAGAATAGATACTGAAAAACACTCCTTTAGCCACGAAGATATATTTCCTACTAAAAAACTTACCGTAAGCCTTGGAATTGCGTCATTTCCCGAAGACGGTTTGGCTCCGGCTGAACTCATTTCATCCTCAGATAAAAACTTGTATCAAGCCAAAAATAAAGGCAGAAATACTACCTGCTGTTAAACTGCTGCCGCAGCCAATTTATCTTCTTCGCCCTCTTTTTTATCCTGGGCAAACTTAACTGAAACAATCTTGGAGACTCCGGAATTCTCCATCGTAATCCCATACATCACATTGGCATTAACAATGGTCTTCTTATTATGGGTAATGACGATAAATTGCGAGCCCTTGGCAAACTCCTGCAGAACCCTTGAAAATCTATCCACATTCGCTTCATCCAATGCCGCGTCAATTTCATCCAAGATACAAAAAGGCGAAGGTTTTACTTTAAATATGGCGAAGATAAGCGCGATTGCCGACATGGATTTCTCCCCGCCTGATAACAAAAGTATATTTTGTAATTTCTTTCCCGGAGGCCGGCAGATGATTTCAATCCCGGATTCAAGAGGATCGTTTTCATCAATCAAATAAACCTGCGCGTCTCCTCCGTTAAAGAGCAAGCGGAAATAATTCCGGAACTCTTCGCGCACTTTCTCAAAGGTATCAATAAACATCTGCCTTGTAGTCCGGTTTATCTTTAGTATCGCCTGATGCAAAGACTCTTTTGCGCTGGATAAGTCTGTCTGCTGCTGGATAAGAAAATCATACCGCTTCTTCAATTCATCATATTCTTCAATCGCAACCAGATTTACTGTTCCGTAAGAATCCAGCTTTCTCTTTAATTCGGTGATTTCCTGGCCTAAAACGCTTATATCGACGTTCTCAGGTAAAGCTTCAACCCCCTCCAGTTCGATTCTATAAGCTTGGAGCATCCTTTCCTTAACCGCAGAATATTTATAATCTATATCTTTATCCTGCATCTGCAGCTCATAAAGGTTGTTCTTGAGTATATCAAGTTTATCCCTTCCCTCTTCAATCTTGGCGCTTACATCCCCGGCTCCTTCGGATAACTGAGCATAAGCTTTTTCAAAATCTTTAAGCGTCAAAACTTTCGCTTCGATATCCTTTTTATGTTCGACGACCTTAAACTCACAAGACTTGGCCTCTTCTTTAAGGGACAAGAGCTTTTGAGCGGAATCATCAATCTGCTTCTCGGTATTCCTCAAGTTTTCTTTATCACGATTAAAAGTATCCTCCAAAATGTTGAGAGTCTGCTCATCGGATATTATTTTTTTATTCAGAGATTCCAACTCCGTCTTAACCTGGGTAATCGCAACTAGCAATTCCTCCCTTAATTTACTATTTTGCGAAACACTATCCTCTTCCTTGAGAATAGAATCCTCGGCAAGCCGATGGGAATTATTCAATTCCGAGAGCGTATTCTGGCTAACAAGAATATTTGCTTCCAAAACTGAAAGCTCTTTTTGGGTATCGTTAAGTTCTAAAACTATGATATCCTCTTCTTCCTTGGCCTTATTAAACTGCTCGCGGATAGTCGCGCATTGCGTTTCTTTATTTGCCAGATTTATTTCCTGTCCGCGTAATTCCTGCTGTAAAACGGCAACTGATTTATTCAAATCTTCGATTCCAGTTTCTTTAGCCTGTTTGGAATTCTTTAAACCTTCAAGTTGCGCTTTGATGTTAGCAATTTTCTCGTCGATTTTCTGCGTATCCAATTCAATAGGCTTGGCTTCTCCCGAAACTTTAAAATTAGCCGCAAAGCTTGTCTTGTCTGAATCGCTTAGGCCCAAAAAATCGTTGATCTTAATCACCAAACCGCTGGTTTTCTCGGTTGGCAATTTGTCCAGATAAACAGTCGCATTCATTGTCTCACTGATGTCGAGATATTTTTCTTTTAATTTTTCCAAAAACTCTTTATGCGATTCTAAAGTCAAAACCTGCCTCTCCAAATCCGCAATCTGGCTATTAATGGCGGTCAGAGAAAACCCTTCCTTCTCCAGGTCACTCTTTACTCCGCTGATTTTCTGGAGCAAACCCTCAATAACTTCTTTGACTAAATCAACTTCCCGGGTAATCTTACTCAGGCTTTCTTCTGCGATAGCTTTTTCTTCGTAAACTTTTGCTTTATCAACTTCAAGGCGTTTCTTGCGCGCCAAGAACACCTGCTGCTGAGAAGCAAATTCGGAAATCTGGTTTCTCGCAGCGGCAATTTTCACCACCAACTCCATTATCTCTTTTTTGAAATCCACTATTTTGTCCAGGGAACTTTTTATATTAGCGGCAAGCGAATTAATCTGACTCTCCTTTTCACTTAAAACCAAGGATTTTCCTTCGATAGCGGCCTTTAACCCGAGATATTCGGCCTTGACTTCTTTAAGCTTTTCTTCATCAACGATAAGCTTAATCCTGACTTCTCCGACCTGTTCCTGTAAGGTTGTTTTCTCCTTTTCCAATTCCGCGGCTTTTTCATCATTAAAACTAATCCGCTCATTATTTCTGATTACCTGGCTCTCTAAATTCAAAATCTCATTTCTGGTCGACATTATATTGTCTTCCAAGGCCTTTAACTCGCCGGCGCGGGAGGCAACTTTCGCTTCCTGCTCGCGAATAACGCCTAAAAGCCCCTCCTCCTGTAATTGCAGCTCTTTTAATTGATTAATGATCCCTTCTTTTTGCGCCAGAAGGTCTTTTCTAGACAAAACTGCCTGAGCTATCTCTTTATTTTTAAGTTCATCGAAAACTTCGCGGTATTTACGCGCTTTATTCGCCTGGCGCTCGAGTGAGCTAATCTGACGCTTTACCTCGGTAACAATATCATTAACGCGCAAAAGATTCTGCTCGGTTTCCTCCAGTTTACGCGTCGTTTCCCTTTTCTGCGCTTTATATTTTGTAATCCCGGAGGCCTCATCAAAAACTAAACGCCGGTCTTCGGGCTTTGAGCTTAAAACCAAATCAATCTTCCCTTGCGCAATTATAGAATAACTTTCCGCCCCCACACCCGTGCCTAAAAGCAAATCCAAGATGTCCTTTAGGCGCACCTGATTTTTATTTAAAAGATACTCGCTTTCTCCGGAACGGAATAGCCTGCGGGTAATGGCGACTTCATCATTATCAAAATTAAAAAAACGGGCCTTATTATCGAAGGTCAGCGTTACCTCAGCCATACCTAAAGGTTCTTTATTATCCGTGCCGTTAAATATAACATCGAGCATTTCTGAACCGCGCAAAGATTTGGCGGATTGTTCGCCTAAAACCCAACGAATAGAATCAAAAATATTCGACTTTCCGCAGCCATTGGGCCCAACGACCGCGGTAATACCGGGTTCAAAATGCAGGACAGTTTTATCGCAGAAGGATTTAAAACCTAAAAGTTCAAGTTTTTTAAAATACATTTATTCTCCTTGTGTACGAACACAACACCGGCGCAATACCGGTTTAGCGCCGGGTGTATTCTAATTTTGTTGAGATTGGTTATCTAACCAAGCATCGATCTTATCTTTCTTAAAACGCCACTGGCCAACAAGTTTCACTGCCGGTATTTTATTGTGCTTTAACCAATCATAAATTGTCCGACGGGTAACCTTTAAATAATCCGCCAAATCTTCGATTGTCATTAACCCGCTGCTTAGCATGCCCCTCCTCACATTCTAGAAACTAACAAATTCTGTTTGCATTTTAGCCAAAAAGAGAAATTTTGTCAAGGAAAATCTTTACATTCTTTAACATTTAAATACAAAAAGGTAGGCTATGGTGTTAAATAATGCAAGAATAGGAGAAAATTACGAGAGTTATTTGCGTAAAACTTCCTTGAACTTCTTGGTTAAGGCAGGAACAATTTCAAAAAGGTCTCCGACAATTCCGTAAGTGGCGACCTTAAAAATCGGAGCATCAGGATCTTTATTAATAGCTACGATTATTTTCGAAGACTGCATTCCGACTAAATGTTGGATCTGGCCCGAAATACCACAAGCAAAATATATCTTAGGAGCAACTGTGCGTCCGGTCTGGCCTACCTGATGTGAATAAGGCATCCAACCGCTATCTACTGCCGCACGCGATGATCCCACGGCTGCGCCAAGAGCCTGGGCCAACTCTTCCAAAATTTTAAAGTTCTCATGATTGCCCATTCCCCTGCCGCCGGAAACAATAATATCCGCCTCGGATAAATTTATCAAAGATTCAACTTCCTCAACTATATCCAGTAACTTTGTGCGCGAGAAATACAGAGAAGAATCAAAGCTTTCTTTAATAATCTTTCCTTTACGTTTTTTATCGGGAGCTAAAGGCTGGAAAACTTTATGCCTTACTGTTGCCATTTGCGGACGGTAATTAGGCGAGATGATCGTCGCCATAATGTTGCCGCCGAATGCCGGGCGAGTCTGCAGTAAAATCTTTTTCTCAGCGTCGATATCTAACCCGGTGCAATCAGCAGTTAGGCCGGCTTTAATGTTGATAGCTACCCGCGAAATTAACGACCTGCCGATATTGGTTGCTCCGCACAAAAAGATCTCCGGCTTATATTTCTTGATTAGCTCCACTATTATATTAGTATAAGGTTCATCCTGAAAATTAGCCAACTCCGGAGATTCAACTAAATAAATATTATCCGCGCCGCAAAAAATAAGCTCATCCAACTGGTCTTCTAATTTATTGCCGATTAAAACTCCGCTTACTTCGCAACCTAATTTCCGGGATAGCTCATGGGCCTTGCCTAAAAGTTCGTAGGCAACCGACTGAACCCTGCCATTCTTCTGCTCCAAGAAAACCCAGATGCCTTTATAATCTTTAATATTCGGAATATCGCATTTAGCGGGAGTTTTTTCCAGTAATATGGCTTTGAATTTGCAGGCATCTTTGCAGGCGCCGCAAAGTGTACATTTGTTAAGATCAATAACCGCTTTCTTGCTCACCATTTGAATAGCGCCAAACGGACAAACTTTAAAGCATAGCGTGCAGCCTGTGCACTTCTCGACTATAATCTGAATAGACATACTTAATTAACCTCGCTTCTTAATAATTCCACGATTTGCGCGGCTATTTCTGAAGCCTCGCCTTTAAGAATCTGTCCACCGACTCTTTGGGCAGGAGTAAAAATCTTAACTACTTGAGTGGGAGATCCGCATAAACCGATTTTCTGAGGATCGAGCTCCAATTCTTTTTGTCCCCACATCGTAATCTTGGCGCTTTTTGCCCGCAGCAAACCTTTTAAAGAAGGAATACGCGGTTCATTTATTTCCTTGACCACGGTAAGCAACGCTGGTAAAGGTGTTTCAATAATTTCAAAACCTTCTTCCAGCATTCTCTCAACGCGCATCAATCTATCTGAAGCCTCTTCTACTTTTTTAACATAAGTTACCTGCGGGATATTTAAATGCGTGGCTATTCCAGGGCCAACTTGAGCAGTGTCGCCGTCAGAAGCTTGTTTCCCACAAATAACCAGATCAAACGTGCCGATCTTTTTAATTGCTCCGGCCAAAGTATAGCTGGTAGCCCAAGTGTCGCTGCCGGCAAATGCCCGGTCGCAAACCAGAACTCCTTCATCAGCGCCCATAGAGATTGCTTCACGCAGGGCCGCGTCTGCTTGCGGAGGCCCCATAGTCACTACCGTTACCTTACCGCCAAATCTCTCCTTGAGCCGCACGCTTTCTTCGATTGCATACATATCAAAAGGGTTGATAATGGATTTCACTCCTTCGCGAATCAAGGTATTGGTTTCCGGATTAATCCTTACTTCGGTAGTTTCGGGAACCTGTTTTATGCAGACGATTATATTCATATCTATCCCTTACTTGTATTATCTAAACTTACTTAGACTTACTTATATTTACTTATTTTATACTTTACCTGCTTCTCTAACTAATTGCAAGCCAATAATATTCCTCTGAATCTGATTTGTCCCTTCGTAAATCTGGGTAATCTTGGCATCACGCACATATTTTTCAATCGGATAATCTTTCATATAACCGTATCCGCCGAAAATCTGTAATGCGTCAACAGTTACTTTCATGGCTACATCCGAAGCATACATCTTAGCCATGGCTGATTCCTTGGATACATCTTTTACTCCGGCATCAATCGCCCTGGCGCAGGAATACACAAGCGCTCTTGCTGCTTCAACTTCAGTTGCCATATCCGCCAGCATCCACTGAATCCCCTGGAAACTAGAAATCGATTTACCAAACTGCTGCCTTTGCTTGGCATATTTAGCCGCAAGCTCAAGCGCGCCTTGCGCAATCCCTAAAGCCTGCGCTGCTACGCCCGGACGGGACATATCGAATGTGCGCATAGTTACGATAAAACCCATTCCTTCCTTAGCCAACAAATTCTTGGCCGGAATCTTACAGTCCGTAAATATCAACTCGCGAGTGGAAGATGCGCGAATACCAAACTTATCCTCTTTTTTCCCAAAAGTAAAACCCGGGGTTCCTTTTTCCACGATAAAAGCTGAAGCGCCGCGCGCACCCTTATCTTTATTAGTCATCGCGATAACAGTATAAGTCTCGGCATCGCCGCCATTGGTAATAAAATGTTTTAATCCGTTTAAAATATAATAATCGCCTTCTTTTCTGGCAGTAGTCTTGATTGCCGAAGCGTCGCTTCCGGCTTCAGGCTCGGTTATACCAAAAGCAGCTACTTTTTTGCCGCTGGCCAAATCCGGAAGGTATTTTTTCTTCTGCTCTTCGTTACCGAATAGAACAATCGGAAAAGTTCCTAATGCCGAAGCTGCATAGCAAACAGCAATACCGCCGCAGGCGCGGGATAATTCTTCGGTTGCCAAGCAAAGATTGGTAATATTGACTCCCATTCCGCCGTATTCTTCGGGAATGAATAAGCCAAAAAGGTCGCTCTCGGCAATAACCTTAATCACATCCCAAGGGTATTCTTCACTGATATCATATTTAGCTGCCGCTGGACGCACCTTCTCCTCGGCAATCTTATGCGCCAATTCCTTAATCATCTTCTGTTCATCGGTCAACAAATAATCCATTTATTCCTCCTCAATTTTCCGCTATTTTGTCCCGAAAATTGACCCCGAGTGTTTGTATTATCCTTGCACATACACCAGGGGTCTTCCCTTATTTAAGGGAGAACACATTCTGGAAATTATAACATAAAAAATTAATTTTACAATATTTTTAAGAGGGCAGTCTCCTGACAATTGGGGAATTTGCAGCAGTTAATGCACTCTGCCCAGATTTTATGCGGAAGAGTAGCGTTTTTAACCCGCTTAAAGCCGAATTTCTTGAAATATTCCGGCTTATAGGTCAATACAAACACCTTATTCGCTCCCAAATCAACAGCTTCTTTCAGGCAGGCTTCGACCAATTCCCTGCCTATGCCCTTACCATGATATTTTTTAGATACGGCAACAGATTTAATCTCGGCTAAATCGTCCCAGGATATATGCATTGCCGCGCAACCTCTAATCTTACCATTTGCTTCAACCACCCAAAAATCACGGATATTCTCATAAAGCTCATTAAGCGAACGCGCCAGCATTATATCCTGCCTGGCAAAAGAATTAATTAATTCCTGGATTTCTTTTATATCTTTAATCTTGGCTTTTCTTAACATTATTTCCCCGCCTACTATCTGCTGCCTACTATTTACTCGCTATCAACTATTTAATCTCGGTCCCCTTAGCTACAACTACAATTCCCGAATCGCTGACAAAAAACCTCTTCTTGTCCTCGGCTAAATCGTAGCCAATAACCATTCCCTGAGGAATATTTACGTCTTTATCAATAATCGCGCGTTTAATTTTGGCGTAACGGCTCACATTCACACCCTCCATCAGGATCGAATCATAAACTTCCGAAAAACTATTTACCCGGACATTCGGAGAAAGGATTGATCGCTGCACCTTGCCCCCGGAAACCACGCACCCGCCGGCAACGATGGAATCCAGAACTAAACCGATTCTTCCGGCAATTTCCTCGCCTGAATGCACGGTCTTTGCCGGAGCAAATTGCTCCTGAAAAGTCCGAATTGGCCAATCTTTATCATACATATTAAAAGTCGGCGACGCTTGAATCAAATCCATATTTGCCTCATAATAAGCGTCAATGGTTCCGATATCCCGCCAATATTGCCCTTCAGTCTTATTTTCACTGGCAAAGTTATAAGCAACAACTTTAAGGCCTTTTTTTAACATCTGCGGGATTATATCTTTGCCAAAATCATGGCTTGAACCGATTCTCTTAGCATCATCATGCAGCTCTTGTTCAATTACAGGATGTTTAAAAACATAAATCCCCATTGAGGCGTATATTTTATCTGGTTTCCCGGGTATAATCTTAGGAGCCTTCGGCTTTTCCTGAAATCCGATTACCCTGTTTAAACTATCGACCTCCACCACCCCGAAATGCAAGCTTTTTTCTTTCTCGACTTCCACCACGCCGACGGTAAGATCAGCATCGTTGTCCCGGTGAAAATCTATCATGTTATAATAGTTCATCTTGTAGATATGGTCGCCGGCAAGAATCAAAACCTCATCGGGCTTATCCATTTCCAAAGTATAGAGGTTCTGATATATCGCATCCGCTGTCCCCAGATACCATGATTCGCCGACTCGTTGCTGGGCAGGAAGCAACTCGATAAACTGAGCCAATTCCGAAGGAAGAAAATTCCAGCCTAAGCGGATATGCCTTTGCAATGAAGATGATTTATACTGTGTCAGGATATACATCCTGCGCAACCCTGAATTGATACAATTACTCAAGGTAAAATCAATAATCCGGTATATGCCGCCAAAGGGAACTGCAGGCTTTGTCCTATCTTTGGTTAAAGGCAACAACCGCTCACCTTTTCCGCCAGCCATAATAAAAGTTAAAACCTTGCGCATCATCTTAGCAACATTCCGGTTACCCCGTGCCTGACCATCATCACGGCGATTGCCGCCAATAATATATACATAATTTTAGAGAATGCTCTTGTTCCGCTGGGGCCAATGACTTTCATGATTGCATCTGCTTTGACCAAAGTCAACCAAACAATACCCATGTTCAAGATTAACGAAACCAGCGTCGGCATCAGGCCAAAACTGTTCACCATCATAAGAGTAGTGGTCAGGACTGCCGGGCCGGTAATTAAAGGTGTCCCCAGAGGAAAAACACCTAAATCCCGGTCGTGATTATGGATTAAATTGTCTTTTTGGGCGCCGGGGAAAAGCAGGCGCGCTGAAAGGACGAATAATAAAACGCCTCCGGCAATCTGGAAATCAGGAACTGTTACTCCTAAGAGCGAAAATACCCATTTTCCTATACACACAAAGATGATGGCAACGGCCGTGGAAGTTTTAACAGCATCCACGATTATTTTGTGTTTTTGCTTTTTGCTCGTATTCTCAACCAGCGATAGAAATATCGGAATGTTGGCAACCGCATCTACCGCTACGAATATAGGAATAAATGCCAATATATAGGGCCTGAATAGCTCCATCATAATTTAAAATTATACTACCTAAATTACGTCGCTTCAAGTATTTATTTAGCCCTCTAATAAATAAAGGGGACAACCGTCCCCTTTATTTGCAGGAGTTAATCCGTTTGCGGGAAAACAATAGTAAAGATGGACAGAACAATCAAAACGGGGAGCCAAGCGAACTATTGAACTGTACCTCTAATTTTTTAATCCTGGCATCCTGTTGTTTATTCTCTGCTTGCAGGATCTCATTTTGTTTTTTGAGTTCTTGGATTGCCTTCACGATTGGAGGAAGAAGGCCGATGTAGTTGATAGCGAGAGTTCCACCGGGCGTAAGAGTTGTTGCGGCAGAGTTTGAGACAAGTTCAGGGAATATTGACTGCACTTGTTGCGCAACGAAACCTAATTGTGTGCCGCCGCCCGGATTATCAAGACGTGTATAACTTACAGGATTCAACTTATTAATCGCAACAAGCCCCTTCGAATCAGGGATAGTCTGAATGTTTTTTTTGAGACGCTGATCAGATGACCCATACCATGACCCGCTAATATATGTAGCAGTAGCAGTAGTATATCCAATATAGACACTTTGACTTGTGCCTGCATCAAGGTGAAGATTACCATTAGACGACATTACCTGAGCCCTGCCAGATACAGGTCCCGGAGTCTGAGCCCCAACTATAAGAGATCCACCCCATGTTGCATTTGGGCCAAATAGAGCATATGCACTATCGCCACCAGCTATATGTAATTTCGCTCCCGGGCTCGTCGTCCCAATCCCGACGTTGCCTGTTCCACTACTCCCCATTATCACATTATAAGAAAGGGCATTCACGTAGAATAGATCATCGCCACTATTGGACTTCACGCTTAAAGATTTGTAATTACCGCTACCGCCACCGCCTTTCACTAAAAGAAGATCCTGAGTTAATGCACCACTACCGCTAACATGCAATTTTGCCTCCGGGCTCACCGTCCCAATCCCTACATTCCCTCCTCCATTAGCCAAGAGCACATTACCTGTAGAGGTATAGTTAAGCCAGAGAGTACCCAGGGCTCCTCCCAGTATACCTTCGATGACATTACCGTTAGCATCAGCCATACGCACACCGCTGTTACCACTGTTACGGACGTCCAGAGCTCCGGCAGGGCTGGTGGTGCCGATGCCGACGTTGCCGCCTTGCGCTTGAAGAACCAGGTTTTTCCACCCTACAGTCACTTCAACAGCCGAGATATATCCTATGTCAGTAGTAGGATCATAAGTAAGTGATAAACGTTTATTAGAGTTAGCTGCGCTTGTAACCAATAATCCATCAGGATCAACAGCACCAGTCCAAGCTGAATTCGGGTGTATTACATTAAGTTTTCCAACCGGATTCACCGTCCCTATCCCCACATTGCCTTCGACAACCAGGTCAGCGTTGAAGTCAACTTCTCCTGAGCCGCTCTCTGTCTCCT
>DJWJ01000029.1 GCA_002440965.1 Candidatus Omnitrophica bacterium UBA6233
ATGTAGATAGTTAGAGATTAGATTAAACATATAAAGAGCCTCCTTTGTGGTGGTAGTGAGCTGAATACAAAGATAAAATAACACAGGGAGAGGGTTGTGTCAAGGGAATTGGGACTCAAGAAATCTACCTAAATCTATCAACGCTTTTAAGATTATAATAGCCCAATACCTTAACCTTGGCTTTAGATTTAGCTACCAACCAGTCGTGATACTTCTGCATAAAGCGGTCGTGGTCGCTCTTCTTATCCCATTCATAGACCGAAGCATACTGGTTAAGGTAACCGTAGCGTTTCATCGTAAAATAAGCCACAAAACCCTTCGCCTTTTTGGTAAAACCCGCCCACATCAGGCTGTCTTTACGGTATTTGGCTACTTCTTTAGGCGCGACTTGAAATAAAACTACGTGAATGAACATAGCTGGTATTATAGCGATATTTCATTACCATTCAAGCTTAAAACCGGAATCAATCCATCTTCCGGGTTGGGGAATCCCCTCTATCTCTTGATACCCGACATTAAGCAAATTTGTGCCGGAGAGGAATAATGACATATTTTTGTTGAAATTGTAATTAAAGCGGGCATTAAGCAGGAACCAGCCTGGCCTGCCGGGTTTCTGCTTATAAGTAAAGCCTATTGACTGGACGCCAAAAGGTAATTTAAATTTAAATTCGGTATTCCAGAGATGCCGGGCATAATTTGGCCCGTATTTTAAAAGATAACCGGAATTATCCGTGAATTTATTAATATAGGTATAATTGGTATTCAGGATCATAATTTTATTGATTTCCCAGCCTAATTGCATCTCTATGCCCAATACATCCGCGCCAGAGATGTTCTGGGTCTGATATTTTTGGAGACTATCATTCCATACCCAATCGATAAAGTCATCTTCCTTGCGAAAAAATAGTGTCGGCCCAAAGGAAAATTTCTCTTTTTTGATTTCATAGCCAATTTCGTAATTGAGGGATTTCTCAGCGCTAAGGCTAGAGTTACCTATGGTAGTGGGATCATTGTAATAAAGTTCGGTGAATGAGGGAACGCGCATATTCCTTGAAACAGCGCAATGCAGGAAATTCAAAGGGACAAACTCATAACGCAAGGATGCAGAACCGGTATAAGTATTATTAAAACCTGCGTAATCATCCCAACGAAAGGATAAAACCGAATAAACCTGCGGAGTTAAAGTAAGCGCATCATCAATAAAAATGCTTTTATGCTCTCTGGTGTGCCTGCCTAAGGTGGTTGAAGTTATCCGCTCATCTCCATATTCTAAGCCCAGGCCTGCCTTGCCCAGTTTCAAGAAATCTTTCTGAAAATATATATTCGGAGTATAGGTATCGTTACGATGATTAGCGACAAAATTGCTGCGCGCTCCTGTTTTATCGAGCATAAATTTATCATAATGCCTGCGCCAGATAAAATTAGGCTTGATAATAAATCCTTCCTTGCCCAGGTTAAATCCGGCATCCAGAAGATATGTCCGGGTCCACTCTTTTGATGGATACCCCATTCCCGGAGTATAAAAATCATACGCGCCGAAATCCTTTTTCTGAAAACCTGCGCTTAAATCAAAAGAGCCTAGCGGCAGCCCCAATGAAGAAACTACGCTTGTGGTAAATTTCTTGTAATCAGTATCCTCGGAAAAACCGTCCGACTGTCCGTTTTCTACAGATAACCTGACACCTAAATCCCTGATCTTATCGCTTACGCTAAAAAGCTGAGAGTAAGTGCCGTATTGACCTCCGGATAATTCTAAAATACATTTCTTTTCAACCGGCTTTTTAACGACAAAGTTAACCGCTCCTCCAATCGCGTCAGGCCCGAAAGTCGACGAAGAAGCTGACGGCAATATTTGCAATCTGGAAATATCCGCGCTGGTAAACGGGATATCGGAATTAAAATGGGCGGTCTGAGGATCATTGATACGCTCGCCATTAAGCAAAATCAAAACATCCTGAAAACTTGAGCCGCGTAAAGAATAATCCGCCTGTATCGCGCTATGAGGAGAACGGCTCTGTAAATCCATCGGAAGAGTATTTAATGCTTCTATCGGTGAGCTATAGGGTAAGCTTTCAAAATCCGCTGAATCCAAAGAATACTGCTCAAGAAAAATGTTCCTGCTCTTGGAAACTACGATTTTTTCTAAACTGGCGCTGGAATCATCCTCGCCAAAGGCAGGAAACCATAATCCCGCCATAATCACTATAAAAAATAAAACGCGCCATTTTATCTTTTGCATAACGCATATTATAAAATAACGCGTTTAATTGTCAACCAATTATGTGTTTCTAGTTTACAATAGCTTACCTACAATGCACAACGTCCCCTGCCATAACATGCTCGGTTATACCGTTATCTTTACGGACAAGCAACCCGCCATCAGTATCTATATCCAGCGCTTCTCCCTCAACATGTTTGTGTTGACAATACACCTTCACCCTCCTGCCTAAAGTAGTATTGTGCTGACGCCATTTCTCCAGAATAGGGCTAGCTCCCTTCTTCTCCAGGACAAGATAATTCGCCTCAAGTTCACGCAATATCTCTTGCAAAAGGCTAACCCGGCTCATTTCATCTTTTTTCTGCTCCTTTAAAGAAGTAGCTGTGCTAACTAAAGATTTTTTATCGTTATTCACATTTATCCCGGCGCTAATTATCATAAAATCTATCCTGTCAGTTTCGGCAATTACCTGCGTCAATATTCCGCAGAGCTTTTTGTTATTTGCCAATATATCATTGGGCCATTTTATTTGAGTTGTTACTCCTGTAGCATTCTTTATGGCATCACAGATACCCACCGCGGCTAAAAGTGTCAGGATGGACGCTTGGGTTGGAAGCATATCCGGCCGTAAAATCAACGACATATACAAACCCTTATGCTTAGGAGAAAACCAGGTCCTGCCTAATCTTCCCTTACCCTTAGTTTGGGATTCAGCTAAAATCAAGGTCCCGTTCGCAGCTCCTTTGACCCCCAAAGCCATCGCCATATCTATAGTTGAGGTAAGCGTATCGAAATAAAATATTTTTTTGCCAAAGGTTTTGGTATTCAGGCCGCGTAAGACTTCAAATTCAAACAACCTATCGGGGCTAGACTCAAGATGATAGCCTAAATGCGGGACCGCTTCGATAACATAACCCTTATCTTTTAATTCCTGTATATGCTTCCAAAGCGCCTGCCGGCTGATATCTAAATGACCGCTTATATCTTCGCCGGAAATATAGCCTTCTTTTTTCTTTAAGAGATTCAAAATCTTATTCTGCATTATTTTTTCTCGTATAGCGGAGACATAGCGCGCAGTTTCTCAACTACTTTAGGAAGGTTTTCTAATAAAAACTTTATATCGGAATCTTTTGTCCATCTACCCATGCTGATCCTAAGTGAACCATGAGCAGTCGCATGATCCAAGCCAATTGCTAAAAGAACATGTGATGGCTCAAGCGAACTGGATGTGCAGGCGCTCCCGGTAGATAGAGCCAAACCCAGCATATCCAGGCTTAAAAGCATAGATTCTCCTTCGATGTATTTTATGGAGAAATTTACATTATTAGGCAACCGCTGGATTGGATGGCCATTGAGCCTAATCTCAGGAATTTTTTCAGGCATTTCTTTAATTAATTTATCGCGCAAAGATATTAAATATTTGGCTTCCTTGTCCATACTCTTAGAGCATAATTCAACCGCCTTAGCTAAACCGACAATCCCGGATATATTATGGGTCGAAGCCCGCCTGCCGTTTTCCTGATCCCCGCCGTATAGGAATCTGCTTACGCGCGTGCCTTTCCTGATATATAAGGCGCCCACGCCTTTGGGCCCATAAAATTTATGCGCGGAGAGCGATAAAAAATCAACATTCAAATCATTCACATTTACCGGAATGTGCCCAACAGTCTGCACGCTATCAGTATGAAAATAAACTTCCTTTTCTTTGGCGATTTTCCCGATCTGAGCGATTGGCTGGATAGAACCAATCTCATTATTGGCATGCATAATGGAGATAAGAATGGTTTTATCGGTAATCGCTTTCTTTACTTCATCCGGAGAAACCAATCCGTCTTTATCCACGCCCACGTTAGTAACTTTAAAGCCCTTTTTCTCAAGCGCCCTGCAAGGCTCGGATATCGCGTGATGCTCTATAGCCGAAGTAATAATGTGGTTGCCCTTGCCGGCTAACGCGTCAGCCACTCCGAAAATAACGTTATTATCTGATTCTGTGCCGCCGGAGGTGAAAATTATTTCTTGGGCTTTAGCGCCTAGAAACTCAGCGGTAATCGCGCGGCTATCCTCGAGAGCTTTTTTGGCTTCCTGTCCATAAGCGTGAATACTGGAGGCATTACCGAACTTTTCGAAAAAATAAGGCTCCATAGCTTTTACAACTTCCGGGTCAGCTGGAGTTGTTGCCGCGTAATCTAAATATATTTTTTTCATTTTCCAATCACCTCATTCAGGCTGCCGGTGCGATAACCTTCCAAATCCACCGTAATATAATTATAGCCTAACTCTTTTAACTTGTCGATTAAGCTTTGGTTTATGTTTATTAATCTAGCGATCTCTTTTTTAGGCACTTCTATCCGGCATAATTTGTTATAATGCCTGGCCCTTACCTGGCTAAAGCCTGCCTTTCTCAAGATTCTCTCCAGCCCATCAATGCGTTCAAGCGCGGGCCTGGAAATCTTTGTGCCATAAGGAATACGCGAAGCCAGGCATGCCAGGCTCGGCTTATTCCAAGTAGATAGGCCCAATTTTTTACTTAAAGCCCGGATTTCCAGTTTAGTAAAGAGGGCTTCCTGTAGCGGAGAGCGCACGCCTAATTCATTCTTAGCATTCGTGCCCGGACGAAAATCAGACTTATCGGAAACATTGCTTGCGTCAAAAACAAATTTAAGATTATTTCTACGGGAAATTGCTTTTAATTTGGTAAACAACTCGAGTTTACAGAAATAGCAGCGACTAGGGTTATTGGAAACGAACCTTTTATCGCTTAATTCGGATGTCCGGATTATCTTATGCCTTACCCCAAAATTATGCGCTATTTTTCTCGCCAGTAATAATTCTTCCTCGGGATACGTCGGGGATTTGGCGGTAACCGCAAGGATTTTATCCTTGGGAAGCGCCGAGGAAGCGATTTTAAGCAAAAACGCGCTATCTACTCCGCCGGAAAAAGCAATCAGGCAAGAGGCGCTCTTTTCTAGTATTTCTTTAAGTTTGAATAATTTGTTTTTTAGCTGCATTTAAACTTTAGAAATGCACTTCCATGGCGCGCGGCGGACAAATCTTGACGCAGAGTTCGCAAGCAATGCACTTTTTATTGTTAAAAAGCACCTTGCGCGTTTGAGGATCGACCACAAGGGCTTCGGTTGGGCAAATTGGCACGCATACGCCGCAGTTTGTGCATTTTTTTTCATTCCTCACCACATCCTGGCTTAAGGATTGGATACGCACTCCGCAGGACTGCAGATATTCCACTCCTTGGTCAAAATTCTCCCTCTTGCCGGTTAATTCCAGAACCATTAAACCTTCTTCCTGTGGAGTAACAAAAGCCTTGAGTATATTGAATTGTAAATCAAATTCCTTAACCAGTTTATAAACTATAGGCTGGTCCACCAAACGGTCAGGAAAATGCAAGACTATTCGCTTAGAAATCATAATTACTCCTCTTTCTTAATAATCGGGCGTTCTTTAAGCATTTTAAAGGTATAGCCGGATTCCTTTCCCGGTAATTTAGCTACCGGTTCAGTCAAAAGAAAATCGCCTTTTTTAATCCACAACTTTAACTCCTCGGAAATTTCGCGGGCTCTGGAATAACTAGAGAGATTTCCAGTCGCAATCTCTTT
Organism: Candidatus Omnitrophica bacterium UBA6233; assembly: GCA_002440965.1. GTDB lineage: Bacteria > Omnitrophota > Gorgyraeia > Gygaellales > Profunditerraquicolaceae > UBA6233. The sequence continues at coordinate 5,830 of DJWJ01000029.1, forward strand.
GCCTTTGATAACTATCTTACCAGTCTTAAGCTGCGCGTAATTTACTTCGCCCAGAGAGGAACCGACGCACTGCGGATAATTCTGGCTGTAATCTACGATTTGAGTATAAATATCTTCATCTTTTGCCGCAGCCCGCGAAAGCGTTTCTTCGTCAAGAATAGGGATTGGAACGCCGATACCCACAATAAGCGTAACTCCGTAACCCAACATACTGGTTCCCACCAGCCACTCGGGTTTCATTTGTTTTAAATCACCAATAACTGCCAAGGTTCCACTGGGGGCCTGCGGAATACCATTTTCTTTACGCGCTACTTGCGGATTATGCTGCGTTCCCTGCCAAGCAATATAACCTATTCCACCGCCTAAGAAGATCTTAGTCCCGATGCCTATTTGGCGGTACTCCGGGTCCTTCAACAAAGGAGAAAGCTGCCCTGCCGAACAATAATTGGCATTCCCCAGATTGGATTTTAACATACCCATATAGGTATAGATAGTCTTATCCGATAAATTTACCGCTACATTATAGTTTTGGTAAGCATTGCGCATATTAAATAAGACCGCTTCATTTAAATCTTTTATGTTGATGAGCGTCTCGATTTTTTTGCGCGGATAACAATCAGTGCCGTAAGCCGAGGCTTCCAGGCGAACATCCTTACCAGCCACTAATTCCTGAATAACATGGGCTCCTCCATATTTGAATTCGCCCGGATATATTTTATTGCGCGGGTCATCATCGGGTAAAGCAGTAGCACCAAGATAGACATCCACTGCCGCAAACCCGGTATAGGCCGGCACATCGTTAAAAGTGCAGGTTCCTCCTCCGACTTTTATCCGGGGCTTGGAGTGCCCGATATTGAAATAGGCGCCGCTTGAACACATCGGGCCGAAAGTACCGGTTGTGACAACATCGACTTCCTGCGCTGCTTTTTTCGCGCCCTTCTTCTGAACCAAGTCAATAACCTCTTCGACAGTAACTACGACGACTTCGCCTTTTCTGATTTTTTCGTTTATCTCTTTAATTGTTTTCATCAGTTTCCTCTAAAAAATTCTAATTATATTGCCACGACCTCTTTTACCTCCGGGACTTCCTGTTTAATGATCCGCTCAATCCCCATCTTTAAAGTCATTGAGCTCATCGGACAGCATCCACAACTGCCCTTTAGCCTCAGCTTAACCACGCCGTCATTAGTTACCTCGATTAATTCCACATTACCTCCGTCGGCCTGAAGCATGGGACGAACCTTTTCTAACGCCTTCTCAACTCTATCTCTCATTTTATCCCCCTTGCCCACCTGGGCAACACCGGCGCAATACCGATCAGCTCCGGGTGTCACTTAAAATAACCCTGTGCTTAAATAACGCTCGCCTGTATCTGGTAAAATTACAACGACTAATTTCCCTTTATTCTCTTTTCTTTTAGCAACTTCTAGCGCGGCGAAAGTAGCTGCGCCGCTGGATATCCCGGCCAAGATCCCTTCTTCTTTGGCTAATTTCCTTGTGGTTTGCGCAGCGTCATCATTAGAAACCCGGATTATTTCATCGATAATCTTTAAATTCAGGACCCCGGGGATAAATCCGGCTCCTATACCTTGAATCTTATGCGGCCCCGGTTTTCCACCGGATAAAACCGCAGAATCTTGAGGCTCGACTGCAATAATTTTGATTGACGCCTTTTTCTTTTTTAAAACCTCGGCTATACCTGTAATTGTGCCACCGGTGCCGACACCCGCAATTAGAATATCGATTTTCCCGTCCGTATCGCGCCAGATCTCCTGTGCTGTAGTGCGACGGTGGATATCCGGGTTTGCCGGATTCTCAAATTGTTGCAAAATAAAATAACGTTTATCGCTTTTAGCCAGCTCTTCGGCTTTTCTTACTGCTCCGGACATCCCTTCCTGGCCCGGGGTGAGGATGATTTCAGCGCCAAAAGCGCTTATAAGCTGGCGGCGCTCAAGGCTCATTGTCTCTGGCATAGTTAAAATCAATTTATAACCTTTTACTGCCGCAACAAAAGCCAGGGCGATTCCAGTATTGCCGCTGGTTGGCTCGATAAGAATAGTATCTTTTTTAATTTTACCTTGTTTCTCCGTCTGCTCGATCATATTCAGACCGATACGATCCTTAACCGAAGAACAAGGATTGAATGATTCCAGTTTTGCCACAACAGTCGCAAGAGCATTTTTAGTTAAACGGCTAAGTTTAACCAGAGGAGTATTTCCGATTAATTCCGTGATATCTTTAGCTATCTTCATCTAGATTTGATAATTAAATGTTTTATTGGCTTTATTTGTTCTTTTTAAGAGATCTTCAAAAGTTACCTGATCTATGATTTTAGAGATGGAATTGCCGACTTGGCTCCAGATGTTCCTGAAAACACAAGACTCTACATCATGACAGCCTGAGTATTGCTTATCTACGCAGGCAATCGGCCCAATTGGCCCGTCAATAAAACGGACTACTTCTCCCAAGGTAATTTTCGCCGGCTCTTTTGCCAGAGAATATCCTCCAATTTTACCGCGCCTGCTCTCCACAAATCCTGCCCGCTTTAAATCCAAGAGTATCTGCTCAAGAAACTTTGTAGGAATATCCAAACGTTTGGATAAATCATTTATCGCAACCGGGGCGCTCCTAAAATTCCCGGCTAAATCCAAGATTGTTTTCAAGGCGTAATCGCCTTTATAGGTAATTTTCATATTCTATATAATCTCTACTATGTTAGTAGAGTATACTTGAAAATCCTGGCTTTGTCAACCTTTCTTCTGTTTCTCGAGTCTCTTTATCTTATTCCAGTTAGCGATAATCTGACGCGTGGAATTTACCTTCAAATCACCAAACACATGCGGATGCCTGCGTTTGATTTTCTTTATAAGCCCATCAATTACGTCTTCAATATTGAATTTCTTGTTCTTTGCCGCTATCTGAGCGCCAAACATCACATGCAAGAGTATATCACCCAGCTCTTCTTGCATATTCACGTGGTCATTCTTTCTAGCCGCGTGGATATATTCCTCTACCTCTTCTCTCAAATCTTTGATCAAAGTCTTGTGGGTCTGTTTCTTATCCCAATCGCAGCCTTTAGGCCCATGCAAAGTAACAAATATCTCTTTTAATTCATGGAATTTTGTTTTTTTCATTTATTTAATTTAATGCTGCGCTAAATATCGAAAAGCTGACAGGCAGGCTTTAGAGCCTTCTCCGGCGGCGATAACTATTTGTTTCTCTGGAACATCAGTTACATCACCGGCTGCAAAAAGACCCGGAACATTAGTTTCATTACGATTATTGATCTTTATTTCACCAAGATTATTCTTTTCCACAGCTTTAACAAAATCCGAATTAGGTATGAGGCCGATTTCAACAAATACACCTTCAATGAAAAGTTTTTTCTCTTCTTTACCGCTTTTTATCGTAATAGAGTTAACAAATTTATCTCCAGATATAGCTAGGACACTTGAATCATTCAGGATCTCGACATTAACCGTTTTCTCTACCTTCTGACGCATAATTGTATCTCCGCCAAATTTAGGAGCATTGTTAATAACATACACTTTACGCGCTATTCTTGCCAATTGTAAAGCTGCGTCCAATGCGGAATTTCCTCCGCCAATAACCGCTACTGTCTTACCGCTAAAAAGAGGGCCATCGCAGGTAGCGCAATAAGTAACTCCCTTGTTTTTATATTCATTTTCACCCGGTACGCCTAATTCCTTAGAGCGCTTTCCAGAAGCGATGATTACGGTTTTAGCCTGATACTCTTTTTCTTTATTGGTCTTAACCGAAATTAACTCTCCGATCCTCTCTACTTCAATTACGCCTTCCCCTTCTTTAACATTAGTATCATAGCTACGCATATGCTCTTCGAATTTACGCACCAATTCCTGGCCGGTAACAAATTGATAACCGGTATAATTCTCAATATCACCGCTCCAGGCAGCCTGTCCGCCGATATTACCGGTAATAACTAAAAAATCCATTCTTTTACGCGCAGCATAGACACTAGCAGTAATCCCCGCGGGGCCTGCGCCAATAATAATAAGATCATAAATTTTCATAACCCTAAAGACGCTTTAATCCGTTCTTTATCAAACCCGACGATGATTTCGCCTTCTATATCGACTACCGGAACACCCATCTGCCCGCTTTTGGCGACCATTTCATCGGCTTTTGCATGGTCAGAACCAACATCATAATCTTCAAAGGCGATGTTATTGTCTTTTAAGAATTGTTTAGTTCTTATACACCAAGGACAGGTGGGAGTACTGTAAACTTTCACGTTTTTAGCCATATTTTCCTTTCTAAAGCAGTTTTCGCATATCCAGAAGCTGCTTTAAATGGTTTTCTTCCTGCATAATCAGAAAATCGATTACCTTATGGTCATACTCCGGAACGATCTTTTTCATCCCGGCATAGAAAACGATAGAATCCTCTTCAAACCGGATAGCTACCTCAATAGCCTCCTTGTCATTCTTAATACTTTGGGCAATTTTATCGCCCTGATTCTTCTGCGTAAAAATATGTTCTCCTGCCAAGGTTTTCATATAACCGAGATAATCATCGGCATCCAGACTTTGAGGCTCGAATTTTTGGGTTTTATCCAGAATACCCTGAAAAACTTTTATATGCTTCTCTTCTTCACCGGCAAGAAATCCAAAAACCTCCCGGGCCTTCGGATTTTCTGATTGTTTTACCAGGGTATTATAAAAATCCCTGCCGTTATTTTCAATTTGAATACCAATTTCAACTATTTCGCTGCCCGCAAAGATATTCCCCATACAATCCCCCTGCGCAGTAAGCGCACACCGGCTCTTCCAATAAGGCCGGGTGTTACTTTAAATGATGCGGAGTAAGATCAACCACTTCCTCTACATCAATAACAATTATATGTTCCGGCTTAGGGAGCATCGCTTCCGGATGAGACGGATGTGTTTTAGTTCCTCCGCGGATATTCTTAAGCAACCTCTGCGTTAACCTACTAGTAATCCTGTCTTCCCAAGCTTTAATCATCTCCTCGTCCAGTTTTTCTTTGGATAGAATCTGGGCTCTTCCCTTAAGGCAATATCCAATGAATCTATCTTCATCGAAAGAAGTAATGCTGGCGTAAGGATTGTTTTTTAGATTTTGGAAAGTTTTACCCCTATAAGCATCCAATAAATAAATCCTTCCGCCATTTTCTATTTTGACTATCCCCTTACATGAGCTGTGCGGAAACCCTTTATTGTCAATGCTGGAGACCACCACACAACCCTGTTTATGAAAGAATTGGATAATAGATTCGCTGAGTAGCTTCATTTACTCCTTAGCTCGATGATTCTTTTTTCAATAAGCTGCTTATGCTTTTCTTCTTCATTCATCAGAAAAGTAAAAATGTCTTTTGTTTCGGGATGCTGATAGATAAATTTCTCGTAAATGTTCTTGGCTTCGATTTCCTTTCCCAGCGCGAATTCCAAAGCTTCTATCGGGCCCATTACCTACCTCCTTTTATCGCGGTGGCAAAACTCCTTCCGAATTGGACACAAGCCTCTAAATCGTTTTTATCAGGCATATATTTGACTTGCAACTCTTCTTGCGCCAAATCCAGTCCGGTTTCTTTGACAATACCTTCGATTTGCTTAACTGCCCCTCCTGCCCAGCCATAAGAACCGAAAACCGCGGCACTTCTATTCCTTGGCCTAAGCCCACGGATAAAATCAAGAAACCCTGCCATAGTAGTAAGCATGCCATTATCGTGGGTCGAGGAACCGAATATAAACCCTTTCGCGTCTAGCATTTCTTTGACCACTTCAGTGCGTTCAGAAGCGGTTATGTCGAACAATTTTACGCTTATTCCTTCTTTTTCGATGCCTTCCACGATTTTACGGGCCATTTTTTCAGTCGCGCCCCACATTGTTTCATAAACCATTACAACTTTCGGCAAGGTTTCATTCTTTGCCCAGCTTGCATATCTGTCCACTATCTGCATCGGGTCATTACGCCAGATAACCCCGTGGCTGGGAGCAATAATTTTTATCGGAAGATTCATTTTCTTTACTTCTTCGATCTTCTTTAAGATAACCGAGCCTAACGGCCAAAGTATATTGGCATAATATTTCGCCGCTTCATCCCATAAGACGCACTGGTCAATCTCATCGGCGAATCTCTCATTAGAGGCTAAATGCTGGCCAAAAGCGTCATTAGGCATCAACAATGCTTCTTCAGGACAATAGGTAAACATACTATCCGGCCAGTGGATCATCGGAGCTTCTAAAAATGTTAAGCTCCTTTTACCAAGTTTTAATGTATCCCCGGATTTAACCACCTGGAAATCCCAATTTCCATAATAATAACGCTGCAAGCCTTCCTTGCATTTCTCGGTCCCGAAGATTTTGGCGTTTTTCGCCAGCTTCATGATTTCCGGAAGCGCGCCGCTATGGTCTGTTTCAACGTGATTAGCGACAATATAATCTATTTTATTTAGAGGAACAGCCTGCTGAATGTTTTCGATCAGCTCAGCGGAAAAAGGTCCGTAAACCGCGTCGATAAGAGTAACTTTCTCATCGATTATCAGGTAGGCATTATAAGAAGATCCGCGTTTTGTGGTATAGGTGTGTCCGTGGAAGTTGCGCATGTTCCAATCCACCACCCCAACAGAATATATATCCGGCAATAATTTTATGACTGACATAACCCCCTCCTTAGTACCCTTGGAAATTCTCAGTAATTATATTTGCTTTACCCACAGCTAATTCCTGGGTTAATAGTTTCTCCATCGCTTCAACCATTTGCGGCGGTCCGCAAAGATAAAATTTCCTCTTTAAATAATCATTCACTTCGTTCTTGATTACTTGCGCGTTGATTAAACCGGGTATGCATTTAAAACCCGGACTGGCTTCGCAAAGCACATGCGCGACTTTTATTTTGGGATAAATTTTCTGCATCGCGTCAAAATCATCTTTGAATACTATATCTTCTACCGAACGGTTAGCATAAACCAAAACCATATCTGTTCCCAAATTCTTATCCACGATATATTTTACTATGCTTCTGATCGGAGTGATACCGATACCTCCGGATAAAAACGTTATATCTTGCGCCGGATCTCCCAAAATAAATTTACCAAAAGGATACTGGATACTAACGGGACTCCCGGGTTTAAGCTGATTAAAAGCCTGGGAAAAATCGCTTTCAGTGATTTTCTTGGTGATTTCCAGATAGCACTCTTCAGTCGGAGAGCTGGATATAGAAAGATATCTCTTGAGCTCCGGGTTATTTTGCAACGTAACCGCAAGGAACTGCCCCGCTTTAAAATCTGCCTTACCCCCAATATCAAGACGGATACTTTTAACGTTATAAGTTCTCTGAATAACTTCTTTGACCCTTGCGATTAATTCTTGCGCCATTTAGCCACCTAGTGAATCGATTATCCCAACCATGATAAAATCATTATCCGTGAGCCCGGAAGCGGCATGCGTCGTAAGGGTGACCTTTAATTTGTCATACATTAAAGTCAGTGTAGGATGGTGGCCCTGTTCTTCGGCAATTACCGAAACTATATCCAGGAAATATTTTGCCTCGACGGAATCCCTGAACTTAAACTCTTTGGTTATCTTTTTATCTTCAACCAACGTCCAGTCTTTAAGCCTGGTAAGCAATTCTTTGACCTTATCCTTAGGCAAAGCCGCAACCACGCCTTCGCAAGGCTTACAATGGTCAGGTAATCCCTGGCTAACTGCCACTGAAGGGTTTTTAAGTATTAATTCGAGATTCTCCAACGCTGCAGCATAATCTACGGCTTGAGTTATTTCCGGAACAATTTTGAAATAACGCAAAGTATCATTCTTATCCAAGATCAGTACTGAACGGGCCAAAAGGTTCAGCTCTTTAACCAGCAAGCCGTAGTTTAAACCAAATGATGAATACTTATAATCCGAAAGCACTGTTTCATTTTTGATCTCATTTAAAGAACAAAATCTGCTTTGGGCGAAAGGAAGGTCTTTGCTTATTCCTAATACAACTATATCAATTGATAAACTAGCGGCTTTTTTATTGAACTCCTTGACTTGCAAATCGCAAACAGGCGTATCCAATGAAGGAAAAGAACTGATCAACTTTATCTTTCCTTTAAAATCAGATAACCCTACCTCCTTTAGATCCTGAGAAGCAACTCTAAAATCAGGGGGCTTACTTCCTATATTTATTGGCCTGCCTACCAAAGTAAGCGGGTTACCTTTAAAGGTTATTTTTGGCAACATAACTTACCTCTTTTTATACTTTTTCGAACATATCCTTGCCTACTCCGCATTCAGGACAAACCCAATCTGCGGGCAATTTATCAAAAGAAGTTCCTGCTGGGATATTCGCGCTGGGATCACCTTGAGCCGGATCATAAATATAACCACATACTGTACATCTGTATTTATCCATTTTTAAACTCCTTTCAAGCCTTCATTAGACAGTTCAGGCGCTGTCTCTAAAGGCAGCGCCTGAACTTAAAAAACTATTTCTTCTTAGCCTTCTTCTTTTTCTTCTTGGTTCCACATCCGCATCCACAACCCATATTGCACCTCCTGTTTTACTTACCCGAAATATTGTCTAGAACCTCATCGGGATTACCGGTTAGTTTCAAATCGAACCTCCACTAAGAGAATCCGAAAGAATATCTTTTGAAATAAAATCCGGCGGAGTCGGGTCCATATAAAATCCTTGCTATTAAGATACCGCAAATTAAGCAAAATGGCAACCGCTTTTTCTAAAACTGTTGGGAATGATACCATAGATCATTACCCCCTCCCCTGTGAGGGGAAA
>DJWJ01000006.1 GCA_002440965.1 Candidatus Omnitrophica bacterium UBA6233
CACCACCGCTGCCTGGAAATCCATTACTTCGTTCTTTATCTTTACGGCCTTGATAAGGTTATTTTCATAATGCTCTTTTATGCGCCGAAAGCGCTCTGGGAGAGACTCAAAGCGATAGACATTAATAAACTGTATTAAGCGTATGTCTGGAATCGCTATTTTAAGCAGGCGGATTTTTCTTAAGAATACCTCATCGAAAGAATGCCCCAGAATTAAAAGCGGCACTGCGCTGTTACCGGCAGATATCTTATTCCAATGCTCAAACACCAGAGGCAATAGCTCTGTTTGTAGAGGCGTGGGTAGATCCCTTAGGTCTGTGCCTGAGCCGCCATAGCCTACTATCGCAGCAGGTAATTGTTTGTTTTTGACGCAAATAGAGCCCTTATAAAAGACCAAATGGTTCGAATAGGCCGGGGATTCTATGGTAACGCCAATATTATTCTTTAAATATTCGATTATAAAGTTGATGAATTCGTAGCGCTCAAGAGTTTTAACGTCAAAACGAATACTTTCTTTTGAATTTTTCGTATTCTCAGTGGTATTCTCTTCTTGTGCCATTTAGCCTTTATCCTCTATAAACACCTCTTTATTCAGCCAATCAATCATTGGCATAAATGTAGCGGAATATCAAGTATTAGTTTAGATACTAACACCTACTATCGCGGGTGTCAATGTGTGATTTTTTGTGAGAGAATTGTGGCGTGGAAAATATAAATATTGAATTTGGGAGACACATAAAAAAGTTGCGTAGCAAAAAGAAAATAACACAAGAGGAGCTTGCTTATTTGGCTGAATTAGAATATAAATATATTCAGCGCCTCGAAAGCAAGAAACCTTCGTCGCCTACTCTGAACACTCTAGCAAAGCTCGCCAAAGCATTTAATATTACAGTTCCTCAATTGTTACATTTCAAATAGAATCTTACCTAACCAATACCCCCCTATCTATAGTATAGCCACCTGGACCTTTCCCGGCTCTTCTTGTGCCAATCTTACACACATTTCTAAAGAATCAGGGCCGTCGTCATGCTTAGCATGAGGAAAAAATTGCATTTGCTCTAACAAAATTTTGTGTTCCTCATTCAAATGTAGAGTTCCATTTTTTAGAAGCGGTGCTAAGGTATGGATTCTTTTATATTTATCTCCTGTATTTTTGATTCTTACGATAGGTAAGTAAATTCTTTCTTTTCTAGCCCGCTCTTCAAGTAATTTTACCCCTGTTTCTTGGAATCCATTTGCCTCAATCCCAACCGCTGAAAATCTAAACCTCATTGCATAAGCCAAAATATCTGTAATAGTCTTATCCACATCCCGGCGTTCGATATCAGCTATTATTATATATAAAACTCCATCTCTTCTATCGCGCGCAATCACGGTAATAGCACTATAATCTCCCTTTGAAACATCAAGTCCTGTACATGGGTCACAAGCAAGATAGAAATCAGCATAATCTCCTAAATAGTGGAGAAGTTCCTCAAGCGATTTAAAACGCCCATTCCAATATTCGGCTAAATCTACCCTCAATAATGCTGTTTTTATGTCGATCGGCTCATTCTGAAATTCAGCGCTAAAACTAATCTGATCATCATCCCTCATGTTCATTATGTCAAAAATCTCCCACCTGGAGGACCAGAGAAGCTCAATTCCTTCATCCATAAGAGCTTTTTGGCTAATATAATAATCCCGAGCCGCATCCAATCCCCTTTTTCCGTTATAATCTTCCCGACCATTCTTTATGTTAAAACACTTACTCCAAAGTTCGGGATGCTTAGGCTCGCTGATAATTGCCTTATACTTCTTGATATACCATATGGGCGGTTTAATATACGCTGCAAAGAAACAACACGGATGATGCACCGTGCCTATAAATAAGAAATTCGTAGACTCATCGCCAGCTTTAAGTATACTCTTATTGAACCAGTCGTTCATCTTTTCGGCACTCTCCGCAGAATAAATTTTATTCGCGCTTTCAATATCATCCAGGATAATTAAACTCGGCCGATATTTACCGTACTTCCTCCCCGTTATCGGCTGCTGCGTTCCCAAAGCAATTATTTTTATCCCGTTTCTGGTTTCGATCTGATCCTGCGTCCAGCGTGGAGGCTTAGGCCTACCACTATTCTCAAAGATTTCAGGAAAATCAACCATGAGAAGTTCATTTTCTACTAATTCTTTTTTAATATTTTCGAGGAGCTGTTCTGCCTGTCCGGAGGTTTCAGAAATAATAACGATAAACCTCTCTTTTTTAAAACATATACAGTAAACTACATATATAAGAGTTATTATAGTTGATTTACCGAACCATCTTGGTCCTGCAAAAGCAATTTTTTCACCTCTCTTATTAGTAGCATCAAACAATAGAGCGAGCTCTTCTAAATGCGCTGGCGCTAAAGGGTATTTTAAATGATGCGTCATATAGGTCTTGGCAAAAGAAAATACTGATTTTTCTGCTTGTATCCTTCTTAATTCGGAAATTGCGTTTCTAGCTTTATTTAGTGTCGGGTTCATTTTGTCCTCCTGAATTATTCTCCTGTTTTTTATTTAAGTTATCCACGGCCAACTCTATTTCGGCTTTTTCGATCCTTGATTTGATCTGGCGTATTTGTTCTTCGGTCTCGGCATTGAATGTTCCGGTTTCTTTGGCATTGGCCTCAATTATATCCAATGACTTCTTCAGCTCTAAAGGCCCCTTTTCTCCATCCATATCTTCAAAATGGTGAAAAATCTCTCCCTCGACCCGTTGAGCAACCAATGGCAAGTATCCCAATGTCTGGAGTTTTTCCATAAGTTCCCTACGGACTCTCCAAGCGCAAAATTCCGCCTGTACTCTTTCGCCAAGTGAACCTTCACTACTTCTCGCAAAGCGCATAAGCTGAGATGCGTGAACTTGCGCCTTTATAAAAAGCTCACCTATTATCTCTCTTGCCGACTCAAGGCTTGGGCTGAGAGAGTTTTTCTTCCTTATTTCCCCAAGGTCGCGTTGAATTGTTTTTTCGCAGCAACACATAAGCTGCGCTATTTGGGCAATGGTAAAACCCTCTTGCAGCGTAAGAACGCTTACACACACCTGACGTTCTTCTTTACTTAATGTCTTTGGGTTAATTTCGCCTGATTTTATTTTCTGCAGTAACATGATTGCCGAAATTTCCTCATTATCGGATTTTTTATTTTCCATCTTGAACCTCCTTACAGTACTTACTTAATATTTCTTGCGAAACCTTATCCTTGCCAACATAGGCGATATAACGTCGAACTATCACATCACAATACACCTCAGAGAGCTCTAGCCCAAAACAACGTCGGCCGGTACTTTCAGCGCCAATCAAAACAGATCCAGATCCCAAAAACGTATCCAGAACAATATCGCCGATCTTAGAGCTGTTCTGCAACGCGCGTTGGGCGAGCTGAACGGGTTTTTGGGTCGGATGAACGTAGGATTTTGTAGGATCTCTTTTTACTTCCCAGACATTACTTTCCCCTGGTTTACCCGCCCAATAATGCGGTGCACCGTTAAGCCAGCCGTATAAAACTTGCTCTGACCTATAACAGTAGTCTGCATAGGTTATTGCAGCCGACTCTTTTAACCAAAACAAGAAACAAGATATATGGAAATCGAGATCGAGCAACATCTGATACATCGGTGGGAATTGACGAAGCCCCTGCCAGATGTAAATTGCGGCCCCCGGTTTTAGATACTGCTTTATGAGTGTAAGCACTGTTTTCATCCACTCTTCGTATTCTGCTTGAGGCATATCATCAGAATAAATCTGAGGCCATTTTCTGGATTTTTTAGGTCGCGTGTTTGGATTTGGTTTAGCTCCGCCTCCATAATTTACGTTATATGGAAAATCGCAGTCGAGCATATCCGCCTTTTCTTCACCCATAAGAATTGTAATGTCATCGGGATTCGATGAATCACCGCATAAAATTCTATGCGGACCGAGCACAATAATATCTCCTTTTTTAGTTATGGGCTCCTTGATGTTTTCAAGTGTTGTATCGAAATCAAAATCATCCGTATTCTTTTGTTCTCCGTAGCGATCAAATATCTGACTGATTTCCGCCTTGTCAAAACCAGTAATTTCGGTATTGAAATCAGGGAAATTAGAAAGCTCCTCCAGCAAAGCTGCAAGCTTTTCGTTATCCCAAGCGCCTCTTATTTTGTTTAAAGCGAGATTCAGTGCTTTTTCTTGGTCTAACGGTAAATCAACAACGCTTACCTGTACGCTTTGGAGCCCTTGATCTATGAGAATTTTCAGTCTCTGATGACCTCCAACTAAATTACCAGTCCGGAGATTCCAAACGATCGGTTCTACATAGCCAAAGGTGGATATGCTTTGTTTAAGTTTTTGGTACTCTGGATCTTTAGGGGTAAGATCGACACGAGGGTTATAAGTTGCAGGATTGATACTAGAAATAGATACTTCTCTAATGTCCATAAAAGACCTCCCTTTTCAGATTAAATACTAAATTTCGAAGTAATCTTCTGTGATAGGTCTTTTATGTTTATTAGACAAAAAGACCTAAATCTTCTTTTCTCGCACAGTTACGCGCGAAGACTTAGGTCAGTTACGACCTTAGCTTACCGACGTTCTTTCGAACGTCTTATTACTAGGCTAAGGAGTTACCCTTGGCTTTTTTCCGCCAGTTACGGCTTAGGGTCGATGCAGTTACGCATCTATAGGTAAGATGTTACTCTTACATTAAATATATTATATCAAAATTTTAAGAAAAATCAAGACAAAACTTAATCTTTACCCTGTCCAAGGCCAAACTGACAGTAAAGACATTCAGGTTTATATGCCGGCAATGTGCCGTCATATGCCTTGCGAGCATCAGCTATGGCCCCTTCTATCCATGAGGAATCGCCTTCTAAAGGCTCAAGGAATAAATCAAAGGAAAGCTTTCCTTCGGCGAAACCACCTTCCTTGTTAACCTTGGCAAAAAGAAAATACCCGGTCTTTGAGACTTTATAACCATTCATAGCCAATAACCACTGGTAGACCTCCATCTGGCGCTTGTATCCGGGGTAGATCTGATAATTAGTAGCTCCGGTAGCCTTGTAGTCAACTACGATCAACTCTCCAGCCGGATTAACCCACACATCATCCACTGCGCCAAACACCAGGAAATCTGTGGACTTGTGATGGAATTGGACGCCGGTGAAATTAGTGCGCCAAGTATTAATTTGATCACATTGATAAGGTATGGCGTTGATGTTGTATTTCTTAATTATATAGTGAGCCACACCGTTTTCGCGGCAAACATCGAATTCTTTCTTTAAAAGACCATCTATTGCTGTGTTTATAGTATAGGGCGCCGGCGGAGGACGCTTAACGCCTTTTTTCATATCTAACCAGAAACAACGGGGACAGTCTAGGAATAATTCGATTTTTGTGCGGGATAGTTTAATCATCTCTACTTAGCTGCTAAAACAGGATTACTTGAATACCAGTCAATACGCTTGAACTCCGCGAGTAGCTGGTTATACAATTTTCTATTTATTGACCTAACATAACCAATTTTCCCAAAAAGACGTTCCCTAAATTTAGCCAAGCTAGCATCACCCTTTTTATTAGTAACGAATTCTAGGTTAAATCTGGCTATCTGACTTCTAGGCCCAGAAGATATACAATTATTAATAATAGCTCTTAGATTATGGCGATAAGAATATGGCACATTTAATTTTTTATTAACAGTAATACCGGTAACTTCTTGCTTTTTCCAGTACGGCTGTTCTTCGATTTTATCTTTATTTATCGCAAAGCCCTCTTGTCGAAAAATCTTGCCAATAAGTCTCTTCAAAGCCTTAATATTTTTATCCCCCGATATAGTTATATCATCAGAAAGAAATGTGTAAGTATAATCCAATTTCTCCTTCGTAAATAATGTTTTTAGTCGCCTATCTAAATTTCTCAACATCAAAGCTGCCAGCATTGGACTAGTAGAAAATCCGTGAGGAAGACAGTAACAGGTGGTGGTCAATCTTGACAAGATCTTTGATTCCTGTTTATTAAAACCAGAGTTCATAAATAATGATAATACTTTCTTAAAATGTACGCTCGGAAAGAAATCCTTAATATCTAATTTTGTAATAATCCGTTTATTTAGATGACAACGAGCGTTTGTTAAATTGGACCTCTTTTTCTTATATCCGTGGAAGGTCTCCGGGAGAGAAGTTTTTTTAGAAATACAGGCGAGAATAGTTCTCTGAAGTTTCTTAAGGTCTTTCGAAGGGGAGAAAATAACACGCTCTTTACCCTTTTTATCAATTATTTTTCGCTTACGATAATTCTCCTTAAAATGCGCTACAATATTACGAAGCTTTTCTTCACTATACCCTATTTTATAAGAAAGGGTGTAGTAAACTGAACTTGCTAACGCATTTATTTTGCCATCCATTAGTAATGTTATTCATCTCGATCAAATCTATAAAGAAGTCATGACGCGACTGCATTATACATTGGGAAATAAAGGACCTTACGATTTTAGTAATTGCCTCAATAATCGCGCTTAGAGCCTGTAACGCTGCAGCAAACAGAGCAAAAGCTTTAACAACCATTCTTGCTTTAGCCTGTCCGCGACTCTTGGCAAATACTATTCTCTTGGTGACCTCGATCTCCCCAAACATAAGAGAATTTCTTCTCTTTTTTTGTTTCGATCTATTCATTTTACCACCCCCTTTCTTCTTTGATTTGTTCGCTCCTATATTTTGGGATATATTTCCCCAATGAAAGATAAACCTACATACTGTTGATTATCCTTTGTTCTACATTGCAATCCTTCTTGCTTGGCTACCTCTGAACTATGCCAATGCAACTGCTATTGCCCGTTCGGTTAAACTTCTTAGCTAATTGCCAGCCTAAAAAGATAATCGAAGAGGAAAATCAAAAAAAGAAAGATTGCAGAGTCTCTTTTCGAGAACAGCGTAAGCTTAAAATGCTATTGCTGGGAAAAGGGTACATTTCCGATAGACCGAAGAGAAGATATCAAAGAACTACGATAAGCGTAACGCTTATCGTTCTAAAGTATATCACCGACAGCTTTATTTGTCAATGAAAAAATACAATATGTAGGGTAAAACTAATAAATTATAACAATATATTGTGTAGTATGGTTGACAGGATAAAAGAGCAGTTGAAGCAGAAAATTATCGTTCCGGAATCAATATTACAAACTAATAACCTTCATTACCTCATCGCCATAGTGGTTGATAACTTTCACAGCAATCTTTCCAGTCTTTGGTTTTGAGAATGGGCGGGAAATAGTAGAGTAGAGATCGTCCCAGGCGTCTTCTTTAATGTCTGCCTTGAGGGCCTTCTTCAACTTCTCATAGGGCTTATCTGCACCTAGAAAATATGCGTGCGTGACAAAAAATGCCTCACCGTTATAATTCGTATCTATAAACCAGGCAGCGATTTCATGCTCTGGGTCTCCGGAACCGCTTGAGCGAATCTCGCTTTTTACGGGATCGTATATATCCACACCTAGTATCTCAACAACAACCCCCTCTTTAGTCTGCTTAACTTTTACATCCGGTTCTCCAAAAGCGAGGAAAAGATTTCCTGAACCGGTTTTCTTAAGAAGATCTCCCATTGATAAGTCAGGGTTAATCTTTACTTTCATTATACGTAATTTTTCCTCTTCGTACGGCTCTGAAAACGCGGATGCCTCAAAAGATGTTGCCGCAACAACAAGAAGATCCGCGAATTTCTTAGCGACTTTAGCTGCATCGCGTATAAAGTCATCATCAACGCTACCAAATTCAGGACCAATAGCAACAGCTACTTTCTTTAATCCTTGCGCTGTCTTATATTCACCAGAGGCTTGAATTTCAGGCCCACCAGGGAGGATGTCTAAATTCACAAATTCTAGTCTCGCAGCCCTCTCACCAGTTTGTACTCCTGCTTTTAAAAGATTAGCTACCACGGTATCCACAAAACGCTCAGAAGAAACCACTTCCTGAGCATCGGAAACACGATGTGGTGAAAGAGACTCGACTGTAAAAGGACCAGATACTCGAACTATATTCTTATCCTCATTTGGCTGATCGTAAAGTACCTCCTGCTCCGGATCTTCATTATTGGCTAAAGACCTAAGTGTAATATGAGGCACAGTTTTATATTCAAAACCAAAACCAATATTATATTTCTCTTTAAGCTTATAATAAGAAAATTTCGCTGTCATAATACGGGTACGAGCTAACGCCAATGCAACCCGGGAAGTATCAACGGTTATCCATCGCCTTCCCCATTGCTCAGCAACATATGCTGTTGTGCCAGAGCCACAGGTTGGATCGAGAACCAGATCTCCAGGATCAGTAGTCATCAATAAACACCGCTTGATTACCTCTGCTGAAGTCTGTACAACATAAGATTTATTTTGTTCCGCCCAAAGATCTGTCCATGTTGCGTTGATTTTTAGGAATGGAAAATCTGCTGGAAATTTTTTAAAACGCAATGCTTTTCCTACTACTTCCAATCTCCCTAACTCCGCTAACCTTTTTAGTGAAGATTCACTAACTCTCCAACCATTTCTAGGATTATACGTTTTACCCTTGAATTTAAATGAATAAAGAGATTGAGGTCCGCTAGCTTCAAGAGGTTGGGTTTCAAATTCTTCTTCGCTAGCTGCTCCTCTTGTATTAAATAACTCTCGGTACTTTACCTGACTCTTATCTTTTGAATACCAGATAATAAAATCGCAAACTCCTGAAAGTAATTTTGTCGGTTTTGTACTTGCTGTCCTAAATTGAATTAAATTCAAAAAGTTCCCGCTTCCAAATACTTCATCCATAACATTTCGCACTAAATGCACATTTTCATCATTTATCTGTACGAAACAACTACCACTTTCATTTAGAAGTTCACGCCCAACAATTAATCTATCGCGTAAATAACCCAAATAAGAATGTATGCCTAATTCCCAGGTATCACGAAACGCTTTAACCTGTTCTGGTTGTCGGATAAAATCTTCAATTTTATTATCTTTGACATCGCGCTTCCGAGTTGAAACTTGCCAATTTGAACCAAACTTAATTCCGTAAGGCGGATCAATATAAATCGATTGAACCTTACCGCGTATTCCTTCTTTCTCAAGAAGGCTATTCATCACCAACAGCGAATCACCTAAAATCATGCGATTCTGCCAATTATCTTCATGCTTATAGAATTCAACTGCTTTATCAAATTGTTGCTGGGTCGTCTCACCAAAAAGCGTCAACTGCATTTCATCTTTTGCTCCTTGCTTCAACCTTGCAATAATAGCCTCGGTAGCGATTTTTTCTTGGACATATATAGGAACCGTTGAAACAGATAGCTCACTACCTGCTTCTTTTTTCCCGGCCCAAATCATCTGAGGGTCAAGAGAAGGGTCATAATCGTATCGCTTCTTTACAGGCTGTTTTTCACGGACAGAAAGCTTGATAGACTCTTCCTGAGTAGGAATTCTCTTACGTTTATCCTTATGTTTATACGATGCTACTGCGGCAGCATCGGTAGTGCGTGATTCTAATCTTTTGCGTCCCATAAATTATTTCCTATTTTATTAAATCCATTCTTTAAACCCGCTCGGATCAAATTTTGAACCTCATGGATATCCTGCACTTCTAACAGGGCCCATTTACCAAATTTCCCATAATTATTTATAGCGGGAATCCATAGCTCGCGAGCCGTCTTAACTTTGATTGTTTTCTTGTCATCTTTCTTACCTGTAACTTCAAGTATTAAATTTAATATTGTTTTATCCGGTAATTCAAGCTTTACAATAAAATCTGGGTTATAAGAATGCGCTGCGCCTTGGTGCTCATAAGGAATAGCAAAACCCAAATTCTGATTTTTTACATAGGACAAAACCTCCGGCATTTGTTCGAGTCTTTTTGCAACTCCCTGCTCCCATTCTTGAGTATCAGCCACGACATAATTAACGTGACTCTTTACTGTACTTTGCACTTCTTTAGTAGTCAAGAAATCCACATACCGAGTTGAACCCAAAGTATCATAAGGAGCGAGCACGGGAAGAAGTTTCTTTTCTTTTTGCTCGGCTAAATGCGCTGAAACAATCCCCTGCTGAATCTTAGTCAGAGCACCAGAAAAATATTCCCCTACAGATAGATAGCCAATTACCATGCGATCCTTTAAAACAACATACCCTTTTACATATTCTTCGCAGATCTTTTTAAGTTGTGGAAATAGCCAGTATTTTTCCGTACCATCGGCGTCCATATAGTAACGTTTGAGTAAAGCTTCTGCAAGTCGTATTATAACTTCGCCATCTCGACGACTTTTTATCTTTTCGAGCTTTTCTACTGTAGTCTCGCCAATAATACCGCCAGATGTAACCTCGGTAGGCTCATTTTCAATTATAGTTTTTGATTCATCAGTGAATTTTGCATTAAGTTTTGTCTCATCCAACTCATATCTATATCCTTCTAACCGCGGAAAGGTAATTTCATATTGTTCGCGCTCTTCCAATGAACGTACGCGATGGATAACTTTTGGCGGCTGTGGAGGTGTAGTTCCTTCGGCCTTTAAGAAATTGAAAGGGACTCCATATACTTCCGCATATTCTGGTGTCATAAGGCCTGTTCCTTCATCGACGCTATAATCGACGCGCCTTAAGGCTCTTCCGACTACTTGCTCACATAATAGCTGTGTCGAAAAAGCTCTGATTCCCAAAATATGAGTAACCGTGTTTACATCCCATCCTTCAGTCAACATAGACACAGACACTACGCACTTAATGTTTTCGCCTAGCTTACCTGGCTTCCCAACAGTGTTCATTACCTCACGCAAAAGCTCTTCATCGCTAGGCTCTGATCTCCCAGGAAACCGATGGCGATATTCCTTATGAAAATCGCCAATTTCTTTGGTAAAAATCTTTTTAAAATCATCGTTTATCTTTTCTCCGCTTTCTAGTTGAGCGCTATCGATAAGTAGCGTATTAGGACGGTCAAGAAACTGCACTCCATTCTCATTTCGGAAGTACTCTAAATTGCCTTTCTCTATTTTAAATCTACCTGTCGCTGTTTCAACTTCATAGCCGGCTATCCAACGATAAACTAATTCTGAAACTGCAGTATTATTGCACACAACAATCATAACTGGAGGCATTACGGAAGAATTGGTCTTCTTAATCTCAGCATAGCGTTTATGATATTGCTCATAATTACCATATAATGACTCCAGCGCTTCCTGTAATTTAGTAGGCAATACAAGAGTTGACAGATAATCCTTGCCTCCTGTTTTTAAACCTTTTTTAGGTAAATTCTCGCGGACATACAGCCATAAATTACGAAATTCGGGTTCTTCTTCTTGTCTAATGGTATCTGATTCAATCGGTAGTCGTGGGATTTTTACTACGCCACACTCTAATGCATCCAAAAGCGAAAAATCGTACACAGTCCAGGGAAATAACGTGCCCTCCTGGTATCCTGAACCGCTCAAGAAATATGGAGTAGCTGAAAGATCAACTACTCCATTAATAGTGTTCTTCTTTGAAAGAGCGGATATCCCATTAAGCCAAACCCGTGCTGCTTTATTATTTTCATCAGCTTCTTGGCGCTCATCTCCGGATAATTTTTCTTCTGTTGGTTTTTCTTGGTAACAATGGTGAGCCTCATCATTAATTACTAAGATCCGTGGTTTACCTGATAAACTCTTAAAGGCTCTATTAACCATAGTCATCGGGGTCTCTTTAATAGCTTCATCTTTTATAATTTCTGCTGCCTTCATAACTGACCCAACTTGGAAACGGGGATTTTGACGTAGTTCCAACTGATGAAAATTGGTGATTAAGATAACGGCTTGTTGTAGTAGCTCAAAATCCTGATGGGAAACAATATCTCGTTTCCGATAATAGTTACTTATATCGTTTGGCAATAAGACGTTAAGCCGATCCTTAATAGTAATCCCTGGCGTGATAATCGCAAACGCATCGGTAAATCGAGCATCCTGTGGATAGCGAATTTTATTAAGTGTATGGTAAGCAATAATCATTGCCATAACAACTGTCTTGCCTGAACCTGTTGCCATTTTGAAAGCCATGCGGTATAACCCAGGATTTGCATTAGTGCTTGCTTTTTTAAGTTCATTAATTATCCAGCTCTCGCCAGACTTCTCTGCAACTTCATTTATAAACATTAAAGTTTCGAGTGCCTCGATTTGGCAGAAAAATAATTTATTTTCCCTGGTTTCATCGCTCCAATAAGCAAGAAGCTCTCGAGAAGTTTTTGTTAACCCCTGATATCCCCCATCTCTCCATTCCTTAATTTTGCCTCTAATTTTATTAATAAACTCATTTTCTTTCTGTAATTCGCTACCAAAAGCGCCTTCAGCGATATTAAGCTCAAGCTGTTTTTCTTTAGTTTTTGCTCTTGGAACAGGAATATAGAAACTACTAGGCCGTCGTAATTCTAAAACCTCATCAGTTATTCCGCGCTCATCTGATTTAAAATGGCGAGCGGGCTCTAGGTATGGGGAATTTAAGATAGGTGATTTCATATTGAAGTTAATTATACTCCTTTTTGGCCCCCTTAACAACCGAAAATGCTTCTCTATTTCCCTTGACTTGTTGCGAAACCTATGCCCCAATTGCATAGTGAGAGGTTAAGCATATGAAAGAAAATATCTCGGAACAGATACAAGCGCTCAAAGACGCGCCTTTAGCGAAGATCCAAAGCTGCTATAAAGAGCTATTCGCGGTTGAAGCTCCCTGCGCTAATAAGCCGTATCTTATAAAAAAGATCGCTTATAAGCTACAGGAAATGGCTGAAGGTGGGCTTTCGAATGAAGCAAAAATGAGAATTATAGACCTTATTGAAAAATACGACCCTATCAATAATAAAGCGCTTAGACCGCAGGTTGTTGCTGCAGGCAAGAATGTCGTTTCTATCCCCTTTATGCGCGATAAGCGGCTGCCCATTCCCGGCAGCGTTATTCATAAAAAATACAAAGGCCAGGATGTTCACGTAAAGGTATTGGATAAAGGCTTTGAATATAAAGATAAATATTATAAGAGCCTGAGCTCAATCGCGTTTGAGCTTACAGGCGCTCACTGGAACGGATTTTCGTTCTTTAATCTATAGGAAATATTATGGAGAAGAAACCAGAAAAAGAAAAACCTGTAATTAAGTGCGCTATTTATACGCGTGTATCCACTTCGGAAGGGCTTGAGCAGGAATTTACGTCCCTTGATAACCAGCGCGAGTCCGCGGAAAGCTACATTCAGAGCCAAAAAGCCGAGGGTTGGGTCATTTTACCGGAATGCTACGATGACGGTGGCTTTACAGGCGCCAATACGGATAGGCCTGCACTTCAGAAACTCATCGAAGACATTAAAGCCCACAGGATTAACTGCGTAGTTGTATACAAAGTAGACAGGTTATCGCGCTCCCTTCTTGATTTTAGCCAGCTCTTGGAGTTTTTTGATCAGAATAGCGTCACTTTTGTTTCGGTAACACAGCATTTCAATACGCAAAACTCGATGGGCCGGCTTACCTTGAATATCCTCCTCTCCTTCGCCCAGTTTGAGCGCGAGATCATAAGCGAGCGCACACGCGATAAAATGGGCGCTGCCAGAAAGAAAGGCAAGTGGATCGGTGGGTGCATACCTTTAGGTTATGATCTCGATAAAGAAAATCATAAACTGATTGTAAACCTGCAAGAGGCGAAGCTTGTCCGAGAAATCTTCGCGCTATATTTAAAAGAACATTCGCTTTTAGGTGTCACTAAAATAATTAATACAAAAGGTTATAGAACGAAAATCCGTAAATTAGCCGAAGACAAGCAGCGCGGAGGCGTCAAATTCTCACATACGTCCGTAGAGAAAATATTAAAGAATCCGTATTATGCCGGCAAAGTCAGATACCAAAGCACTCTTTATACCGGAGAACAGGAGCCCATCCTTGATGATGAAACTTTTCAAAAGGTTCAAGACGCATTACATACAAATCCCGATAAACCAAAGATGCGCGCGCCTATAACTAAGCAGATAAGCCTGTTAGGCGGATTACTGCGCTGCCGTGCCTGTAATTCGTCAATGTATCTAACTCATAACGTAAAATACGGCAACGTGCGATACTTTCATTATGTCTGCCTGAATGCGCAGAAACGAGGCTACCATGAGTGCCCTACGCGGCTTGTAAACGCAGGACTTATGGAATCCAAGGTGATGGAGTGCCTCAGAAAAGTATCTGATGATCAGAGAATTAACCCAGAATCATGGGAAGGTTATGCCTTAAGCCAAAAAATAGCCGTCATTAAAGATATCGTTAAGGAAATAAAATATGACGGTGATTCAGCGATCCTTGAGATTATTCTTAATAAAACGCAGAAATCGCATAAATTTAATGTAACAAAGGCAGAGCTGAAATATCAGCGCATATCGCCTAAGGATCGACTAATACAATCCGAACCTCAACTACTCCAGAATTTAACCCTAGCCCATCAGATAGACAGCCTCATAGCTAAAGGCAAAACCAAGGATCTAAAAGAAGTGGCTGGATGGCTTAATTTAAGCCACGTGAGAATATGTCAGATAATGGGAATGCTATTTTTATGTCCGGAAATTCAGGAGCAGATACTGCTTTCCAGAGATGGAAAGATATTTGATATACCTGAGTATAAAGTCAATGAAATTGCCAAAGAATTAGACTGGGAAAAACAGAAAGAAATCTGGGAAAGATTATTAGGTTAGACCCGAATCATAAATTACAACAGAACCCTTCTTTATATAATCTGCGACATGAGGCGTTTCTACTGGATCATACCTCTGCAAGTCTAAACCCTGTGCATCCTTAAATTGTAATCTTGCCAGTAATTCTTCATGCCATTTTTTGCTTTCACCAACCCAAGTAGTCAATAAATTTGAATCTCCAGGGAAAGGATCAAATTGCAATGCTACATCTAAATCACTATCTTGTCCTACAGGCCGCCCATCCTTCCTAATTCCAGTCACCCTTGAACCGAAAAGATAAACTTTCTTTATAAAAGGCCTTTCTTTAGCCCATTGTTTTATGGCCTCTTTCACTCTCTCAATATCAAAGCTATCTAGATTCATTTCCAAACTTTGTGGTTATTTCTATTTAATGCTCCATTATACTGCTCTATCTTAACACATTATCGGTAAAAATAGCATTAAATAGCCGCCATTAAATAGGAGATATATTGGCTTAATTTGGAGATTATTTCGGTATATTTGCGGATGCTCTGGGCTCTGAAAATACGGACACTGACATCGCAGTTTTGCTCAACGGTAACAATGCCCCAAGTCTTTAACCCCCTAGGACATAAAAATAGTGCTGATCCTATGTCAGAATCAGCACTATCATTCACTGACCTCTCCCGTCGAGAGGGATATTACTGGGGTGGGTAACGGGGATCGAACCCGCAACCTTTAGAGCCACAGTCTAACGCTCTAACCAATTGAGCTATACCCACCATTAATCTATTACTAAAAGATTACCACAAAAAAATAAATTTACTATTGCTTATTATTTGTCGAACTGCTTCCTGCATTAACAATTTCGCCTCCAATAGCGAATACTCCATCAATCATCGCCCGGCTTAGATCCGTGAAACTCCTTACCCCGTTTTCCATAATTTTAAGAGGCAAAGCCAAGGCGTTCTCCGGCTTCGGACTCAAAGCGCCGATGCCTTTCGAAATTTTATCCTCAAAAGCGCCTTTAAAACTTCCGAATCCGAATTGCGGGCTATCCATCTTAGTCTTTATGGAAAACTTGAGTTCCACCTTCCCCTGATCAATAGTCTTAAACATATCCAAAACTTTATTGGTAAGTTTAGAAGCCCTTTCTTCTTCCTGTCCGGGCTCAAGCGGCTTACGCACCATGTCAGTCAGCTCCAGATGACAGTCGGCATTGATATTATTGTTCAAACCGTTGGCATCGATCGTAAAATTAAGCTTTGCCTTTTCAATGCGCGCTTTCTCCAAATCTACCCAAGCAGAGTAATAAGGATATAAATAAATCGCATCGATATCTTTAATCTTTAGCGTTACCTGCATATCTTTTTTAAAGAAATTAATCCAACCGTCGATATCCAATTTTCCAACGTCTTGCCCTTCTCTCCAGGGGATTTTGCCTTTAAGTTCGAAAGCGGTAGCTATTTTCCGCGGATAAAAAAAGAGGCTGTAAACCTTGCAACTTATATCTTTTAATACAATTTTTATCCCGTTTGGGCTTATGGTCTGGTCTATATAATTCACTACGCCATTTTCTATAATAATCTTTCTAAAACCAACAGGTAATAATTTTATTTCTTTGGGCATAGGGGAAACCGGCAATATAACATCTTTACTTGTGCTTTCTTCCCTAACTACTACAACCGGAGTTTTAATAAAAGTAAATTCCGGAGAAACTATTTTAACGCTATTAAAAATTATCCTGCCGGTAAAAAAACTGAGCAGGTTTGAAGAAACGGAAATAGACTTAATTTTAGCCAAACCTTCGACTTTAAGATTTTTTAATTCCAGATTAAAAGCCGGGCTAAGATTAAAATACCCGATAGTGGTCTTCTTGCGGGTCAAATTCTCAATCTCTTTGGCAATAATCGCCTTGCCCGTCAAGATTAAAAATAGGTATATTGCCCCAAAAATTATCGCAAGGGTTATGATAACTAACCCTATGATTTTCTCTATTTTATTCATCCCTTGACCCACCCTAGAGACTACTTTACATACTGTTTTGTGCGCCTGGGCCGGATCGAACGGCCAAACCTACTGCTTAGAAGGCAGTTGCTCTATCCAATTGAGCTACAGGCGCATTATTTATTCAAATTGCAGATTTTAGTCGGGGCGACAGGATTTGAACCTGTGACTTCTTGCTCCCAAAGCAAGCGCTCTAGCCAAACTGAGCCACGCCCCGTTTTGCCGCTTTTTTAAGTTCCGCAAAACGCTCCGAGCTTGTATTACACTAACGCAAGCCCAGAGCCATTGCCTAAAAAATTATTATATCAACCGCCCTTGCGCTTAACAATATATTTCTTGATAATTTTCTGGGCCTTTTTTAGCGCGCGATAACGATGACTCATCTTATGCTTTATGCGC
This sequence comes from Candidatus Omnitrophica bacterium UBA6233, assembly GCA_002440965.1. Lineage (GTDB taxonomy): Bacteria > Omnitrophota > Gorgyraeia > Gygaellales > Profunditerraquicolaceae > UBA6233. The sequence goes on from DJWJ01000006.1 coordinate 17,061, forward strand.
TCGCCAAGTTCAGCGAAAGTCTTCTGGAATTTAGGAATAACGAACAGCGGATCGTAACCGAATCCATATCGGCCCTTCAATTCAAAACCAATCAAGCCGCTGCATTTTCCTTCCACAACGCCAATCAACCCATCTCTATCCGCCAAAGCAACAGCGCAAACATAATGCGCTCTTCTTTTCTTTAGCGGCAAACCCTTAAGGAGTTTGAGCAATTTCGTATTATTCCGGATGTCATCCTTGTTTTTTCCCGAAAAACGCGCTGAGTAAATCCCCGGAGCGCCGTCTAACGCCTCAACGCAAAGTCCGGAATCCTCTCCGAGACTAAGCTTGCCGGTAACTCGTCCCACCTTAACCGCTTTTTTTACGGCATTCTCCTTAAAAGTCTTGCCGTTTTCAACAATCCTTGGGCTGATACCGCAATCTGCCAAAGAACTTATTCTCAATTTAAAATCTTTAAGAATATCTTTTATCTCTTGAAGTTTCTTTTTATTTTTAGTCGCTACTATTAATTCCATTTATATCAAATCACCGACTAGTTTACGCTGTATACTAAACAAATCTTCGATTCCTTTCTGGGCAAGCCCGAGCAATTTGTCCATCTTCTCTTTTGAGAAAGGTTTGCGTTCGGCTGTCCCCTGGATCTCGATAAACTCCCCATTGCCGGTCATAACGACATTCATATCCACTTCGGCCTTAGAATCCTCTTCGTAGCACAGATCCAAAAGCATTTCTCCATTCACGATTCCCAAGCTGATTGCGGCGACGTAGTCACTAATTGGAATCTCTTTTATCAATCCGGACTTCTTGAGCTTATGCAACGCATCAACCAAAGCAATGAAACTTCCGGTAATGGCGGCGGTGCGAGTCCCGCCATCCCCTTGTATTACGTCACAATCCAGCCAAATGCAACGCTCGCCCAAAGATTTCATATCAGTAACAGTGCGCAGGGACCTGCCGACAAGCCTCTGTATTTCATATGTCCGTCCGGAATCTTTTCCTCTTGGGATACGCTTATCGCAGGAGCGCGGAAGCATTCCGTATTCAGCAGTAACCCAACCGGTTCCGCTCCCCCTTAAAAACGGAGGCACGCTTTCTTCTACCGAAGCAGTGCAGATAACTTTTGTATTTCCAAATTCAATAAGGCAAGAACCTTCCGGATATTTGATGTAATTACGGGTAATATTTACTTTCCTTATTTTATCCTGCCCCCTGCCGTCAAAACGCGCCATAAATCCCTCGCTTTCTAGAATTATTCAAAAACACAGACCCTGTTTCTGCCTTGAGACTTTGCCTTATATAAAGCCTGATCAACGCAAGACACCAAATCATCTTTACTCATATCTACCTTATAGCTGGCAACACCGCCGCTCACTGTTATGCCTATTGCCCGGGTAGCCTCCTTGATTTTCTCCGCCACAATCATCGCGCCTTGAGTATCGGTATCAGGTAAAATGATCATGAACTCTTCGCCTCCATAACGGCTGACGATATCCACTTTACGGCTATACTTCTTCATCGTAGCGGCAAAACTTTTTAAAACCCTATCTCCTTCCAGATGGCCATGGTTATCATTGTAGGCCTTAAAGAAATCAACATCAAACATTATCAGGCTTAAAGGATGCTTGTACCGTTGAACACGTAAAATCTCCAGCTGAAGTTGCTCCTGAAAGTGGCGATGATTAAAAATATTGGTTAATGAGTCCTCAATTACCAGAGATGACAATTTCTCATACAAACGTATACTCTCAATTTGCATCACGGTCTGATGCGCCACAAGAGATAAATACCTTAAATCATCCTGCGTAAAGATTTCTGTCTTGGCTATTTTATCGGTAACGTTCATTACCCCGATTATGCGGGTATCTATTTTAAGAGGCAATGAAACAAAAGATTTGGTCCTATATCTGGCCTCTTTTGCATAAGTTTTAAACCTGGGGTCGCTATCGATATCAGTAACAAGCAAAGCTTCCCCTTCCTGAGCAACCCATCCGGAAATCAACTTGCCGATTTTTACGCGCCAGTTTATTTTTTCTTTATCCAGACCTTTTGAACCCTTAAGGACCAACTCGCCCGCAGATTCATCTATTATCATCAACGAAGCTTTTTCTGCTTCAGCAATCTTAACTGCCATTTCAGCAACAAAATCCGTCAACCCTTCCAGATTTAAGATCCCGCCTATCTGCCTGTTTACCTGTAAAATAACCCCCAATTTTTGTTTTTCCTTTTCCAGATGCTCCAGTAAACATCTATTATTGAAAACCAATTTTTGTTTCTCGATACCGCGTTTAATCATCAACTTCAGGTAATCGATATCAAAAGGCTTAATAATATAATCGTGAGCCCCCGCTTTCAATGCCTCTATCGCCGAAGGGATACTGGCATAGCCGGTAAATATAATAAAACAGGTTTCGGGTGACCGCTGCCTAAAGTCCCGCAAAAGTTCAATGCCATTAGCATCGGACAACATTAAATCCAAAAGCACAACATTAAAGAAACGCTCCTTTACCTGCTCAATAGCCAAAGCGCCTTTATCGACAGCGATAACGTCGTATCCGTCATTATCCAAGACTAACTTTAGATTCTTACAGATTGTCTTATCGTCATCAACGATAAGAATATGATTTTCATTATTCATTATACCTGACCATTGTTATTGCTTAAGTTATTAAGGATACCAAGAATAGCGTCAATATTAAACAGCAACCTTTTAGCCGAGGCCTCTTAAGGGCAACTTCACAATAAAACTCGTTGTCTTATTTAATCCTGCCTTAACTTCAACGGTGCCGCCATGTTTCTCGACTATCTCCTTAATGATGCATAATCCTAATCCCAAACCCTTGCTTTTAGTGGTAAAGAACGGAATAAAGAGTTTTTCCAGGTTTTCCTCGGGGATGCCTAAACCGTTATCAATCACTTCCGCTTCCAGGAATTTTTCGCTCTGCCTCGTGATAAGGGTCAATTCCCCTCCTTCCGGCATAGCCTGAACAGCATTAATCACTAAATTCAAGAAGACTTCCTTCATCTGGACCTTATCTACGTTTACTACCGGGATATTTGGGTCTAACTCTTTAATCACCTCTATTTTTTTAAACAATCCCTGCTTTTCGAGAGAAGCCAATGCATCTTCAATTATCTGATTTAAATCCGCTTCACCGAGAAGGATATTTTTTGGCCGGGTAAAATTCAAAACACCTTCAATAATATTGTTGGCATGGCCTATTTCTTCTTCAATATCCCGAAACGATTGGGGCAACTCGGGATGATTTTTAGCAATCTTTCCCTTTAAATAATATGCGCTGGTCTGAATTCCGGCAAAAACGTTCTTTAATTCATGGCTTAAGACTGCGGCCATTCTTCCGATTGCCGCCATCCTCTCAGATTGAATTAAGCGCTTTTCTGTTTCCATCAGTTCTTTGGTCGCCGCCTGTAATCGGGATATCATCTTATTAAAGTAATCGCTCAATTCTTCTATTTCGTCTTTAGAATTAACTTTGATACGATGCTCATAATTTCCTTTTATCACCGCTTCCATACCCGATCTCAATTTCCTAATGGCAAATACAATACTTCCACCCCTATAAAAACCGAATATCAAAGCTAAAACAACAGAACACAACACAGCAATGATAAACATCTTTGTGAGGCTGTCCCTTAACCAAAAAACGGACTTCTCGGGAAGACCTATGCCGAGAATACCTATTATTCTTTTATCTCCGTTAAAAATCGGAGTATAGGCGGCTAAATACTTTTCTTTCATTACCCATATATGGCCTATATAATCTTTACCTTCCTCAAGCACATATTTTGCCCTGGCCGAATCAAATTTGCTGCCGATGGCATATTCGTTCCCTTGAGAAGGCACATTCGAGCAAATCCTCGTATTTCCCATAAAAATACTAGAGACTAAACCGGTGTCTTTCTTTATCAATTCGACAATTATACCGTTATTGTTATTCAACAGGTAACCGGCAACCATCGAACCTATAACGATCTCATTTTGGTTGATCACCGGAAAAGTTGACCTGATAATAAGCGCTTCTGTATTTTCTATCCCGGGAATCTCTGCCTTATCAAGAAGCCCGAATTTATTCAACTCTTCCGCGCTTAAAATTTCGGTAGATACGTTGAATTGTCCTTTGAATAAAGCTTTATGCACATATGGATCCCTGGCTAAACTGCGGCCTTCCAATTCCGGGTTATTCATAGAAACAATAACCTTGCCCCTCTTATCAGTAACAATAAAGAAATCCAGCTTGTTGCTTTTCACAACCTTGCGGTATTCATTCTTCAATAAATCAATCTGGTCTTCATTTATTAAGGTGTAGACCCTTCTATTCTGGTCCCTGACAATGTATTTCAAACCGCCGCATACGTTGTCATAGATACTCATCGAAACGCTTAAACCGTTCTTTAACCTCTCGCGCATATCATTGATTGCCATTTTATCCAAAAAGAAAATTGCGATAACTGCCAGAATAATCAGAGGCAATGTCGAGGTTATCAATAGCACCTGGACTAATTTATGTTGTATTTTTCCCATGTTTATATTCTATTTGAATACTATTTGCAACCTTAACCTTAATAATAAGTGCCGCATTGATCCGGGCTAAAAACGGTAAACGCTTCTCCCCTGAGCATCAATACCTACAATCAAAGGAAAATCTTTTACTTCTAATTTTAAAATCGCTTCCGGGCCTAAATCCGGATACGCCACTGGCCTTACCTTTTTAACGCATCTTGAAATAAGCGCTCCGCATCCGGCAGGAGCCAAAAAATATATTGCTTTGTATTTTTTAATCAGCATCCTTACATCTTTGGAGCGGCTTCCCTTGCCAATCATCCCCTTTAAACCTTTTCTAAGCAAAAAAGGGGTAAACGCGTCCATACGTTTACTTGTTGTTGGACCGCAGGAACCGATAACCTTTCCTTTTGGGGTTTTTGCCGGGCCACAGTAATAAATTACTGCATTTTTAATATCAAAAGGCAATTCTCTTCTTGTGCCTTTACCTCTACCTAAGTTTTCTAGCATTCTTTTATGCGCCTGATCCCGAGCAGTATAAATATAGCCGCTCAACAAAACCTCATCCCCGGCTCGTAAAACAAGTATATCCTTCTGGTTTAAAGGAGAAATTATTTTTTTCATAGCGTAGCGCTTGCGCTCCTTAAAGCATGGCAGCTTAGATTCAAGGCAACCGGAAGTCCGGCGATATGCGTAGGATAGCTTTCGATTTTAATCGCTAGACACGTGACCTTCCCGCCAAAACCCATTGGGCCGATGTGTAATTTTCCGATTTCCCTCTCCAGATCCCGCTCAAATGCGGTTCTTTTAGCGTTAATATTTTTCAGCAATGCTACTTTAGCCAAAAATCCGGCATAATCCGCGCTCCCGCCGATACCAACTCCGAGGATATAAGGCGGACAGGCATCTGCGCCGCTAGACTTGACCGCATTAACTATAAAATCTTTAATTTCTTTTAAGGGAGCAGTAGGATTAAACATCTTTAGCTGCGATTTATTTTCACAACCAAACCCCTTCGGTAAAACTGTCAGCTTTAATTTGCTGCCCCGGGTTATATCTATATGAACAATCGCTCCTTTATATGCCGGTTTACCCCTTTGAAGAGGATCCCGGATAATCGACTCCCTGAAATTCCCCCTCTTATATCCAAGCTCAATCCCTCTAAGGACAGCTTTCTTGAAGTCACCCGTAATTCTTACTTCCTGCCCCAATTCCACAAAAACAATCGGTAACCCCGTATCCTGACAAATAGCCAACTTTTCTTTTCGGGCTATGCGGGCATTCTCGATTATTGCTCCAAGCGCCTTCTTTGCCCGGATATTTTTTTCCTGATTATAAACCGACTTAAGTTTACGCAATAAATCCTGCCTCAAGACGCAATTAGCCTTTACGCATAAATCCGCCACGGTATCGATAATCTTTTTAGCCTTTATGCTTTTCATTTTGCCTCTCTGCGCATACCGTTTCCATACTCTCGCACAACCGTCGTCTTGATCCCTCCGCGGGGATTAAATTCACTGGTTATCCTTGCCCAACGCGGCCTGCAAGCCTTTACAAAATCCTCGAGCATTTTATTTGTCAGGTGCTCATGAAAAATACCGATATTCCGGTAAAATATCGTATACATCTTAAGAGATTTGAGTTCAATGCAAAATTCCAACGGTGAATATTCTATTTTTATGGCAGCAAAATCCGGAAGTCCTGTCTTAGGACAGATACAGGTAAACTCCGGTATTTCCATTACGATTGTATATTCTTTATCCGAATATTGATTTTTCCAAATTTCGATTTTCGGCGTCTTGAGGCTCCGAATATCTTTTTGTAGCCCTTCATATGACGAATGGTTTTGAATTTTGACTTTTGAATTTTGAGTTCTCATCTTACTCCTATCACCTTATGAATCTGGTTCACTAAACAAACAGTTACTCTCTCTTCTCTGCACAACTCTTTGAATTTAGCCAATTTATCGCGTAAGTGCGCTTTGTCTTCATTGCTATCCGGTTGCAGGACCAAAACCGCCCCCTGCGCGGTTTCCCGCATCAATCTCAAACCCCTTCTCAAATCCTCTTCTTGCGTGTCTCGGGAAATGACCGCCTTTAAAAAAACTTCGCGCTGGGAAGCAGTCTCTAAAAATAACCTGTGCTCCTCCCAAAAACCGTTTAATCCGGTTGAACTGGGCAGCTTAAGATCCATAGCTATAATATCTACGTAATCAATAATTTCTTTTAATTCTTCATAAAGCGTGCCATTGGTTTCCAAATAATTACGGAAGTTGCCTTTACGGGTAAGCTTAAGCATTTCCTTAAGAAAATCTTTCTGCAATAGCGGCTCTCCTCCGGTAAATGAAACCGAATGATACTTATCTTGATACAATTTTAACTCTTCGAATAATTCTTCCGGCTCATACTCCATAAAACTGGATATTTTGGTATCGCAGAATTTACACCCCAGGTTGCAACCATAGAAACGCACAAATATCTGTTTTTCTCCCAGATATAAGCCTTCGCCCTGAATGCTGTCGAAAACTTCCGCTATTCTTCCTCTCATACTTTAACCTATCTGCCTTTTATTCCGGCTTCCCGGAAACCTTTAGCCCTAAAATAGCAGCTGTCACATCTGCCGCAGGGTTCCTCTCCGCCTTCATAGCAAGACCAAGTCGACTCAAATGGCACTCCTAATTTACTGCCAAACCTGATAATTTCGGCCTTAGTCATATTAATCAAAGGAGTCTTGATTTCAATTCCCCTATTCTCCACTCCTGCCCTTGTTCCGGTTGAGACTACTCTCTTAAACGCGGCGTAAAACTCCGGACGACAATCAGGGTAACCCGAATAATCCTGGGCATGAGCTCCGATAAATATCGCATCAGCCGAAATTCCTTCGGCAAACGAAAGAGCAAAACTTAAAAAAATAATATTGCGGCCAGGCACATAAGTCACAGGGATCTTGCTTAGAACCCGGATTTTAGAACTAGGTAATTTTATTTTATCATCTAAAAGAGCAGAACCTTTCCACGGCAAAGCAATCCTAACAATCTTAATCGGACACTTTGCCAAACGGGAAATTTTCCTGGCAGCTTCAATCTCGCGTTTGTGCCGCTGCCCATAATCAAAAACTAAACCTTGACACTGATAACCTTCGGACTTGGCGATATATAAAGTTGTAGCTGAATCAAGCCCTCCGGACAGAAGGACAATGGCTTTTTTATTCGACATAATATGTAGCGCTTGCGGAATCAGACTCCCAAACAGTTACGGAATAGAGATTTGGAGCTTCGCTTTTAAGCAAGTCATATAAATATTTGGCGATATTCTCAGAGGTAGGATTAATCTTCTTAAAAAAATGCAAGTCATTCAAATATTTATGATCCAACTCCTCTAAAATAGAGTAGAGCTTCTTTCTCAAAAACTTAAAATCCACAACCATGCCAATTTTATCAAGCTTATCACTTACTACTACAACTTCAACTTTCCAGTTGTGGCCATGCAGATCTTCGCATTTACCCTTATAACCTCTTAAATTATGCGCCGAGCTAAAATTGCCTTCAATTCTTAGTTTAAACATTGCTTACCTTCTTTACGTTTTTAACCGGCTCTCCTAAAAACCTCTCCGCTAAATTACTAAACCATTCCGGGTTATCGCTGACAAAAAATTCATGTTTTCCTTTACCCTTCTCATTCAATAGCCCTTCGCTAGATAGAATTTTGTTCACTTCGATAGCAACCTGTTTGGCCGAATCTATCAAGGTCACACTTTTACCCATAACTTCGCTGATCAGATTCTTGAGCAATGGATAATGCGTGCAACCCAAAATAACCGTATCGACTCCGGCTTCCTTAAGCGGCCTTAAATACTGCTTCACTACAGTTGAAACGACATCACCGGTTAGCCAGCCTTCTTCAACAAAAGGCACGAACAAAGGACAAGCCACAGCCGTAACTTTGACTTTAGAATCAAACTGCTTAATTTCATCCTCATAGGCGCGGCTTTTAATCGTACCTTTGGTGCCGATAACGCCGACACGCCTATTTCGCGTGGCATAAACAGCTTCTCTTGCTCCCGGGCTAATCACGCCTACGATAGGAACGCGGAAATGATTTTTAATCTCCGGCAGCGCAAAACTCGATACAGTATTGCAAGCAACACAGATAAATTTCACTTGATGCTTGAGCAAAAACAATATATTTTCTATCGAAAAACGGATGACCGTTTCCCTGGATTTGATTCCGTAAGGAACGCGGGCCGTATCTCCAAAATATACTATATTTTCGCGCGGAAGCTGACGGATCAATTCCTTGACAACGGTCAACCCCCCCACTCCCGAATCAAAAACTCCTATAGGTTTCATTTCTTATCTGCCTCCGCCATAGCCAACTCCTGCGCGTAATCGCTTAGACCATCCATTATACTCTCGGCTATTTTCTGCCGGTAGAATCCATTCTTGAGCATCCGCTCCTCATTGTAATTAGATACAAATCCCACTTCCACCAAAACCGCAGGAATCCGGGAACCCCGCAAAACTTCATAGCGGGCATCTTTAACCCCTATAACTTTAACATTCATATTGCTGCCGACCGACCGGCAAATATTCTTTGCCAACTGTATTGACTCAGCGCGGTCATAGGCATAAATCATATCCCAAAGCATAGCTCTCAATTCCAGAGAACGGCTGGCAAACAAAGATCCCTCCAAATCGAGATTACCTTCTTTAGCGGCAACAAGCGCGCGCTTGGCGTCATTTAGAGTAGGCGCTACATAATAAACCTCAAAACCGTTCATACTTCTGGTGCGGTTAGCGTTAGAATGAATACTTACAAAAAGATTCGCCTTAGATTTATTGGTAATCTCAACTCTAGCGCCTAACGGGATAAACCTGTCGGTAGAGCGGGTCATCACAACATTCACACCTTCTGATTTCAATAATAAAGCTAATCTCTTGGCAATATCCAAATTAACATCTTTTTCCCTTAAGCCTGTCCTGCCTATTGCTCCGGGATCATTACCCCCGTGTCCGGCATCGACGACGATCTTTCTGATCTTCCTGGAAATCGGAAAAGTTGAGACCCTCTGAGACGGGGTTATCTCTGTCTTAAACAAAACATCAACGATCTGCTCTTTAAATTTAGCGGGGACAGCTACCGCGCCCTCATAAATATCCACCGGATGATTTAAAATAATCGCTCTTTGATTGACTAAAACCAGATCATCTCCTACTTTTAAATTTATCCTGCTGGCGCCTTTCCTTAAAACAATAACCCTGGTAAAAGTATCATATTCCCAGTTTATTCCTTTGGATTCACAAAGCGGTATAAGAGAATAGTAAACGGCGCCGTTAATACTATAAGTCGGAAGAGATTCTCTTACGCTGACAGTGGCGCAGCCGGAGAGAAAAAGAATAAATATAACCTGTATAAAAATCAATCGTTTACACATATCAAATCCACTCACCTTTTATAAGTTTCAGTTTCTTAACACGAGACCGCTTCTTCACCTGAATTTCCCTCTTTCTTGCTTCTGACTTATTTACAAAGGGAGATGAAATATAAACTAATTGCAATGGGCCTTGATTAATGGCAAATCTAGAACCTCTACCTAGATTGTGTTCAATAATTCTATTTTCTGGTTCATTGCTTATGCCTATATAAAATCTCTGAGTCTTAGCTTTAGCAATGTAAACATACCAATTTTCCATATTTGGCCCCTCGACTTCGCTCGGGGTCACTCGACTATATGGTTTACCGCGAGCGAGGAACGAAGTGACGAGTCGAGTAGGTTTCTCGATTCGCTCCGCTCACTCGAAATCACTCGCTAACAGGTTTACCACGAGCGAGGAACGAAGTGACGAGTCGAGTGGTGGAGGTGGCCGGAATCGAACCGGCGTCCTTAAGAAATCTGATAAAAGCCGCTACATGTTTAGCTCCGTATTTTAAGCTTGCTCTTGCAACTCCTACGGGGCAGGATTCGCAAAGCGCAGCCTTTTACCGCTTTCGTCCCCTGCCGCAAGGCTACTAGCAGGAAATTAGCCTAAATTAGCGCTCAATTCCAATCCTTAGGCAGATCAGATTGAGGCATTCCTTATTTTATTAAGGAATGACTGCAAACGCCATAGCAGGAAAAGACATAGGCGTTCCAATTGGAGGAACAACGCTATATCTCTCGTTTGCTATAGAACTTGATGCTGTTCTTGCGTTTATATTGTGCACGGGTTATTAACGCGGCTAACCATGCGTCCGCGACATGCTGCTCTTACCCGACGGCCTAAGTCGAGCCCAATTCACCCCCTCAATTTTGCGAAGCAAAATTGACTCCGAGTCAACAATACGCTTTATCTACAGACGAGGAGCCATTCCCTATTTACCTTCTATTCTTCAACATCCTGCGCATCGTTAAATCTGTTTCCCGGCGCTTGATATCGTCTCTTTTATCATAGAGCTTTTTACCTTTGCAAAGCCCCACTTCAACTTTTACAAATCCCCTGGAATTAAAATAAAATTTCAGAGGAATAAGCGTAAGACCTTTTTGCGTAAGCTTACTTTCTAGTTTTTCGATTTGACTCTTATGCAGAAGGAGCCTGCGTTTACGCGTAGGCTCGACATTCATATAACTGGCTTCGGCATAAGGATTTATATGCGTGTTATATAAAAACAACTGTCCATCTTCAAACCGGGCGAAACTATCATTCAAAGTAACCTTGGCTTGCCTTATAGACTTTACTTCGCCACCTTTTAGTTCTATCCCGGACTCAAAGGTTTCCAGAACATTGTAATCTCTGTATCCTTTATGGTTTGAGGCGACAATTGTACTCATTTTAGCATACTTTGGCCAAAATATATAATCAAAAATAGCGGGATAGTAATAACGCTGGCTATATGCGTAAGCAGTATCCCCTGACTAGCCAAAAGATCCTCTTTCTTATAATTCCTCAGGATCACTGATAAAGTCACTGCCGAAGGCATGGCTAATTGAATAATAATAAGTAAAGCTATCAACTTGGGAATACCAAAAATACTTACCACTGCGACACCTAAAGCAGGCAGCAAAATCATCTTTGACAGGATCAAAAAGGACATTGTTTTCTTGTCTATATCCCTAAGATTCAACTCCGCTAAATTTCCGCCAACTACCAGCATTGCCAAAGGCAAAGTGCTATCTCCCAGCATCCTTAACGGCTTGATTACCGCATCCGGCACAAATTTATTCCAGCCCAAAGCTATAACTATAAGGCTGACTAACGTGGCCATAACCGGCATACTTAACAGATTCGACCAGTTGAATTTTCTTTCTTTGTGAAAATTAAGTATGTGAACACCGACGGAAAACATCACCAGATTAAAACCGGCCAAAAATAGAAATAGATAAATAAACATCGCGCTAAGTTCGCTGCCAGAAAGTAAAGCAGCAGCTAAAGCAATCGGCAGGTAACCTGAATTCTGAAATCCCACCAAACTTATAAATTGCAACTTATGCTGCTCCCCTTTAATTAAAAAAGAAAACAGAAACCCCGCCAGTAAGCCGATAGCTGTAACCGCAATACTTATTAAAGGAAAAACCCACCAATTCGAATAAGCAGTAAATGAAAAATCTTTGATTAATTGACAAAAAATGAGTATGGGCAAAGTAATATCCATAACTAAATTGCTTATGGAATCAATCCCTTGCTCGCTTAAAAATTTCCTTTTTACCAGCAAATACCCGATTATAGCCAGCAGAAAAATCTGAAAAACAGCTATTCCGGTGACCTTAAAGTGTTCCAATGGCATAATTTAACCTCTTTATTTAAGTTAATTATTATAACAATAAAATAACTGTCAGGCAATGTTTTATATCGCACATTATTGTTTGACAGTTCATCAAGAGAGTATTATAAATATACTTCTTATGAACAACCAATATAACAAACCCCATGATTTTAGAGATGCCCTAAAAATAGCCGATATCCGTCTTTTTATAGGCTCTGTCGGCTTCTTCACATTGGCAAGCCGGGCTCTAGCTGTCGTCATTGGTTTCCAAATATACAATATAACACACAACCCCCTATGCCTAGGTTGGCTAGGGCTTGTAGAAGCTATTCCGGCAATCTCTATTGCGCCTTTTGGAGGTTATGTCGCGGACCATATCAATCGACGCACAATCATTTTAATAACCCGCGCGGCTTCCTGCCTGTGCACAATCATTCTAGCCATAATATCGTGGCAAACACACATTAATTCATTACTAGGCCTCTATGCCATGATTTTTATTGCCGGAGTAGCGCGGGGATTCGCAGATCCGGCTAATACCGCTTTTGAAGCGCAGGTTGTTCCCAAACACCTTACCGTTAATGCATCTTCATGGATAGGCAGCACTTGGATTAGCTGTTCTGTCCTAGGCCCTGCGGCAATCGGTTTCATATTCGAAGCGTGGGGAGCTCCGGGCGCCTACCTTATGATAACCGGCGGCTTTATCCTTTCCTGGATTTTTACCCTAACAATAGCATCAAAATCTTTGCCTCAAACCCGCAAAAAAGATTCCCTGCTTAAAAGTATAGGCGCCGGATGGAGCTTCGTCTTTAAAACCCAACCGCTTTGGGCTGCCATGACATTAGATTTATTTTCTGTTTTTTTCGGCGGCGCCATTATATTGCTGCCGATTTATGCCAACGATATCCTGCATGCAGGAGCAAAAGGATTAGGATTATTGAATGCCGCTCCTTCACTAGGAGCATTAATAATAACCCTGATAGCTACCCGTCATCCTCCAATTGAACGCGCAGGCCGTAATTTGTTATTGGCAATTGCCGGATTCGGGATGAGCATCATTATCTTTGCCTTCTCCAAAAATTTCCTGTTATCCATATCTGCTTTATTTTTTAGCGGAGTTTTTGACGGAATCAGCATGATAATCAGGCGCTCAATGGTAAGATTGTTATCGCCCGACGAATTACGCGGAAGGATCGCTTCGGCTAACTGGATCTTTGTCTGCGCTTCAAATGAATTAGGCGCTTTTGAAAGCGGCATGCTGGCTGCCTTAATCGGAACGATTCCTTGCGTAGCCGTAGGAGGATTTATTACTCTTGGGATTGTTGCTTTAACCGCTGGCGTCGCTAAACAACTAAGGAACCTTCATTTCGATATCCATACTCTTGAACAGAAAAAATCGCCTTCGCCGCCATTCCCATATTAGATTATTTATCCCAGATACGTTTAGAAAGATACTGCAAACAAAAAGGCCAAGATTGGAATAACAAATCCTGGCCTTTTTGTTTCTTTAACTATCAAAACAGATTAACTCATTTCTTTTCTTGCGGCTCTTGAGTTTTTGATACCATACTATTCAATTCAGTTTTCATCGTTACCTGCCGTTCTGACGGCTGTTGTTTCTTTTGTATCTCAGGAGCTGCTTCCGATAAGAAATTATTGCCCCAACCTATGAGTCTGGAGTTTTCAAACACCAGAGGAGTTAATCCATCATCCTCAACCACGCAATTATTGTTCTTTAAATCGGTTATATAATAAATTACCTCCAAGGTCTTGCCTGTTGTTTGGATCGTCTCGGTACGATAAGGATTATTTAACCTGACATTAATTGATGGTTTAGCAGAAACCACATCGCAGTTATATACACAGTTTCCAGTGCCCATAACAGACAATACCTCTGACCTGCTCATCCCGGGTGAAAGATGCGACAAACTCATTCTATTATCCGCCGTCATACTAGAAACTTTCACAGTAGCGCACCCACACAACAATAAGGCGGCAACCGGTAAGAAAAGCATCCTCCTCATGTTTCCTCCTGGTATAATCCTCACCCTA
>DJWJ01000021.1 GCA_002440965.1 Candidatus Omnitrophica bacterium UBA6233
CATTACGAGCTGGTGAATGCAAGGGGAATTTACCCAAACTCTTTTCTTTGATTTTGGATTGTTTTACTGTAGAATAACCTTTATGAAAGACGTTCACTTGGGATTTGAAGAAGCGAGGAAAATAACCAGGCATTTTGCCAAAACATTTTATCTAGCCTCTCTTTTTTTACCCAAAAAAACCCGCGATGCCGCGTATTCCGTTTATGCCATATGCAGAATAAGCGACGAATCGGTAGATAGCTTTGAGTCCTCTCTATCTTCGCAAAATCTGGACGAAATCAGGCAAAGGATAGACTCGGCTTATTCTAAAGACGCGCTGAAAGATAAATTACTCCTTTCTTTTCGGCAAACTGTCGATACCTACCAAATCCCGAAAGAATATTTTTATGACTTGCTCGACGGAATGCGGATGGATTTGACCAAAGACCGCTACAATGATTGCGAAGAGTTAAACAACTATTGCTACAAAGTTGCCGGAGTAATCGGCTTAATTATGTTGAAAATCTTCCGCTGCCCGGACACACCAGCTAAAAAATTCGCTATTGAGCTAGGAATAGCTATGCAAATGACCAATATTTTAAGGGATATAGACGAAGATTTCCGGCGCGGCAGGATATACATTCCAGCCAGTTGCCTAGACCGGTTTCAAGTCACCGAAGAGGAGCTGGCCCGCCGAGAAGTAAACGCTAATTTTAGAAGAATGTTGGAATATCTAATCGCAAAAACCAAGCGCGGCTACAGAGAGGCCGGCGCAGGAGTAAAATTCATCCGAGGCTTCCGGCAAAAGCTTGTTGTAATCGCTATGAAAGAAATGTATTCCGGGATATTGGACGAAATAAGAAATAACAACTATGATGTTTTCTCAAGGCGGGCCAACGTCAAATTCTTAAATAAATGGCGAATCATCCTCAAAATACTTCTAAAAGGCCAATACTTATGCGCGTAATCTTAGCTAAATCAGCGGGATTTTGTTTCGGCGTAAAAAGGGCGCTGGATATTGCTCTTACTACCGCCCGAACCGGAAAAAAAGTTTATATGCTCGGGGATATAGTACATAATGAAACTGTGGTTAAGAAAATTGAAGGATCCGGGATTAAAAAGATAAACCGGCTAAATAGGACAAAATCGGGAATACTTCTAATCCGGGCGCATGGAGCTTCCCTGGAAACATTTACCAAGGCTAAACGGTTCGGCTATGAAATTATCGACGCTACCTGTCCGATGGTAAAAGAAATACATAAGATAGCCAAAGGCGCGCAAGCCAAAGGCTACAAAGTTATAATTATAGGAGACAAGAAACATGACGAAGTCCACGGGATAGCGGGCCAGCTAAAAGGCAAAGCGCTGGTAATTGACGGAATCAGGAATATTCCTCGCAACAAACTAAAGCGGATTAAAAAAGCCGCGGTGGTGGCGCAATCGACACAAAACCTCAAAAAAGTATTAGGGATTGTCGATATCCTCAGGAAATATATACCGGATTTGCTATTTTTCAACACAATCTGCCAACCTACCCGGACCAAACAGGAAGAAATAATGGCTATGCCCAAAGAAAACGACGCGATGATAATTATTGGTTCAAAGAAAAGCGCTAACACCAAAAGGCTTTATGAAATAGCGCGTTCTTTAAATAAAAATAGCCGGTGGGTTAACTCCCGGAGGGAAATTAAATCCAGCTGGTTTAAAGGCGCTAACTCTGTAGGCATAACCGCAGGCGCATCCACTCCTGAAGAGACTATTCAGGATATAACTAGCCATATCCGCTCGCTCTAAAATTACCTCTTATTGATTAAATCCGCGACTATCCGGGAACCGGCAAGGACCACAGGCAGGCCTCCGCCTGGCTGGGTGCTGGCTCCCACAAAATAAACATTTTTATTCCTGGAATTGGAATTCGGAGGCCGGAAAAAAGCGCTTTGCATAAGATTATGCGCCAGGCCAAAGGTCGCTCCAAATTTTATGTTATAATACTTGGTAAAATCCTGCGGATAAAATCTATGTTCGACTTCGATTAACTCTTCCAGATTGATTTTAAGCCTTTGATTTATTTTCTCAATTACCGTATTCCTTAACCCGTTTTCGAGCTTTGAAAAATCTTCTTTGGATTTTAAAAGATTGGGGACAGGCACCAGTATATAAAAAATATCTTTTCCCTGCGGAGCAAGAGATTGGTCTGTAACAGTAGGCACATGCACGTAAAACGAAGGGTCATCCGGGATTATTCCAGCGTTGAATATATCGTTAAGATTCCTGGTCAGCTCTTTGGCAAAAAACAAATTATGATGTTCTACTCCCTCAATCTTCTTTTTTAACCCTAAATAGATAAGATAAACCGAACAGGAATATCGGTAATCCGGCAGGGCCTGCCCCAAAAGTTTTTCTTTGGCGTAAGCATAGTCGGCATTAATTACAACTTTGTCAAAATCAAGCTCTTTTTCGTTAACCCTTAATCTAATCGAACCGTTTGCCGAGATTTTTTCAACTTCCGAATTGTAATGAAATTTGGCGCCGAATTTTTTAGCCATCCTTTCCAGAGCCAATGGAATTTGATACATCCCTCCCATTGGATGGGCTATCTTTTGCACGTGATCGGCATAACTGATAATACTATAGAATGCCGGAGCCTGGTAAGGAGATACACCCATAAACATCGCTTCAAAAGTAAAAGCGTAGCGCAGTTTATCGGTCCTAAAAAACTTTCTGGCTAAACCCCAATATGATTCGAATACCCTTAATTTCAGAAGAAGAGGCCAATAAGAAAGGTTAACTAAACTGGCGGGAGTAAAACACTTGTAAAGCAGGGGCCTGACTAATCCATAGATGCGGCTGGTTTCTTTTATAAATCTGTCGAAGCTTTCACTGCTTCCCTTCTCCAGCCTCTCCAATTCTTCTTTGGTGCGCGACGAATCTTTATAAACATTGAGACAATCGCCGTCGGGATAAAATATTTTATAGTTTACATCTAAAACTTTAAGGTCCAGGTAATCCTTGAGGTTTTCTCCGCAATAAGAAAATGCTTCCGCAAAAAAATCCGGCATAAGCACGAATGACGGGCCCATATCGAATTTAAAACCGTTGTCTTCAAGAAGATGATTACGCCCGCCGCACTTATCGAGCTTCTCAAAAAGATGCACATCATAGCCGTCGCAGGCAAGGCGCGCCGCGCAACTTAATCCGCCTACGCCAGCGCCTACGACAGCTATTTTACCCGGCATTATCGCTTAGGGGCCCCTTTTATAATCTTCTCGGCCTCGCGCCAATCGTCGGAGGAAGTATTCGCGGGGCGGCCTTTTCTTTCCCAAATCTTTTTAGCTAAGGCCTTTATCTTTTCTTCTGTCTCGGCTTTGTTTTCTTCAACCAAACGGTTATACATCAACGCAACCATAAAACCAAAAACCCAAGCATAGACAAAACCCCAAACAGCTGCGATTATGCATCCAATAAGTGTTGGGTTATAACCCAGGTAAACCATGGTCATCATCTTGCCCCAGGAATTTCCCCAAAAATACAACATATCCAAAATACCAAGCAAAAAAGTGATCCCGCCCCAAACGATCCCCAATGCCAAGCCAAAAGCTTTAGCGTCTAATTTAAACATACCCTCCTCCTTTTGACTATATTTTATTCCAAACAAAAACTTTTACAATATTTTTCTTTCTTAACCAGAAGATCGAATTCGATATTGACTCCGGCAGACACCCCCCGAAAATCCAAAGTAGTGTTTTTTAGGGTATGCGGAATGATATAAACGCTAAAAGTATTAGATTTCCTGGATGCAATGGTCAAGCTTATCCCATCTACAGCTATTGACCCCTTGGGTAAACAGTATTTGATAAATTCAACAGGAACCGCAATCTCAAACGCCAGATTCCCGTTAAAATATCTTTTCTTGCGGATAATGCCCAAACAATCGGCGTGCCCCAAAACAAAATGTCCCGATATTCTGTCGCCGACCCGCAGGCTGCGTTCAAGGTTTACCTTTTCACCCCCTCTCAAGGCGCCAAGGTTGGTAACTTTCAGGGTTTCAGGTATTGCTTCAAAAGCAAAAGAATCTTTATTGATTTCTACGGCTGTGAGACATACCCCGTTTACGGCCAGACTATCGCCAATTTTTGTATCAGCCAGAGTAAGGGCCGCGCTAACTTCGATAAGCGTAATATTCCCCTTGCGGAAAACCCGTTTCACCACTCCCAGTTCTTCGACTATCCCGGCAAACATTATCTTACATACCCTTCAATCAAAAAATCTTCGCCAAAACGCCGCAAAGTTATGTCTTTCAATTTTAACGCCCGCTCAACCCGCAGCACGCCCTGGCCCATAACTGAACCAATCGCGTCTTTTCCGCCGATAATCTTGGGGCTAATGAAAAACATTATCTTATCCACCAATCCTTCATCGAAGAGAGATCCAATAAGCATTCCTCCGCCTTCAACCAGTATGCTGGTAATGCCCATACCCGCTAGTTTCTTCATCATATCTTTTAGATTAACTTGCCCTGATTTTTCTTTAACATCAAGAATGTTCGCCTTAGCGCTCAAGATTTTCCTGTTTTCGGTCTCTTGGCCTAAAGCGCTTGATAAAGTAGCAATGATTACGGGTTTTGAACCGGAGAACACATTTGCTTTTGCGGATATGCTTAACTGGCTGTCTACAATAATCTTTATTGGCTGAATTTTCGAAAACCAAGCGTCCAGTTTAGGGTTATCCCTCAAAACAGTATTGACACCGACCATAATCGCGTCGTAATTTGAACGCGAACGATGCGCAAAACTCCGGGATTTATCCGAAGTTATCCACTTGGAATCACCAGTCCTCGTAGCAATGCGGCCGTCTAAAGACTCCGCTACCTTAACTGTAACTAAAGGGACTTTTTTAGTGATGTATTTTATAAAGGCTTCGTTTATCCGTCTCAACCTGTCTTCCAAAACCCCCACTTTAACTTTTATCTTATTCTGCTTTAAAATTTCAACTCCCTTGCCGTTATTTAAAGGATTAGGATCGCTCATCCCCACGATAACTTCCTTAACTCCGCTCTTAATAATCCGGGCTACGCAAGGAGGAGTGCGGCCGTAATGACAACAAGGCTCTAATGTAACGTAAAGTGTCGCCCCTTCCGCGGCATTTCCCGCCTCATCCAAAGCAACTACCTCGGCGTGAGCCAACCCTGCTTTAGCGTGAAAACCCTTACCTATGATGTAACCATTCTTCACCACAACGCTTCCTACCAAAGGATTCGGAGAAACCAAGCCTTTTCCTTTCAGGGCTAATCTCATTGCCAAATCCATATAATATTCATGGCTATTTTTCATTTTAGTTTTTCTTTCGCCTCTTTTAGTTTTTCAACCAACTCATAGGGCACTTTAACCGAACCTATGCGGACTTCTGACTTGGCTTTTCCGTGGCAATCAGAGCCTCCGGTTACCAATAAATTATTCTTCTTGGCCAACTCCAAATAGAAATTAACCATTCCCTGCGAATGCTCCGGATAATAAACCTCTAAACCCCTAAGCCCCAACTTTACAAATTCCAGGATCAACCCGTCATTCTTAAGCGTATATGGATGAGCCAAAACAGACACGCCCCCTGCGTCTTTAATAAACTCTATCGCATCTTTAGGGCTAAAACGAAAACCCGAGACATAAGCCGGGCCATTATCGCCGATATACTTCTGAAATACTTCGTAGATTGAGCCGGCAAACCCGTCTTTTACCAATGCCCGCGCAATATGCAGCCTTCCCACCGTCCCATCCCCGGCTAAAGCAAACACGCTCTTGGGGTCCAAATTTACGCCTAAGGAGTTTAACTTAGCGACTATCTTATATACGCGCTCAACGCGGTTATTTTTCAAGGATTCCAGTTTTTCAAGAAATGATTTTTTTCTGTAATCAATTAGATAGCCTAAGATGTGGATTTCCTGATTATTATATTCAGCGCTCAATTCTATCCCGGATAAAACTTCTAATCCGCTGCCTTTGGACGCTTCGATAGCTTCACCAACGCCGCTAACGGTGTCATGATCAACCACGGCAATAGCCGATAAACGCTTCCTCAACGCATTACTGACTAATTCTTCAGGAGTGTAAGTTCCGTCTGAAAACAAAGTATGCAGGTGGAGATCCGCAAATTTCATTTATTTTTCTCAAGTTTAACTTTATCCAATATGGCATTTACGAATTTACCGGATTCTAAACCGGAAAACTTCTTGGCAAGTTCTACTGCTTCATTAATAGCAACCTTTGGCGGGATATCTTCGCGGTAAAGAAGCTCAAAAGCGCCTAAACGCATTATATTCCTATCTACTACAGCCATACGCTTAAGCTGCCAGTTAGCCGCAAACTGCACTATTTTTTTGTCGATCTCTTCCAAATTACCGGCTACGCCTTTAACTAATTCAGAAGAGAATTCTTTTAAAGCAGTTTCGATTTCTTCGCCTTCTTTATTGGCCCAAAAATTCTCTAAAGCGCGCTCCGGCGTATCGCCGGTAATGTCCAGCTGATAAAGAATCTGCAAGGCGAATTCCCGGGAAAGCGTTCGCTTACGCATATTATTTTACCTTTTCTAAAAGATTGACCATTTCAATGGCTGATAATGCCGCGTCACGGCCCTTATTCCCATCCTTGGTGCCGGCGCGCTCGATTGCCTGCTCAATCGTATCAGCGGTAATGATTCCAAATATGACCGGTATACCGCTATCTTGAGATACCTTGGCTATTCCCTTGGCAACCTCGGAAGCGACATAATCAAAATGCGGAGTTGCGCCGCGGATAACCGTCCCCAGACAAATCACAGCATCATAGTTCTTATTCTTGGCTAATTTCTGGGCGACTGCCGGGATTTCAAAGGCCCCCGGAACCCAAGCTACCGTTAAATCCACATCAGCTGCTCCATGCCTAGTTAATGTATCCAGGCATCCGGAAACCAATTCTTTAGTCATAAAATTGTTAAAACGCGAAGCTACAATCCCAAACTTCTTTCCTTTAGCGATCAAATCACCTTCTAATATTCTAACCATAACACTACCTCCTTTTTTGTTAAAAAAGATGAAGAAGCGCAAATGACAACTGATGTCAAATGTCAAAGCTCAAAATTCAAAATAAATCTAAATGACAAATACTAAATGACAAAACTTCTGTTTTGGTATTTGACCTCTGGAGTTTGGGATTTACTTTGGATTTTGAATTTTGTCATTTGTCATTCTCTTTTACCTATATTTTGAGTTGGTGCCCCAATTTTTCCTTCTTTGTCTTCAGGTAACGATAATTAGCCGGATTCGGCTCAATCTCCAGGGGAAGGCGTTCAATAACATGCAAACCATAACCCTCCAGCCCCACGATCTTACGCGGATTATTCGTCATTAATCTTATATCCTTGACGCCTAAATCCACCATAATCTGCGCGCCTATTCCGTAATCACGCAGATCGACTTTATGCCCTAAGGCCTCATTTGCTTCAACAGTATCCATTCCCTGATCTTGTAAATTATAAGCCTTGATCTTTTCTACCAAGCCTATACCGCGGCCCTCTTGATTCATATACAGAATAACACCCTTGCCTTCTTTACCAATTAATTGCATACTTTTGTCCAACTGTTTTCCGCAATCACAGCGTAATGACCCAAAAACATCTCCGGTTAAACATTCTGAATGCACGCGCACTAATACCGGCTCATCCTTCCAACTTCCCATAGTTAAAGCCAAATGAACCTTGTTATTAGTAAGGTCGCGGTACAGCATAAGCTTAAATTCACCGAATTCTGTGGGCAGTTTCGTTTCGGTAATCTTCTCGACCAATTTCTCAAGCCTGCGCCGGTGTTCAATAAGATTAGCTATTGAACAGATTTTTAATTTATGCTGCTTGGAAAACTCCAATAGCTGAGGAAGACGGGACATGGAACCGTCATCATTCATTATTTCGCAAATCACCCCTGCCGGATATAGTGAACTTAAACGCATAAGGTCTATTGTCGCTTCAGTGTGGCCTGCGCGCACCAATACGCCGCCTTCACGCGCCCTTAAAGGAAAAATATGCCCTGGCCGCCTAAGATCTTCAGGGATGGCTTGAGGATTAATCAGGATTTCGATTGCTCGAGCGCGATCATGAGCGGATATACCGGTAGTAATTCCCTTTGCCGCATCCACCGACATCATCCAGGCAGTAGCAAACGGGTCTTCCTGGCTACAAGAAACCTTTTCCCTTAACATAGGATCCAGATTCAACGCCTTAAGCCTGTCTTCTTCCATCGGCACACAAATAAGCCCCCTGCCAAACTTAGCCATAAAATTTATATGTTCCGGTTTAACAGATGAAGCAGACATCAACAGATCGCCTTCATTCTCGCGATCTTCATCATCCACCACAATAACCATTTTACCGCTCTTTAAATCTTCTAATATCTCCGGTATTGAATTAAACATAATCTATCCTCACAATAAAAAAGCCCAAAGGCAATCTTCGGGCAGAGTAATTATTAATCTCCTTCTATCTAGACTTTACTATCGGCTCTGGAAATCTTCCAGATCATGCTTCCTATTTTGAAGCTCGCGGGCTTATACACCCGGCGCTATTTGATGCGCCGGTGTGCGCTTTTGCGCTACCGCCGGTCGGGAATTTCACCCTGCCCTGAAGATTAATCTGAAATAATTATATCACGAATTCCCGCCTTGTCAAGGACAAGAAAAGAGCTTATAATATATTTATGATTATGCGGAATTTTGTAAAACAAACACACATACGCCTTTTGAAAAGCAACCGCACTATAGCAACCGCGGAATCCTGCACAGCCGGGCTTCTTTCTTCTCTTTTAACTCAATTCTCAGGCAGTTCAAAATACTTTATCTTAGGAGTGGCAACTTATAGTAACCAAGCCAAAAAAGCTATTCTTGGCATCCCGGTTTCAGTTATTCGTAAAAATGGCGCTGTTTCAAAAGAAACAGCTCTTTCTATGGCGCAAAATGTAAGAAAATTGGCTAAAACTGATTTCGGAGTCAGTATAACCGGTATTGCCGGACCCGAAGGCGGCTCACCCCAAAAACCCGTTGGCACAGTCTTTATCGCTATTTCTGCCAAACATGGAAATACCTGCAAAAAGTTCCTTCTGGAAGGTAACCGCAGTAAGGTAAGGAACCAAGCAGCGCTAAAAGCATTACAGTTAATAAATAAGACGGTAAAATAAAGGTATTTATAAATTATGGCGTGCAACTCTGAAAGGCATTACCTCGGTTAGCGCAAAGCGCATAATAACAAGTATCGCCAGGCCTTTTCCAAGCAGCGATACTCACATCCGGCGACGGACAGTTTGCACTTGATGCATTTATCACATACCTCCAAGAAGTACTCCCTGGATCAGGATTAGACATCTTAACAACTGTATTTCCATCGACAGTAACCGTAATAGGAAAAGAAGTCTGATAAGCGCCGTTAACTGCGTAATAAGCTAGTAGTACCTGCCTTATAGAAGCCAGACTGGCATATACCTTTGACTTCTCGGCCCGATCTACGTTGGCATAGTATTTGGGAAGGGCGATAAGGGCAAGGATACCGATGATGACGATTACGATGATTAGCTCGATAAGGGTAAAGGCTTGCTCTTTTTGGGCTAGGCTCTTCTTGTAATATCCTGGGGGCATAAGGGTTTGTATTGAATATATTAAAATATATATTCAATAGTTTACCCCCCCCTAGGGATTGTCAAGGCAAACTTAGGGACGGTTCTTGGCTCAAGGCAAAAGCGTCCCCTGTTCAGGGGACGCTTTTAAGCTGGTTTAAGAACCGTCCCTAAATGAGTTCCGACTAACTTAAGAAATATGCGGGCATTCATCGCTATAGAGTTACCTCGGGAGATTAAAAATAAGCTCTCCGAATTACAGACGCTCCTTAAGAAATCGGGAGCGGATGTAAAATGGGCCGAGCCTAAAAATATTCACTTAACTCTGAAATTTTTGGGAGAGATTGATAAAAATAAATCCGTAAAGATTGCCGAAATTATTGCGGATACAGCCAAAAAATCCCGGCAGTTCCGGATTAGCCTATCTTCTATCGGCGCCTTCCCTAACATAGAATTCGCCCAAGTAATCTGGGTAGGAATCGATAAAGGAGACAAAGCAATTAAGGCGTTGGTTAAAGAATTGGAAGAACGATTTGAAAAATTAGGAATCCTTAAAGAAAAACGCCCTTTCTCTTCACATATAACTATTGGCAGAGCTAAAAACCTGTTAAATAAAGATAAACTGGCGCAGGCCTTAAAAGAATCAGAGAGTTATTTTTCCGGTAAGAATATTGAATTTAAAGTAGATAAGATTGGCTTGTTTAAAAGCACACTTGGCCCGAATGGCCCTGTCTATGAAACCTTAAAAGAAGTAAATATCGATACGATCTGAAGAGTTATATTCGTATAGATTCCCGCGGCAATATCATCCAGCATAATCCCTAAGCCTCCCTTCATTCTTTCCAGTCTTCCCGCAGGAAAAGGCTTAAGCGTATCCAGCGCCCGAAATATAAGAAAACCAATTACAACCAGCCTTATGTCATAAGGAACAAATAATAAAGCCAAAAGCATCCCGCAAACCTCGTCAATCACAACACAGGAGGGATCTTTCTTATTAAATACCTTTTCCGCTTCTTCACTGGCTAAGAAACCCAAAATCAATAAAACTAGAAGCGCGAGTATATAGAATAAAGGGTTATTCTTAAGCAAGAAATATATTCCTAAGCCGGCGAGGCTTCCGGCAGTCCCCGGGATAAGCGGAAAATACCCTACGCAGAAAAATGTGCTTATAATCCTAATCAGGGATTTAGGCATTTATAACTTGGCGATAACCTTGCGATTCTCCCAGAGATAGGAGAGGCCCGAATAGAGCGTAAGGCCTACGGTAAGAAGCATCATTATATATATACTTTTACGGAAAAAATCCTCCCAGATAGGATTCCAGCTGGAGAATGTCTTAACCGATTCTTTCACTACAATAAAACCAAGAATATAGAATATAACCGCCATTTGAGAGGCAGTCTTATGTTTCCCGGCCCGGGCAGCGGACAATACTTTTCCTTTATTTAAAGCAAACAGTCTTAGGGATGTAATTAGGATTTCTCGCGATACAATGATCACGAACATCCACGCATAGATCAATTGCAGCTGTAAAAAAGCGGCGAAGGCCGCTAAAACCAGGATTTTGTCGGCGATCGGATCCATCAGGCGGCCGAAATCGGTTACCATATTCCTCTTGTGGGCGATCATCCCGTCGAATAGGTCGGATAAGGCGGCGATTATAAAAATAATCAGAGCCCCTACCTTCGCCCATAAGCCCTGCCATGACAGAACAATCATAAAGACAAAAGTGAGCAAAATCCTAAGCATTGTAAGCCTATTCGCTAAATTCATTATTCTACCTCCCCGACAAAATCGTATTCAAGAGTATCGTTAATTTTCACTTTTACGAATTCACCCGGCCGCAGTTTTCCCGAAGATTTGACATAAACTAATCCATCGACCTCCGGAGCATCGAATTGCGTACGGCCAAGATACCTTCCATTATCCTCTTCATCGACCAAAACTTCAAGAGTTTTTCCAAGAAATTTCTGGTTAACTCTGGCCGATATTGCCTGCTGGGCCAGCATAACCGCATTAAGACGCTCCGATTTCATTTTCTTGGAAATCTGGCCTTTAAAATTACAGGCAGGCGTCCCTTCTTCAGCCGAATAACTGAACGCGCCAAGCCTTTCAAAACCAACTTCCTTTATAAACTTTAACAGCTCTTTAAACTCTTTGTCTGTCTCGGAAGGAAAACCCACTATAATGGATGTGCGCAAAGCCACCTGAGGAATAGTTTTCCTTATATTATCGATAATTTTCATAATGTCTTTTTTAGTGATATTTCTGTTCATCAGCTTCAAAATCCGGTCATTTATGTGCTGCACCGGTAAATCGATATATTTACAGATCTTAGGCTCATTTTTAATCAAGCCAAGCAACTCATCGGTAATCCGATTGGGATTTAAATAGAGGAGGCGAATCCAATGGATGCTTTTTGCTTCTTTGACTATCTGTCTAATCAAAGAAGCTAGGTTTACCCTGCCTCCTAGATCCGCCCCATAACCGGTTATGTCCTGGCCGACAACATTGAGCTCAGACAATCCCGCGCGATTAAATCTCCCTACCTCATTAAGTATAAAATTAGGCTTAAGGCTGACAAACTTGCCTTTGATCTTGGGAATGATGCAAAAACTGCAGGCATTCAAACAGCCTTCGCAAATTTTTAAATAAGCAAAATGTTCCGGGGTAATCGGAAAACGGCTTAAACTTTGATTCAGGGAAATTTTGCCGATAAAGGCATCGACTTCGGGAAGTTTTTTTCTTAGAGTGTCTTTGTAACGCTGAGCCAGGCAGCCGTAAACAATGATTTTCTTTAGCTTGCCCTCGTTCTTTAACTCAATCAGATCCAGAATCGCTTCGATAGATTCTTTTTTGGCTTCTTCAATGAAAGCGCAGGTATTAATTAAGGCGATATCCGCCTTGTTTATGTCAACGATTGGATGCCCTTTTAAATTAAGCCTCCCCAAGAGCATCTCCGAATCCACCAGATTCCTCGGGCAGCCTAAACTGAGCATCCCGACCTTGGCTTTCATCTGGGAATCCTTAAGCCGTCTTTCTCGGTAATCGTAATATTCTTTAGCTGTTGGCCTCGCCTTCCCAGATTAGCGAAACGCTCCCCATTGACTATCAACTCTACCGCTGCGGCGTTCCCCAGTGAAAGCTCGATTTTTTCTTTAGCCTTCCAGCTGTCTGACCTGCCTCTCTCTAAAACCCTGTGCAGGACTACCCGGCCATCGACCTTAACAAAAACAAGGCAATTTTCTTTAGCCGCTATAACCAAACTTATCCCTCCGCTGGCTTCTTTGAAGAGTTTCGTCTCCACAACTTTAGGCTTAGTTACCGCTTTCTGGGATTGAGGCTTGGCCTGAGCCCGCGTTCTCTCCTCTTTAAGATGGACGGCAACCGCAGGAGAGATTTTCGGCCTCGAAGGAATAAATCTGGCCGATTTAAACAAAATGAAACCAAATAAAGAAATAATCAATATAACTATAACTATTTTTTTTAATCTTTTATCCGGACGCAAAGAATTCAACTTAAGGCCGGCGTTTTCCAAAAATGACGGCGGCTTTATTGATTCGGCCTTCTTAGGCATTTCTCCGGCGGCCTCCGGAGAAACCTGCGCCGGAGCTTTATAGTCGGATAGACATTCTTTCGGATCAACCCCCAAGAAATTGCAATAGATCTTCAGGAAGCCTTTTAAATATATCGGGCTTAAATCGGTAAGGCACTCTCCTTCTATAGTTTTAAGGATATTGACGTGAATCTTGGTTTTCTTGTGAGCTTCTTCCAGGCTTATGCCCTTTTCCTGGCGCAGCTTTTTTAATCTCTCTCCGATAGGTTCCATACTCATACTTCTTTACTTTCCAATCCAGCGACTGAATTTTTAAGCCAGGTTTCGCGGTCAACCAGGATCCTTCGCGGTTTGCTCCCTTCGTAAGGGCCGACTAAACCGTCAAGTTCCATCATATCGATAATCCTGGCAGCCCGGGTATAACCCAAGCGCATCCTTCTCTGTAATATCGATACCGAAGCCTGATTGCTCTCCATAATAACTTTTACCGCTTCATCATAAAGCTCGTCTTTTTCAGCGTTGTTTAAACCGGTTTTTTGCTGCTCCTTAACGATATTCTCATCATATACCGGCTTTGCCTGTTCTTTGATAAAACTAACAACCCTGTCAATTTCCTTATCACCCACCAATGCCCCCTGAATACGGGTCGGCTTTTCATCACCCGGATTAAGAAAAAGCATATCGCCTTTACCCAAAAGCTTATCCGCGCCATTCATATCCAAAACAGTGCGCGAATCGACTTTGGAGGCGACTTTAAAAGATATGCGCGCCGGAAGATTTGCTTTAATAACACCCGTAATAACGTTTACTGACGGCCGTTGCGTAGCAAGAATAAGGTGAATTCCTACTGCGCGGGCCAACTGCGCCAAGCGTTGCACAGCGGTTTCAATCTGATCCGGCATAACTATCATTAAATCCGCAAATTCGTCGACGACAACCACAATATAAGGAAGGCTTTCCTCTCCTTTGCCGTTGTAGCTTTCGATATTTCTCGCTCCAACCTTGGATAAAAGACGATAACGCTCCTCCATTTCATTTACTACCCAGTTGAGCGCCGCAGCCGCCTTCTTTGCGTCAGTTACCAAAGGGCATAAAAGATGCGGCAGATCATTAAAAGGCATCAATTCGACCATTTTCGGATCAATCATCACGAATTTTAAATCTGCGGGAGAATTCCTGTAAAGAAGCGATAAAATCAAAGAATTGATACAAACAGTTTTACCCGAACCGGTGGTCCCGGCAATCAATAGGTGCGGCATATCTTCAAGTTCGGCAACAATGGTCTTACCGGCAATATCTTTACCTAAAACAATGGATAAATTGGATTTGGCTTTCTGGAACGGCTCGGAAGTAAGAACCTCTTTTAGATAGACCAAGCTGCTTTGCGTATTAGGAACTTCAATACCCACCCTGTCTTTGCCGGGGATAGGCGCAATAATCCTCACTGATTGCGCCTTCATACTCAAGGCGATATCATCCCCCAGAGCTTCGATACGGCTGACTTTAACTCCCGGAGCAGGCTCCAGTTCATAACGGGTTATTACCGGGCCGCGCTCGATATCCGTAACTTTGACTGAAATACCAAAATCTTCCAATGTTTCCGCCAATATCCGGGCATTTGCTTCCAAGTCTCCCTTTATTTGACGGGCTTCCAGGGGCGGCGGAGAATCAAGCAAATCCAAAGAAGGTAAATGATAATCTCCGATCTTTAGTTGCCGGGGCTTGACTTTTTCTTCAGAAACAACGGGCTTTGCTTTAATCTGTATGTTCGCCTTTGAAACAAACGCCTCCTGTTTCTGGGAATCGGCTATCCTGGGTTTAGGCAGAATCTGTTCGATTTTAGGTAAAAAGGATTTTGTTTTAACCGGCAGGGATTTTTCTTTTTTCTCGCGCTTGGCGAACCGCGCAAAAAATTCCTTAATTCTATTTATCGCACCGGCAAATAAAGAAGAAAGCAGGGTTTCGGTAACCAGCGCCAACGATAACAGGATAAAGGTAATGAAAATAATAAAACCGCCCAAGCGGCTAAAATAAGCGGTAATAAATTTAGGGAGTAACGACCCGAAAAGGCCTGAATAATAAAACCTGACCGGTTCACTGCTCAAGTTAAACATTCCGATTAATGAAGCAATTGAAATCAGCAAAACAAACATCCCTATTATTCTGGGAATGCTTAAATACGGTTTTTCCTGACGGAAGAATTTGACGCCTAACAAAATAATCAATACGGGCAAAATAAAGCTTGTAGGCCTTCCGAATAGAAATATTATAATTTCTCCCAGATAGGCTCCGAATATTCCTAAAAGATTTTTGGGGGGATTGTTGGGAAACGAAGCGTAAAACGGCAGGTCAAGGCGCTCAAATCTGACAAGGCTGGCTAAAACCATCAGCCCCAGCGCAACCAAAATAACGCCCTTTACTTCATTGAGTCTTCTTTCTCTCACTTTTAATTACTATCTCAAGCAGCTTCAGCCTGTTTTTTGCTCAGGTTGATCCTGCCCAATTCATCTATACCGATGACCTTAACCTTGATTTCATCGCCAATCTTAACTACTTCTTCAACATTTTTGACGAATTTATCCGAGAGCTCAGAAACGTGGACTAAGCCTTCTTTACGCGGAGCAATCTCGCAGAATGCGCCGAAAGCCATAATCCGCTTTACTTTAGCTATATACACGCGGCCGACTTCCACATCATCAGTAATAGCCTTAATCATCTTGATTGCCGCCTCAGACTTAGCAGCATCGGTTGAACCGACCAAAACAGTCCCGTCATCTTCAATATCGACACTTGCCCCGGTTGCGGCTATAATGGCTTTAATGTTTTTACCGCCGGGGCCGATCAATTCGCCGATCTTTTCAGTATTGATCTTAAGCACATCGATACGCGGAGCATAAATCGATAATTCCTGCCGGGGAGCAGTTAAAGCCGCGCTCATTTTATCCAGAATAAATAGCCTTCCTTCAGTGGCCTGGGCCAAACATTTCTCAAGCAAAGGTATGCCAATTCCGTCGATCTTTAAATCCAATTGAACAGCGGTAACACCTTTTCTGGTGCCAGCTACTTTAAAGTCCATATCGCCAAAATGATCCTCCAGCCCAGCTATATCCGTCAAGATAAGTTCCTTTTCTCCTTCTTTTATCAAACCCAGGGCGATTCCGGCAACTGTATCTTTTATCGGGACTCCCGCGTCCATCAATGACAAGGAAGAAGCACAGACCGTAGCCATACTTGATGAACCGTTTGATTCCAAAATCTCGGAAACTACCCTAATCGTATAAGGAAATTTTTCTTTGGAAGGAATTACAGCCAACAGGGATTTTTCCGCCAGCGCTCCGTGGCCAATCTCGCGTCTTCCCGGACCGCGCACCGGCCCAGTTTCACCTACGCTAAAAGGCGGAAAAGTATAATGCAGCATAAAAGACTTGGATTTTTCACCCTCCAAAGCTTCAACTGTTTGCTCATCTTCACCTGTGCCTAAAGTTGTAACCGCCAAACTCTGGGTTTGGCCGCGGGTAAACAAAGCTGAACCGTGCGTTCTCGGAAGAACCGAGACATCACAGGTAATCTGACGAATCTCTTTCAGCGCTCTTCCGTCAACCCGGACATTCTCGGTAACTATCTTATTCCTTACCTGGTGTTTTTCAATTTCTGCAAGCGCCATCTTGATGTCATCGGCAACAAAACCTTCCTGCGTTAACTTTTCCTCCAACTCTTTAGCCAACAGATGCACAGCCTCTTCGCGCTCTTCTTTTTTACCTAATTTATAAACCTCATTTAATTTAGCAGTGGCTAATTCTTCAACTTTAACCATTAAATCCGCAGCTACTGTTTTAAATTCTATCTTTGCTTTGGGCTTGCCATATTTAGAGATAAACTCCTCCTGCATATGGATAAGCTCTTTAAGATGAGTATAACCGAATTTAACTGCATCCAGGTAATCCGCCTCAGAAACCTCTTTAGCCTTTGACTCAAGCATTACCACGCCATTCTTATTAGCGGCAATGACTACCTCTAAATCCGAATTCTCCCATTCAGCGTAAGTAGGATTGATTATCAGTTCATTGTTCACTCTGGCAACACGGCAACAGACAAGCGGACCGTTAAAAGGAATATCGGAGATGCCTAATGCGACGGAGGCGCCATTAACAGCTAAAACATCGGGATCGTTTTCTCCGTCACTGGACAAAACCATCGCCATAACCTGCACGTCATTTAAGAAACCATCCGGAAAAAGAGGCCGGATAGGGCGATCAATCAGGCGAGAAGTTAGAATCTCGCTCTCCGAAGGCCTGCCTTCTCTCTTAAAGAACCCTCCGGGTATACGTCCGGCTGCGTAAGTCTTTTCCTGATATTCTACGGTTAAAGGAAAGAAATCCCTGCCCTCTTTGATTTCGCGGGACATACAAGCAGTAACCAATACCACGGTTCCGCCGTAACTAATGGTTACGGAACCATTGGCTTGCTTGGCAATCTTGCCTGTTCCAAGGATTAAATCATTCCTGCCAAACTTAAATTTTAAGGTATTATTCTGCATAATAATATTTTAGGATGAAACCTCGATTTATTTTCTCAAGGAAAGTTTTCCCAGAACCTGTTCGTACTTCTTGGAATCTTTCTTTTTGAGATAGTTGAGGAGCCTGCGGCGCGTGCCTACTAGCGAAAGCAATCCGCGGCGAGAATGGAAATCTTTTTTATGGAGCTTAAAATGGCCTCCTAATAGATTAATCCTCTCAGTCAAAATCGCAATCTGAACCTCAGCTGAGCCGGTATCTCTGGCATTAACCTTAAATTCTTCGATAATCTTAGCTTTTTTTTCTTTGACCAAAACCAAACTTACTCACCTCCTCTGCATTTAGACTTATATTATACGACATTTCAGCCGTTAAGTCAATCAGTTCGCTTATTTATTTTTATCAAGCACTTCTTTAATTTTATCCAGTTTATTCAATACTAGTACAGTAAAAACCACAAACCAAATAGTTAAACCCAAAGATATGAGCCCGCCTATTAAACTTATTCCGCTTGACATATACATCCTCCTGCTTAACTATTATATTAGCATAAGAGCTGAAAGCAAACAACAACTTTATTGTTTTGCCTGCTGCTCCTCTACAAACTTCTTAATCTCCTCAAGATTTTCCAAGATTAACCGGGCCTTGCTTAACCCGAATGAAAACGGATACTGGTCATTTTCATCCCTCTTTATAGTCAAAACCGGCTTACCTTTAAATTCGCCTCTCTCAACCATTTTTTAGCCTCCTTAAACAAACGTTGCCTCCGGCGTATAACGTTTGTTTAACTCCGCGCTATGCGCGGAGTCTTTGTTATTATTTACTCTTGCCGCCTACTGCTTATTCTCTGCCTTCTGGTATAAGGGATTTATTGTAGCGTAAAAATAAATTAATACAATTACTATTTAACGAACTTCTTTTTTATTAGTCCTGCGCAGAGCCTTAACCATACGTTCGTGCGCCTCCTGCGGCGTACTCCCTTCGGTAAGATGTTCGCAGCAAACCGCAGCATATCCCTTGCGGTTTTTAATCCCGAAAATAGCTACCTTTAGATGGCCTATTTTTGCCTCCATACTCACCTCCTTAAATAAGCGCTGCCTCCGTCGTTTAACGCTTATTTAACTCCGCACATAGCGCGGAGGTTTGTTTTACCGCATCTTGGCAAATGGACAAATCTGACTATAAGCGCAATAACTACACGCCATATACGCAGGCGTAGCCTCAAAATCCTGCTTACGAATGCCTCTAGCGACTTCTCTTATCTTTAACTTAATTATATCCAAATCTTCATCTTTAATTTTGTGGCTTCCAATAAGACCTGATTCAAGGAAATAAAGTTCTACCCGATTAGGCAGCTTCCCGAAAATATTCTGATAAGCCAAAGAATAAAGCGCCAATTGCAGGTTTTCGGCGACTTTTTTATCCGCAACCTTCTGGGCCTTAACTTCTGAAGTCTTGAAATCAACGATTGCCACTTCCGCATCAATCTCGTCAACCCGGTCAAACCTGCCGGTAATTTTATTGCCTTCAAACATAAATGAAAAGTCTTTTTCAATAAATTTTGGAGGCGAAGAACTTTCTTCTTTATGAAAAAAACGGCTTAATGCGGCTGTGCCCACCCGAAAACGTTCCTCTTGATGCGCCTTGTCCAAAAACCCCTGCGGATCAAAACTTAGCTTAAAAATATTTAAAAGATCGCTTAATTCTATCTTTTTTCCGGCTAAACGATACTGGTAGAATTTGGTTACCGCATCGTGCATTGCCCGGCCGTAAATGACCGTATGGTGCTCCATAATCGGTACGCGCAGGATATTTACGTATTTATATTTAAGCGGACAAGTTAGATAATCATCAATTTGATAATACGTCAGGTGAACAGGCAAATCTTCATTAAGCTTCTTAACTGCTGACTTAACTGAATCTTTTTTAGGAGCAAAGCGTTGGATCGCCTCAAGGCTGCTGGATTTTTTCTTTTCTTTTTCTTTAGTTTCAGCGCCCAACACTTCAAAAACAAACTGGCTTACCTTGCGCAAACGCTTACCTCCGTAATCTTCGGCGCTAGTCAAATATAGCTCTTCTTTGGCGCGGGTTAAGCCCACATAAAAGAGCCTGCGCTCTTCCTGAATATGAAAATCTCCCGTGGGTAAAACTTCCTTGATTAAAGAATCCGGAAGCTCGATCGATTGTGAGCGTCGCGGCCAGGGAAAACGGCCCTGCACAAGGCTGACTAAAAACACAACTCTAAATTCCAAACCTTTAGCCTTATGAATAGTCAGAATATTTACTGCGTCAGTATCCAAATCCGCTTCGGCTGTCGGAGGGTCATCGCCGGCTTCGATTAATAAATTGAGGTAATTCACAAAACTAATCACCCGATCCTCTTTTGCCACAAGTTCAAAATCGCGAACATTATTAAAAAACCTGGCGATATTCTGGATTTTGGTTTCATTCTCCAGGTTTTGGACCGAGGTTAATTTTTTGAGATAACCTGTATCAGTTAAAAATGCGTAAAGCAGCCTGCCGGTTGTCTCTTCCCGGGAAATTTCAAGGAATTTTTCCAAATCCGCCAAGATTTCTTCTGTTTTTTTGCGGCTATCTTCTCCTACTCCTTTTAATTCTTCTATCGACCCTAATTCCTTAAAAACAGCGTGCAGCGGTTTGTTCCTGCGCCGGGCATAATGGCTGCAAATGTTAAGATCAACCAAATTTAATTTGTATATTTCGGAACTGACTAAATAATACAGACTTAGAGAATCGGATAAATTCGCCACAACTCTTAAGAAATTAATACAGAACTTTACCTCTTCCCTGGAATAAAGCCCCTGATTTCCGCTAAATTGCCACGGGATATCCTCTAAATTAAGCGCCTGAATAAAGGATTCAGCATCGGAATTGGCCCGCACAAGAATCGCAAAATCATTGTATTTGAAATTTCCGGATTTGACTTTATCTTTAATAATCTTAGCTACATTATCCGCTTCAGTAGAAACAGTATCAAAATGCAAATGTATCAGCTTGTTTCCCTCTTTTGAAACCCCGAGCAAATGCTTATTTATATTTGCCTTAACTTCAAAACGTTCCGGATTATTATTCTGAATCAGTTGATAAGCAGAATCAAGAATAGGTTGTGTCGAGCGGTAATTCCGCACGATACTTACACTTTTACCATTTGGAAAATCGCGCATAAAACTCACCAGATTGGAATATGCTGCGCCGCGGAACCTATAGATACATTGGTCATCATCTCCACAAACATTTATATTCCTGTTTTCCTTAGTGATTAACTTGACCAGCTGGTATTGCGCAAAATTAGTATCCTGAAATTCATCAACCAAAACGTATTTAAATTGCTGCTGGTATTTCTTCAGAATTGCCGGATGCTGTCGCAAAAGATTCAAAGCCAGATAAAACTGATTGCCAAAATCAAGCAAACCTTCCTTAGCTAAAAGCTCCTGATACTTAGCATAGGCATAAGCAACTTCTGCCTGCTGAATAGCTTCTTCCTTAATAGCTAAATCATCGGGGTTCTCTTTGGCTTTTAAACTTAATTCCTGGGCAAATTCTATATATTCTTCCGGCGAGATATCTTCATCTTTAGCCCGGCTAAAAAGCCGGATTAAGGCTTCAATGAAACGCGTGGGATCGGCCAGCGGACGGAAATAATCCAAATTAAACTCGAAAATATGCTCGCGAAAAAATACTGCGGCTTCGCTTTGGGTCAAAACTTTAAAATCCGGATTTAGACCGGCAATAAGAGCGTTTTCCCGCAGGAGTTTATCGCCAAAGGCATGAAAAGTCGAAATCCAAATATCTGTATAGCCGTAAGGAACCAATTCATCCACCCTATCCTGCATTTGACGGGCAGCTTTATCCGTAAAGGTAAGCGCCAAAACTTCATTGGTCTGACATAAGCCTTCGGACAATAACCAGGCAATCCGGCGCGTAATAACCGTGGTTTTGCCTGTTCCAGCTCCGGCTATAATCAAAAGCGGCCCTTGCTTATGCGTAACCGCCTCTTGCTGTTCCTTATTTAATCCTTCTAAGATATTATTCATATTATTCAACTTAAGAGAGTAAATAGTAGTTAGCAGGTAGTATTTAGGGTAATCCTGCATCTACATACTAACTACTACTACCTACTATCTGCCCTCTATTATGCTTTTTATATTCTATCTTGACAATACTTAAAATTCAAGTATACTTATCTAACATTAAAGCGGTAATTTTAATAATATATACCCCTCGCAGCGCTCGGGGTTAATTAACGCTAAACGCGGTGGCAGCGTTAATTAAGAGGTGATAAAAATGCTTAAAAAATGTGCTTTATGCGGAAAAGGCGAACTTAAAGGTAAAACTGTTACGCGCAAAGGCCAATATAAAGCCAAAGGCGGAACAGGTTCCAAGATTAGCCGCTGGACTATGCGCAAATTCCTCCCCAATCTACAGTCAATGACCATTCTCATTGGAGGACGCTCGAAAAAAGTTTACGTGTGCGCAAAATGTATCAAAAAAGGCGCTTTTAAGAAAGCTTAACTTTCCAGTCTACCTAAAGAATATATCCTTGGCCTCTAAGATTATCGAAGAATTATCCTGCCAGTTATCTAGGCGCAGGGTATAAACTATATCTACGGTTTTAGCCTCAATAAGATTAGCGCACAAAGACTCCATCCCAAAACCAATCACTTGAACTGAAATTGCCCCATCAGTAACCCAGAATTTCAAAGTTTGGCGAGCTAGTTTTTGAGGCTCGCCTTTTAATTTAAGGCCGCGAGTATAAAAAAGCGGCTCCGGATTAGCCGTTCCAAAAGGTTCCAATTTCTCCAGTTCTTCAGCCAGACTTTCAGTTAAATCCGCTAAACTCAATTCCATATCAATATCCAAACCCGGCAAAAGATCTTCCAGAGACATTTTTTCATGCGCCAATTTATTGATGCTATCCCGAAAATCCTTTATGCTGTCACGGCTAATCGTAAGTCCGGCGGCATGAGCATGGCCCCCAAAAGCCTCCAAGAACTGCCGGCAAGCGCCAAGCGCCTGAAATAAATGAAAATTCCTTATGGATCGTCCTGAGCCTTTGCAAATTTTCTCATTCAATGAAATTACGATTGCCGGCCGGTAGAATCTATCCGCTAATTTCGCCGCGACTATCCCCAAAACCCCCTGATGCCAATCTTCTTTAGCCACAACAATGACTTTATGCTCTTTAAAATTCACTTCCTTATTGATAATATCCTGCGCTTCCTCCATAATCTTGCTTTCTATTTTCTGGCGAGCGCGATTATGCTGTTCCAAGATACTAGCTAACGCTTGCGCCTCCTTTAAATCCGAGCTCAATAAAAGATTTAAGGAAGCTTCGGCTGAACCCATTCTGCCGGAAGCATTTATTCGCGGCGCCAGAATGAAACTTACCGAAGTAGAAGTAAATGTTTTATTTCTTATTCCGGCTCCTTCGATCAAAGCCCTTAAACCCGGCCTCTTGGTTTTAGAAAGCCGGGACAAACCTTCTTTGGCAATTACACGGTTCTCTCCGGTTAAAGCAACAACATCAGCCACAGTGCCTAAAGCTACTAAATCCAATTCATCAAGCAACTTTGAGTTGGTTAACCCCTGACAAAGCTTATAGACAACACCTACTCCCGCTAACTCCCGGAATTTGTAACCAGAATCCTTAATTTTAGGGTCAATTATACTTATAGCCGCTGGCAAATCACTGCTTTGCGGCTCATGATGATCAGTAATAATAGTATCGATACTATTCCGTCTTAACTCCTCTATTTCCCTGTGATTAGCTATACCGCAATCAACAGTAATCAAAAGTTTTATATTTCTTTCTTTGGCGGTTCGGGCAATGCTTTTAGTCAAGCCGTATCCATCGTTTATCCTATGGGGGATATAATGAATTGTGTCAACTCCTGTTTTTTGCAGGCACTGCTTAAGAAGAACCACGCTGGTTAAGCCGTCGACATCGTAGTCGCCAAAAATCATAACTTTTTCTTTCTTGTCTTTAGCTTTTTTGATGCGCGTAACGGCATTTTGCATCGCATGAAAAAGAAACGGATTAAGCAAATGCTCCGTTTTTACATCGATAAATCTTGCGGCTTCCGCAATATCCGTAATCCCGCGGTTAATTAAAACCTGGGCTAGGATTTTAGAAATTTTAAGTTCTTGACTTAAGGTGTTTTGAAGTTGGTTTTGGAGAGAAGCGATTCGTAAAATCTTGTGAGAATGCATAAATCACATCTTTTCGGGTTTGGAAATACCCAATAGATCCAAGCCACAGGCAATAACTATTCTTACTCCTTCAATTAAAGCAAGCCGGCTTTGCGTGAGCGCGGCATCCTCGGTTAAAACCCGGTGCAAGTCGTAAAACTTATGAAAGGACTCAGAGAGTTCCTGCAGATAAACAGTAATCATATAAGGATCTTGGGCCTTAAGGCAAATTTCCAGCATACAGGAAAACTGCAGCATTTTCTTGATCAGATTCACCTCTTCTTTTTCCTTTAACAGGGATAAATCTGCCGTATCTTTATTTAATTTTACAGGGCTTGAACGCAGGATACTCCAAATACGGGCATAGGCATACTGCACATAATAAACCGGATTCTCGGAAGTTTGTTTCTTGGCTACTTCCAAATCAAAATCCAAGTGGCTGGCAGTCCGGCGCATGAGAAAAAAGAATCTTGCTGCGTCTTTTCCCACTTCATCCAAAACTTCTCTTAAGGTAATATATTCGCCGCGGCGGGTAGACATCTGCACCAGGGCTCCCCCCCTAAAAATCGTAGCCAACTGCACAATAACTATCGATAACGAGGCAGGATCCCTCCCGAATGCCTCAACCGACGCTTTAAGCCTATTGATGTAACCGTGATGATCCGGGCCCCAAAGATTAATCAGCCATTTAAAACCGCGTTTATATTTATCGTCATGATAGGCGATATCCGGGGCTAAATAGGTATAGGAACCATCACTTTTTATAACTACTCTGTCCTTATCATCGCCAAAATCGGTGGATTTGAACCAAAGCGCGCCATCCTGCTCGTAAAGAAATCCTTTTTCTTTCAAAAACTCAAACGCCTTTTTGATCTTATCGCTTTTACCCAATTCTTTCTGTGAATACCAAGAGTCGAATTTAACCCCAAAATCATCCAGCTCTTTACGGATTATATCCAAAATATAATTTCCCGCAAAATCCCCTAAATCCTGCGGTTTTATGTTTTTTTGCTTGGCAACTTTAGCTATTTCGTAAATATAATCGCCTTGATAGTAATTTTCCGGAAACTCGATTTTCTCGCCATCAAGCTCTTTCATCCTTAGCGCTACGGAAGAACCGAGAATATTTATCTGATTACCCTCATCATTAAGATAATATTCTCTTTTGACCTTAAAACCCAAAAAATCCAGAATATTGGCTAAACAATCGCCAACTGCTGCCTGCCGGGCGTGGGCGACCGACAAAGAACCCGTGGGATTCGCACTGACAAACTCGATTAATACAGGCTCATCTTCACCTATATTAACCCAAAGAGCATCGGTTTCTTTATTTAGAATATTGTGCAATTGTTCGCGTAAATAAGTTTCGCTTAAATAAAAATTTATGAAGCCGGCGCCTTCGACTTTAATTTCTTTTATATATTCACTTAAAGAAAGCTTTCGCGCTTCTTTTTCTATAATTCCAATTAGATTAGCAGCTATATCGCGGGGAGGTCTTTTTAGGGCGTTGCTTAAACGCATAGCGATATTTGTGGAAAAATCTCCGAAGCGGTTATCTGCCGGAATATCCAGATAAAGAGCCTCATTTGATGAATCATTCAAACCTGATTCCTTCAAAGACAGCTTCACCAGCTTAATTATTTGTTCCTGAATGTTTTCTTTCATTTTAATGAGGCTTGCGTGGGAGGGCTACTTTTTTTGCGTCAGACCAGAGGCGTTCTAAAGCGTAAAACTCACGAACCGGTTTATAAAATACATGCGCGATTACCGAAACAAAATCCAAAGCTACCCATCCTGATTCGTCGTTACTGGAAAGCTTGGAAAGCGATTTGATGTCTTCCTGCGCCAAATCATCTTCTATGCCACGGGCAATGGCATTTACCTGCCGCAAACTAGTGCCGCTGACTATAACAAAATAATCGCAGAAGGAAGCAACCTTACGCATATCCAAGATCACCACCTTCTGCGCTTTTTTAGACTTTGCAGCTACTGCGATACGTTGAGCTAACTTTCTTGTGTCTATTGCTAAAACCTCTTTTTATTTAGTGCGGTTATTTACCTAAAATCTTATACATTCCTGTGCCGCAAGTTGTGCACTTTCCCTTCATTGCGTTACGGCCATTCTTCATAGTGACTTTCTGTTCATCTTTCATCTCTTTTTTGGATTTACATTTCACACAATAACCTTTTTCCGCCATTTCTTCCTCCTTGTTAGTGGAACCTGCTGTTGTTCTAATTATACAACTTCTGACTCAAAGGTCAATTTTTATTTACGCAATTGCCCGGAGGTGTGTTTTTCTTCAATTTCTCCGACAATTTCCTCAATCAGGTCTTCCAGCGTAACAAGCCCGAGCGTCTTATTAGCGCCGTCTAAAACAATGGCAATCTGGATCTTGTCAGATTGAAACTTCCTTAAAAGTTCATTTACCCGCATATTTTCCGGGACATAATACGCCTGATGCACTAAATCTTGCAAAAGAAATAATCCTTTATCCCTCAGAATATAAAGCAGATCTCGGGCATAAATTACCCCTACGATATTGTCAATAATTCCGTTATATACAGGAAGCCGGGCATGCCCTTCTTCTGCGAATATATTCAACAACTCTTCCGGACTGATATTGATATTTACCGCTACCATCTTGTCTTTCGTAACCATTACATCTTTTACTTTTGTATCCCCGAATTCAAAGATACGGTGCAGCATCTTCCTCTCTTCATCGCTTAATACACCCTCTTCTTTCCCTACTTCAATCATAACTCTCAATTCTTCTTCGGTAATCAGAGGCAGCCTCTTTTGGGGCTCAAGATTCAATACCCTAAGTATAAAATTACTGATAACTATGAAGAAGCTAATAACAGGATTCAATACTTTAATCAATACTCCCATAAACGGCCCAACCGCAAGAGCAAACCTTTCCGTATGCTTTGTTGCCAATATTTTAGGGGTTATTTCACAGAATATGAGGACAAAAAAAGTTGTAAAAAAGGTGGCCAGAGCCGTGCCCCAGCTAAAGCCAAATACAGGTATGCAAATCGCCGTTATAATCGCGGACATCGCGGTATTCACAAAATTATTTCCCACAAGGATAGCGGCGATAAATCTATCCATCTTGACGGTCAGAGTTTGAATATCCTTGGCCCTTTTTATACCTTTAGAAACCATATGGCGCAGTCGGATCTTGCTTAGGGCTATAACCGAAGTCTCGGATATGGCAAAGAAAAAAGAGAAAGCGGCCAAAATCAAAAATAAAACTATTGTGCCTACGATTCCCATTCCCTACTCTATTTGGCAAAGAGACAAACGTATCTTCTCTTCCATCCCTTTTAATGGACCGATAAGACTTAAATTGATATTTTTAGTATTAAATATCTTGCGCGCGGTTTTACGTATAGCTGTTTTATCCACAGAGTTG
Source organism: Candidatus Omnitrophica bacterium UBA6233 (assembly GCA_002440965.1). Taxonomy (GTDB): domain Bacteria; phylum Omnitrophota; class Gorgyraeia; order Gygaellales; family Profunditerraquicolaceae; genus UBA6233. The sequence continues at coordinate 27,301 of DJWJ01000021.1, forward strand.
ACTTCAGCAATAATCTCCTCCAAAGAAAAGGTTTTGTCCGCCAAAAGAGTGCTTTCCCCGATCCAAAGCATATACTCCAGAGTATCCTCCAGCGCCAGCTTGAGTTGGCCAATATAAAACTCCTTGGCGCGCTTAAGTTCGGCGTCGGTTACCATATTTCCTTTAATCTTATTTAACTCATTTAAAATCAATTTGATCGATTCAAAAACCTTACTATTATCAATTCCGGCATGCACGATAAAAGCGCCCGTATCCTGGAAACGCTTAATGATTGTCCCTATTTCATAGGCTAGCCCGCGCTTCTCCCTCAACTCATTAAAAAGCCGGCTGGACATATTCGCTCCCAATATTACATGGAGGAGGCCCTGAGCGTGCTTCAATGGATGGTCTCTCTTAAAACTTTTAAAACCTAAGGCCATATGGGTTTGCTCGGTGTCCTTAAGAAAGACTTTTAAACGTGGCTCCCCTTGCGCTTCCTTTACCGCAAGAAAAATATTGGTTTTTTTCCGCTTAAAACCGGAGAATATTTCTTTTACGGCGTGTTCTAATTTACCATAATCAAGATTACCACAGGCGCTCACCACGATATTAGAAGCAGTATAATGTTTTTGCCGAAAATCCGATAACTGCTTACGGCCAATATTGTTCACGGATTCAACTGTGCCGATTATCGGTTCTCCCAGAGGCTGATCCGGCCAAAGCAATTCATCCAACAGCTCATATACATAACTTTGAGGAAGATCCCGATACATCTTCAGCTCTTCCAGGATAACCGTTTTTTCCTTTTCAATTTCAGTGGAAGGCAAGGTGGGATTTATCACCATATCCGATAAAATCCCTAAACCGGTATTTATATGGGCAGCAGGAACCTTAACCAGATAACAAGTGGATTCCTCGGAAGTAAAACCGTTCAACGAACCGCCTATTCCCTCAATTGACTCCTTAAGTTTACGGCAGGAGTATTTTTTTGTGCCTTTAAATAAAAGGTGCTCTAAAAAGTGTGCAATACCCTTATTGCCCGGCTTCTCATACCTGCCTCCCACATTTATCCATATGCCAAGCGCTACTGACTCGCGGCTAGGCATACTATGGCTGATAATTTTTAAACCATTATTTAATACGGTCTTTTTATACATATCCTTTTAATGTCAAATGACGAAGCTCAAAATTCAAAATAAACTTAAATGTAAAATTTTAAATGACAAAACCTTTGTTTTGATATTTGTCATTTTGATTTTAGATTTATTTTGTGCTTTGGATTTTGTCATTTGTAATTTAACCTGCCTTCAGCCTTTTTACAAAATCACTCACCTTCTTTACTAAATTAGCTGAACCTAGGTTCTCTTTTATCTTTTTCACAATAGCGCTTCCGATAATAACTCCGTCGCTAAAACTCCGGATTTCCCGGGCTTGACCGGGAGTTGACACTCCAAAGCCCACGCAAACCGGCTTTCTGGTATATTGCTTAATCAGGTTAATGTTTTTACGGATATCTCCGGAGAGTTCCCTACGCTCACCCGTAACGCCGGTTAAAGAAATATAATAAATGAATCCGCTGGAAACTTTCGAGACAAGCTTTATTCTTTTTACGCTGCTGGTCGGAGAAAGAAAAAATATTGTGTCTAACCCCGCTGTCTTAGCCGCCTGAACAAAACTCTTTCCCTCTTCCGGAGGAAGATCCGGAACAATCAAGCCATCCACTCCGGACTCTTTAGCCTTAGTTATAAATTGTTTTTCCGGAAAACAAAATATAGGGTTGTAATAAGTCATAAGGCAAACTGGCATATTCACATCTTTACGCGCCTTCTTAACCAATTTCAATATATCAACTAGATGCGTATTCTTCCTAAGGGCTTCCTGGGAAGCCTCCTGAATCACCGGACCATCAGCCATAGGATCGGAAAAAGGAACGCCTAACTCCAAAATATCCACTCCGATTCTATCAAGTTCATAGATAAGCTTTTCAGTTACGCTTAGGCTTGGAAAACCCGCGGTGACAAAAGCAATAAAAGCCTTCTTGTTGATTTTCTTTAATTCCTTAAATTTCCTATCGATACGGCTCATATTTTACCCTTGGTAACTATTCCCAAATCCTTATCTCCCCTGCCGGAAAGACAAACTACAACAGTTGATTTCCTGTTGATTTTTCCCGCTAATTTCTTTAAGTACGCAATAGCGTGAGATGATTCTAAAGCCGGGATTATTCCTTCTAGTTTAGAGAGCAAGTTAAATCCTTCCAAGGCTTCTTTATCATTTACTGAAACATATTGGGCCCGTCCGATTTTTTTGTAATAAGCGTGTTCCGGACCAACACCCGGATAATCGAGCCCGGCGGATATTGAATGGGTAAGATTCACCTGGCCGAATCTATCCTCAAGGAGTCCCGATTTTGATCCGTGCAGGACGCCAATATCTCCTTTTACTAAAGTAGCGGCGTGATTGCCGGCAGACAGACTTTTACCTCCTGCCTCTACCCCTACCAGCTTTACTTTTTTATCATTAAAAAATGGGCAGAATAAACCCAACGCGTTGCTTCCTCCGCCAACACAAGCAACCAAATAATCCGGTAAATTAATCCCTTTTTTCTTGAGCTGGAGCCCGGTTTCCTTTCCGATAACCGACTGAAAATCTCTCACCAGCGCAGGATAGGGGTGCGGTCCGGCAACGGTTCCGATTATATAATGCGTATCGCGCACATTAGTTACCCAGTCGCGCAACGCTTCAGTCATCGCGTCCTTTAAAGTCTGGGAGCCGCTTTCAACCGGAATAACTTTTGCGCCCAACAACTGCATACGGAAAACATTCGGCGCCTGCCGGAGCATATCCTCTTTCCCCATATAGATATCACACTTTAACCCAAAAAGAGCGGCAACTGTGGCAGTGGCAACGCCGTGCTGTCCGGCGCCGGTCTCAGCAATCACCCGCGGCTTTTTCATTCTCAGACAAAGAAGCGCCTGCCCTAAAGTATTATTGATTTTATGCGCGCCGGTATGCAAAAGATCTTCCCTCTTAAGATACACCTTATCAATACCTAAATAGCTGCTCAATTTCTTGGCAAAATACAGCGGCGTTGGCCTGCCGGCATATTCATTTAAATAATAAGTTAACTCGGCATGGAATTTTTTGTCAGACTTTGCCTTTTTATATTCCTTTTCCAGCTCGTCAAGCGCAAAAATAAGCGTTTCCGGCACAAACCTGCCGCCAAATTCCGCAAAATGCCCGAATCTATCCGGTAAATTCTTCATTTATAAAGTAACCCTCTCCCAAAATATCTTTACGCCCTCGATTAGGTCATTCCATATCGGCCCTCCCAGGCTAGGAGCGGGGAACGCCTGCAGATTATGGCCTAACGGGTAAAACACTGAATAAAATATTGCCTTGATTAAAATAAAGGCTAAAGCCGCAAAAAGATTTATCAAGATTATAAACGCGATAAAACCAATCAAGCAGCCCAAAAGACAATTAACCCACTTCTTCTTTTTCTTCAAGAATTCTCCGCAATGCTTGCATTTTAACGCTTCATCCTGAATTTCTTCGGCGCAATACGGGCATTTTTTCATCTGGTCACCTCAATAAACCTTAGAATCTTTTGATGATTCTTTTTACCGGGCCTATATTCCACGGAGCTGGAAACATCCAGCCAATCCGGATGAAGTTTATTTATAGCGCTTTTTACATTCACGCTGGTTAACCCTCCGGACAAAAAAACCTGACCCTTTATTTTATCCGTATTCTTCAATAAATTCCAGTTAAACTTTTTTCCTGTGCCGCCGGCTTTATTCTTGGAAAAAGTATCGAACAGATAACCAAAAACCTTGTATTTCGATATCTCTTCTAAATTAATTTCTTTGTTGACCCGAAAGGCTTTGATAACTTTGTAACCTTTGAATTTCTCGCAATACTTAGCTGATTCGCTGCCGTGAAATTGCAGCATATCCAGATTGCAAAGCCTGGCTATCTTTTTTACTGTTTTTTCCTTTTCATCAACAAATACACCGGCTTTGAAAATCTCTTTAGGAAGGATATATGAAATATTCCTTGCCTTTGACGGATCAATGTAACGGGGGCTTTTTTTGTAGAATACAAAACCGATGGCGTTGGCTCCGCTGAAAAAACTGGCTAACGCGTCTTCTAGATTAGTTATCCCGCATATCTTTACTTTAACCATACAAAAACCATTACCATCCCATCAACTCTTCAACTTTACCGGCAATGTTTTCTGCCCGCATAAAGACCGTACCGACCAAAACCGCATTGACTCCTAAAATCTTCAGGAACAAAATATCCTGGTAAGTCCTCAATCCGCTTTCTACCACTACAGTCCTATCCCTAGGAATCAAGGTATACAATCTTTCGGTGGTCTTAAGGTCAACTTCAAGAGTGTGCAGATTACGGTTATTTATCCCGATAAGCGGAATCCCCTTTAATTTCAATACCTTCTTTAACTCTTTTTCGTCATGAACCTCAACCAAAACATCCATACTCAACTCGCTAGCTAAAGCCGCAAACTCAGTTATCTCATTCTGCGTGAGTAAACCGGCTATAAGCAGTATGGCGTCGGCCCCGTAAAAACGGGATTCGTAAATCTGATACGGATCAATTATAAAATCCTTTCGCAATACGGGAAGCTCAACGATATTTTTTATCTCATTGATATACGCGAGGCTCCCTTGAAAATAATCCTCTTCGGTTAAAACCGACACCGCCTGCGCTCCGGCATCCTGATAAGCCCGGGCGATATCCATATAACTGAAATCCTGACGAATCACCCCTTCGGAAGGCGATGCCTTCTTTATCTCGGCAATCAGAGAAATCTGGCGAGGCTTATTTATAGCTTCAATAAACTTACGCGCCGGCGCAATACCCTGCACCTTGGCCCTTAATTCTTCTTCGGGAAACTGCTGCTTGGCCAGAATTAAACGTTCCTTTTTTTTTGCGATAATTTCTTTTAAAATATCCGTCTTTGCCATTACCTCGAATACTCCTTTAATAATTCCAACTTTCTTAACGCTGCCTTACTATCAATCGACTGTGCGGCAAATTTTATCCCTTCTTTAATCGAAACGGCTTTATCTGCGGCATATATAGCGCACCCGGCATTCAACAATACTATATCGCGCCTAAAACCGTCTTTACCATCCAAAATGCCCTGGACTATCTGCACATTATCAAATAAACTCCCGCCGGATAGGTCTTCGATACGGGCGCGCTTAAACCCGAAATCCTCCGGGCCTATTTCATAGTTTTTTATCTCACCGTGATTCAGTTCGGAAACAAAGGTTTTGCTTGTATTAGTAACTTCATCCAAACCATCGCTTCCATGCACGACTAAAACGTGTTTAGAGCCCAGATTATCCAAGACGCGCGTCAAAACAGGAACCCACTTAGCGGAATAAACTCCGATTAGTTGATTTGTGGCCCGGGCAGGATTAGTGAGCGGGCCGAGAATATTAAAAATTGTTTTTCCGACAATCTGCTTACGCGCAGGCATCACGTTTTTCATAGCCCGGTGCATATTCGGAGCAAACAAAAAAGCAATTCCTATCTCTTCTAAGCTTTTTTTGATTTTATCCCTATCCATATTTATGTTTACGCCCAAAGCCTCCAGAATATCCGCGCTTCCGCAAATACTCGAAACAGAACGATTGCCGTGTTTGGCCACTACAACCCCTGCCCCTGAAGCTACAAAAGCACTGACAGTTGAAATATTAAACGTACCCAATTTATCCCCGCCTGTCCCGCAAGTATCCAGTATATTTGACTTATCCACTATAATCGGATCAACATATTTCAGCATTGCTTCAGCCGCAACGGTAATCTCATCGACCGTTTCTCCCTTGATATTTAAATAGGCAAGAAATTCGACGATCTCGGGAGTTTTGGCTTTCCCGCTCAATATATCGTCCATCGCTTCCTGCATTTCTTTGGCGCCAAGATCATTTTTGGCGATAAGCTTGCTTATCAGTCTATTTATACTCATAAATTAACAAAGTTAGCTAAAATATCCATACCACATTTTGTCAGAATGGATTCGGGATGAAATTGTACTCCCCAAAGAAGATACTTTTTATGTTTCAACCCCATAATTTCTTTCTCTTTGGTCCAAGCAGTTATTTCCAGTGATTCGGGCAAACTGCTTCTATCTACGAGCAAAGAATGATACCGCGTTGCTTCAAAAGGATTGGGGAGGCCCTTAAATATATCCCGGTTGTTGTGAGAAATCATAGAAGTTTTACCATGCATAAGTTTCCTGGCATTAACAATCTTGCCTCCGTAAGTATACCCTATAGCCTGATGTCCGAGACAAACTCCCAGGATAGGAATTCTGCCGGCTAATGTTTTTATCACTTCACAGGATATCCCGGCTTCTTCGGGGCGTCCTGGGCCAGGAGAAATAACGATTTTTTCGGGAGACAATTTAATTATTTGCTCAAGCGTAATCTTATCATTACGGAAAACTTTTACCTCTTGACGAAGCGAACCCAAATATTGCACCAAGTTATAGGTAAAAGAGTCGTAATTATCAATCATTATAATCATATTTATGCCCCTTTTAAATCCAACTCAAGAGTTAAGACACAAAAGTCAAAACCACAATCTAAGATTCAAAAAAACAAAACTATTAATGACAAAGGTCAAAGCCCAAAATTCAAAATAAATTTAAATGACAAATACCAAATGACAAAACCCTGGTTTTGGATTTTGACATTTGGGGGTTTTAGATTTATTTTGGATTTCGAATTTTGTCATTTGTCATTAGCTTATTATTCTTTCTCTCTCCAAATCTTAGCTCCTAATTTTTCCAGTTTTTCCTCGATATTTTCATATCCGCGTTCCAAATGATAAATTCTTGATATGGAAGTCTTACCTTCCGCAGCCAAACCGGCAAGAACTAAACAAGCGGAGGCGCGTAAATCCGAAGCCATTACCGGAGCTCCGGAAAGAGCTTCTACGCCTTCAACAATGGCATGCGGACCCTCTCTTTGAATACGCGCCCCCATACGGTTAAGCTCGGCGACATGCATAAATCTATCCGGATATATTTTTTCGTTAATAAGACTTATTCCGGGAGTTATGCTCATAAGCGCCATCATTTGAGCTTGCATATCAGTGGGAAAACCCGGATACGGAAGCGTATTTATATTTATAGCATTAAGCGGTTTCTTATAGCGCATATGTATGGAATTATCCGTCTTAACAATAGGCGCGCCTGCTTCTTCCAGCCTGTCAATAAGCGCTCCTAAATGTTTATATAAAACATTTCTTATAAGAATATCTCCTTTGGTAGCTAAAGCGGCCAGCATCATTGTGCCAGCTTCAATCCTATCCGGGATAATCGTGTGGGTAGCGCCATGCAAATGCCTTACGCCCTCTATTTCGATTATAGGAGTGCCGTGCCCTTTGATTTTAGCTCCCATCTTAATCAGGAATTCCGCTAAATCCTCTACCTCGGGCTCGCAGGCTGCCGATTCAATCACAGTTTTACCTTCAGCTAACACCGCAGCCATCATCACGTTATCCGTGGCTAAAACAGATGAACCATAAACCCCGCCTAAATAAATATGTTTACCCTTTAATTCCGAAGCTTTGGCAATTACGTAACCGGAATCGACGCTGACATCGGCGCCCAAAGCCTTTATTCCTTTTAGATGCAGGTCAACCGGCCGAACACCAATAACGCAGCCTCCAGGGAGAGAAACCTTCGCTTTCTTGAGCTTTCCTAAAAGCGGGCCCAAAACACAAAAAGACGCGCGCATAGTGGAAACCAGTTTATAATCCGCAACGTAATTTATTTTTTTAAGATTGCTTACCGAAACTATTCCCTTCTCCAAATCCGCATCTTTTCCTAATGAACGCAGTATCTTGACCATTGTGTTGGTATCGCGTAAATCCGGAACGCCCTTGATTACACAAGCGTCATCAGTAAGAAGGGTAGCCGCCAATATAGGTAGAGCGGCATTCTTTGCCCCTGAGATTGTAACTTCGCCTTTAAGTTTTACACCGCCCTCAATAATCAATTTATCCATTTTTCTCCTTAATACCCAACCACCAAATCCCCATGACTGATGAATGATTCAAATAGCAATTCCCAATTGGGAAATTGTAATATTGGGATTTCATTCGACATTGGAACTTGGATATTTGGAATTAAATCTTTTGCGCTACTATTACTCTATCTATATTACTATAATCTTTAATCGCTTCCGTTATTTTGAATGCCCCTGAATCCAGAGATGTCTTTTCTATGCCAAGCCTCTGCCCAAAACCAATTTCCATAATCAATAAACCGTCTTTTTTTAAGTGGCCGGCTGCTTTCAAGCTTATACGGCGGTAAAAATCCAATCCGTCAACCCCTGCGCTTAAAGCTACTCTTGGCTCAAATTGTAATTCCGGTTGTAATCTCCCTATTTCATCGTCCGCAATATAAGGAGGATTGCTGACAATTATATCATATTCCCTATTACCCAGCGAATCGAATAAATCGCTCCGGATAAAATCAATCTTTACGCCGTTTAACCCTGCATTTTCTTCGGCTACTGCCAAAGCCTTATCTGAAATATCAATAGCGTCTATCTTCGCATTCACCAGTCTTTTGCCCAAAGATATAGCTATGCAGCCTGATCCCGTCCCTAAATCCAAGATCTCTGCCTGCCTTATTTTATCAGCATATTTCAGCGTTGTCTCAACCAGAATTTCTGTCTCGGGACGAGGAATAAGGACATCTCGATTTACTTTTAACTTTAAAGCCATAAATTCAGTTTTTCCCAATATATACTGGATAGGCTCTCCCTTTATCCTCCTCTTTAAAACGGATGAAATAAGCGCAAGCTTATCCTGATCCAGGATTTTAGCTTTATCTAAATATAACGCAGTTCTATCGCAGCCTAAAACTTCGCTAAACAATAACTCTGTTTCATTCATTTTGCGCCTTTTGCCTGGCTTCTTTCTCCGCCTTAATCAAGGCGTCGGAAATTTCATCAAACTCACCCTCAAGTATGGATTCCAATTGGTGAGTGGTAAAATTTATGCGATGATCCGTAACCCGCCTATCCGGGAAATTATAAGTGCGGATCTTCTCGCTTCTATCTCCTGAACCAATCTGGGATTTTCTTTCTTTGGAAAGCCTTTTTGATTCAGCCTCTCTTTTAGCATCCAAGAGCTTGGCGCGCAAGACTCGCATTGCCTTATTTTTATTCTTCAGCTGAGAACGTTCATCCTGGCAAGCAACCACTACTCCGCTGGGAATATGCGTAATCCGCACAGCTGAATCGGTTTTCTGCATATGCTGGCCGCCGGGGCCGCTTGAGCGGTACGTATCAATCCTTAAGTCATTAGGCTCAATCACTAAATCCACTTCTTCCGGTTCAACCAAAACCGCAACAGTCGCGGTGGAGGTATGTATTCTTCCCTGGGCCTCAGTCGTAGGCACGCGTTGCACGCGATGCACTCCGCTCTCAAACTTCAACCGGCTATAAGCGTCTTTACCTTTTACGCCAAAAGATACTTCTTTGAATCCACCGGATTCATTAGTAGCCGCCGACATCAATTCCATTAACCAGCCTTTGCTTGCGGCGTATTTCGAGTACATCCGGTAAAGATCTGCGGCAAAAAGTCCAGCCTCATCCCCTCCTGTACCCTGCCGGATTTCTACGATTATATCGCGGCCGGCGTCTTTATCTTTTTCGGTAAAAGCTTCTTTTATCTTTCCCTCGATATCTTTGAGCTTTAACCTAAGGTCTTCCAACTCCAGCTTAGCTAACTCTAAAAACTCTTTGTCGTGCTTCTCTCCAGAGACAAGTTCCAACTCCTGAATCTCCTTCGAAATCCGCTTCTGCTCACGAAACAATGAAACCGGCTCTTTTAAATCCGAGAGCTCCTTAGCCAGCTTATTGGACTTATCGCGGTCACTAAGCACCTCGGGAGAGGATAGTAATTTTTCTAATTCCTGGTATCGAGATTCTAATTTTTCGAGTTTATTAAGCATGATTATTTAATGTCAAATACCAAAGCACAAAATTCAAAATAAATTCAAATAACAAAATCCAAATGATAAAACTTTAGTTTTAGATTTTGACATTTGAGTTTTGGATTTATTTTGGATTTTGAATTTTGACATTTGTCATTTTTGCTTGCCGTATTTCTTGATAAACTTATCTACGCGCCCGGCAGAATCAACGAATTTCTGCTTTCCGGTAAAGAACGGATGGCACTTTGAACAAATCTCTACCCTGATTGCCTGCTTAGTTGAGCGGGTATGCACTGTTTCGCCGCAAGCGCAAACAATCGTAGCTTCTTTGTAGTTGGGATGTACCTTGTCTTTCATTTGAATCCTCCTTTTAAATTGGGGTTAAAATGTAAAAATCGCTAATATCAAAGGTCAAAGCCCAAAATTCAAAAATAAATCTAAATGACAGATACCAAATGACAAAACCCTAGTTTTGGATTTTGACATTTGAGTTTTGGATTTATTTTGGACTTTGAATTTCGTCATTTGACATTAAACTTTCAATTCTGCTAATGATTCATACTATTCAAAAACTCTTCGTTATTCTTGGTCTTGCCTAATTTCTCGATTAAGAGTTCCATCGCTTCAACGTTATTCAATTCATTGAGCACTTTGCGTAAAATCCAGGTCTTCTGCAATACGTCGGGTTTAACCAACAGCTCCTCATGCCGCGTATTTGAACGCTTGATATCAATTGCCGGATAGATCCTGCGCTGGAAGAGATTACGGTCAAGCTGGGTTTCCATGTTACCGGTACCCTTAAACTCTTCGAATATAACTTCATCCATTCGGCTTCCTGTATCTACAAGGGCTGTGGCAATAATCGTAAGGCTTCCGCCTTCTTCAACCGCTCGTGCCGCCCCAAAAAATCTCTTTGGCTTTTGCAGGGCGTTAGAATCGATACCGCCTGATAGAACCTTGCCGCTATGCGGCACAACCGAGTTGTAGGCCCGAGCCAGACGCGTAATACTATCTAATAATACCACCACATCGCGTTTGTGTTCAACCAGTCTCTTGGCTTTTTCCATAACGATTTCAGCTACCTGTATATGTCTTTCCGGCGGCTCATCAAACGTAGAAGATATGACTTCGCCTTTAACGTGACGCTGCATATCCGTAACTTCTTCCGGGCGCTCATCAATCAAAAGGACAATCATGACTACATCCGGATTATTCGTGGTTATGGCATTAGCCAGCTTTTGTAAAAGCACGGTCTTGCCGCTATAAGGTTGAGCAACAATTAAACCGCGCTGGCCCTTGCCGATAGGCGCAAGCAGGCTCATTATGCGCATAGATATTTCATCGGGCTTGGTCTCCAGGTTAAATGCCTCTTTAGGATAAACCGGAGTAAGATTATCGAAAAGAACCTTCTCTTTAACTTCTTCCGGGTTCTCGAAATTTACAGCTTCAACTTTAAGCAAAGCAAAATACTTTTCACCTTCTTTAGGCGGACGAATCTGTCCGGAAACCGTATCTCCGGTCCTTAAATCAAACTTTCTTATCTGCGAAGGTGAAATATAAATATCGTCCGGACAGGGAAGATAATTGTAATTCGGGCTCCTTAAAAAACCGAATCCTTCGGGTAAAATCTCCAAAACGCCTTCCCCGAACATCAGCCCTTCTTTCTCCGCCTGAGCCTGCAATATCTTGAAGATCAAATCCTGCTTTTTTAGGCCACTGGTACCGTTAGCATTTAGCTCTTTGGCTAATTTGTTAAGCTCAGTTATTTTCATATCTTTTAAATTCTTTATATCTAACTTTTCCACAACTGCCTCCTCAATTTTCCCGTTTTTTACGGGGTAGAAAATTGACCCCGAGTCCCGAAGGACGAAGGGTTAATTTCATTATCAATTCTTTCACCTGTTTTCTTGTTTCCGCCAAACTGCCGTTATTATCTATAATAAAATCCGCTAAACGCGCTTTGGCGTTATCGGGAATTTGAAATCTTATTCTCTTTGCGATATCCATCCTGCTTAAGGACCTTTTCCCCAACAGGCGCTTAATCCGGGTGTCCCTGGTTACCTCTGCCACAAGCAGCCTGTCTACCATATTCCTCAAACCTGCCTCCAGCAATAAAGGCGCGTCCAAAACAATCACTCCTTTCTTTTTGCTGTTAATCTTTGATTTTATAATCCGGATTACTTCAGGATGAACTATACTATTCAATTTTCCTAAAAGCTTCTTGTCATTAAAAACAATTCTTGCGAGCTTATGCCGGTCAATGTTCTTATCCGGAGTAAGAATTTTAGCGCCAAACATAGAAATTGTTTTCTTGTAAACTTTATTTTTTCGGCTAAAACAACTATGCGCTATCTCATCGGCATCGATAATCTTAGACCCATAAGCAGAAAAGATTCTTGCGATAGTGCTTTTTCCGCTCCCAAAATTTCCGGTTAACCCGATTACGATTTTATTTCTTTGCTTTTGCTTTGGCATACAAATCCAGATACTTTTTGGCTGAGGCTTCCCAAGAAAAGTTGCATTTCATGGCCTTATACATCAATTTGCTCCAACTTGTTTTTTTCTTAAAAGCCGCTATCGATTTTTTTATCGTCTTGGCTAAGTCCGCTTTTGAATAACTGTCAAAAATAAACCCGTTAGCGGAATTTACCGTATCGGCAAGCCCGCCTGTCTTAAATACAAGCGGAATAGTGCCATAACGCAAGCTGATTAATTGGCCTAAACCACAAGGTTCATATCTTGAAGGCATAAGAAAAATGTCGCTTCCAGCGTAAATCTTATGCGCTAAGACGTCGTCGAATTTCAAGTTCAGGGATATTACTTTGGGGTATTTAGCAACCATACCTTGCATAACATCATGATACTTCTGGTCGCCTGTCCCTAAAATAACCATTTGAATACCCATTTTGCATATATCATCAATGCCTTCGGCAAGAATATCAAACCCTTTTTGCTCGGCCAGCCTCGAAACGATCCCGAATAAAGGCACATCCTTCTTTAACGGAAGCTTGCAAAGCGCTTCCAAATCTTCTTTGTCCTTTCCTTTTCCGCAAGAATCGCTGCTTGAAAAATTCTTGGCGATGAATTTATCCGCTTCCGGATTCCAGATATCATAATCTAAACCGTTTAAGATCCCGAAAACCGAGTCCTTGCGCTTATTCAATACTCCTTCCAAGCCAAAACCGAACTCTTTAGTCTGGATTTCTTTGGCGTAAGTAGGGCTGACCGTATTGATGGCATCCGCAAAAACCATACCTCCCTTAAGAATGTTTACCTTGCCGTAAAACTCCAGCCCTTCCATATTAAACAAGTTCCAATCAAGGCCAAGCTTGGGGAATTCATCCTTAGGAAAAAGGCCCTGATAACCAATATTATGAATAGTCAGAACTGTGTGGATCTTTCTATAGAAAGCATCTTTGGCATAAATTGTCTTTAAGAAAACCGGGATCAGGGACGACTGCCAGTCATGACAATGAATAATATCCGGCTTAAAATCAATATCTTTTAATAAATCCAGGGCCTTGCGGCAATAAAAAGAAAATCGCTCTAAGTTATCCGGATGGTCACCATTCTTATCTCCATACAGGCCGTTGCGGTTAAAATAACCTTCGTTTTCAATAAAATAAACTTTTATCTTTTTTCCTGTTGTCCCGCTCAAAATTCCGGGTTTCGCTGGTTTAAGATTAAATTTAGCTGCGTCTATTTCCTTATAACGCGGCATAATTATAATTACCTCCTGGCCTTCTTTTTCCAATGCCAGCGGCAATGCTCCGGCCACATCCGCCAATCCTCCGGTTTTAGCAAAAGGGACTACTTCCGAAGCGCACATTACTATTTTCATTCAATCTCCTCCATTTCCAACCAATTACAACCCTTTTTTATGTCCACTTTGATTGGCACGTCTAATTTTAACACATTCTCCATTCTCTCCCGGGCCAAACTTACCAAAGTGTGCAATTCATCTTTAGGTAAATCAAATAATAGTTCATCGTGAATCTGTAAAACTATCCTCGATTTCAATTCGCTTTTCCGGATTTCCCTGTCTATGCTGATCATGGCCAGTTTAATCAAATCCGAAGCTGAACCCTGAATAGGAGTATTCACTGCCTGCCTTTCGGCGAACTGCCTTACACCCTGATTCTTACTGTTAATTTCAGGGATATATCTTCTTCTGCCCAGAATCGTCGTAACAAAACCGTCTTTTCGGGCAAGCTTGATTTGTTTTTCGATATATTCTTTTACCCCCGGATAGCGGGCGAAATAAGCGTCGATAAAACTTTGCGCTTCCTCAAATCCTACATTTAAATCGCGGGCCAGACCGTAAGAGGTTAAACCATAAACGATGCCGAAATTAACTCTTTTAGCCCTATCGCGCATTTCATCGTTTACATCTTTTTCTCCCACGCCATAAATTAAGGCCGCGGTCGCCTTATGGATGTCCATGCCTTTTCTAAAGGCAGAAACCAGGCATTCGTCTGCGCTTAAATGCGCCAGAACCCTTAAATCTATCTGCGAATAATCTCCGGAAACAAGATAATTATTTTTACCCCCGGCTATAATTGCCTTACGGATTTTAGCTCCGATATCCGTTTTTATAGGTATATTTTGCAGATTGGGATTGCTGGAACTCAATCTGCCGGTTTCAGTTCCTGTCTGGTTAAAAGAAGTGTGGATTCTAGAGGTATCCTTATCCGCCAATTGGGGCAATACATCAACATAGGTAGTTTTCAACTTAGTCAGTTGGCGATACTCAAGCAAAATCGCCGGCAGTTTATGCTTATCAGCCAATCTACTCAAAACATCTTCATCCGTCGATGGGCCTGTTTTTGTCTTCTTGATGACCGGCAGCTTAAGTTTTTCGAACAAAACTACCCCTAACTGCTTAGGCGAATTTATATTGAATTCAACCCCGCTAACCCTATAAATATCCTTAACCAGTTTTTCCAGTCTTTCTCCCAATTCCTGAGAAAGAGACTTCAATAATTTCAAATCCAATTTTATCCCCAATTCCTCCATCCTGGCCAGAACTTCAACCAAAGGCATCTCGGTTTCATAGAAAAGCTTGTCGAGTTTTTTCTGTTTTAACTCTTCCTCCAGTTTTGGTTTTAATTCCGCCAGCAAACGCAATGCTTCCTGAACCGTAAAAAGTTTTTCCGGGAGCAACTTATCCAAATAATCCAAAGCCAGCGAATCCAGGTTATAATTTGCCTGAGAAGGATTCAAAAGATAGGCGGCAATCATAGTATCAAAAGACAATCCGGCCATATCAAAACCTTCCTTGGCCAAAGCGACCTTTATTTTCTTCAGATCATGGCTGATTTTACCTACTCTGGAATCAACTAGTATGTTCTTGAATTCCGGGGTTTCTTTATCCAAACGCAGAAATCTTCCATTATGATAAAAAACTAAATTGCCGGAGCTGACGCCGTATAAGAATAGCTCGCCCTTGGACTCAATGAATTTCTTCATCTCTCCACTATCCCAATCTTCCGGTTCCGTATCAGAAACCGCATCGCCCTCAAACTTAAGTCCTTTTAATAGTTTCTTGAACTCCAGCCGCTTGAATAAACGGCCTAACTCGTTAAAGTTGGCCTGCTCTATCTTCAAATCTTCCGGACCGAAATCCAAATCAATATCTTCCGCTAAAACAGACAACTCTTTGTTCAGTTTTATCTGCCGGATATTCTCTTTTATCGCCAGTCTTATTTTTTCTTTACTGATCCTATCGGAATCGGCCAATAATTTATCCAACGACCCAAATTCCCGAATAAGCGCTGAAGCGGTTTTCTCGCCTATACCGGGAACCCCGGGGATATTATCCGCGTCATCCCCCATCAGGCTTATTAAATCCGGTATTTGTTCAGGGCCAATCCCGAAACGTTCCCTTACCTTATCTTCATCATAAACTATCCCCTCATCTTTATAAGGGCTGTAGACTTCAATGTCTTTATCCACCAACTGCAGCATATCTTTATCGGAAGTAACGACTACGGTGCGCATTCCTTTTGCCTTGGCCTTTTTGGACAAAGTTGCGATTATATCATCCGCCTCAAACCCTTCCTTCTGCAGAATCTTAATTCCATAATTGGAGGTTACCTCTTTAATGAAAGATAACTGGGAAAAAAGATCATTGGGCATCGGCGGCCGCTGTATTTTGTATTCTGCGAATTTTTTAGACCTAAAAGTATCCCGGGAAACATCGAAACAAGCTGCTATATAAACAGGCTTGTTTTCCTTTAGGATCTTATTAAGCATATTTATAAACCCGTATATCGCTCCGGTGGGCTGGCCAAAAGAAGTGGACAATCCTTTTACGGCATAAAAAGCCCGGTAACAAAAAGCTGTGGCGTCTATTAAATATAATATTTTATTATCCATCAATAGAATAGGAGCGCAATTTTGGCAGGAAACTAGAAATTATAGTTGCTATTTTGCGTTGTGTCTTTATTAAGGAATTCTTGGGCTTCTGCTATATCCAAAGAATATTTCTCTTCATCGCCCTGATTAGACGTATCCTTATTTGTTTTTACCTTGCCAGCGGCGGCTTTCTTGCTATCGCTAACCTCTTTTACCAAAGCAACGGCTTCTCTTTGCCTGGCTTCCGCCGCGGGATCGCGGGACAAGGCCAAACGCACATCCAGCAAGCGCTGCTGGGCTTTTAAGGTCCAAGGGTCATCCGGATTTCCCAATTCCACCCTTTTCTCCCAATAATAAACGGCTTTTTCCAATTCGCGTTTATTTTCATATAAAAGAGCTAAATTAGTATAGGCATCCAGAAGAAAGGGATCGATTTTTAAAGCCTGAAGGTAGCTTTCTTCTGCGCGGCTAATATCGCCCTTAGCCTCATAAATTATACCTAGATCATTGTAAGCGACCGGGTAAGCCGGATCAAGCTGAACAGCCTTTTGATACATTTTCAAAGCCGAATCCAAATCTCCTAAATCCTGGTATTTTACACCTTCAATGCGATACACTCTTGCTTGGCTTGAAAGGCTGTATACTTCGTCCGAAACTACACCACCAATCTCATCCGCAGCAAAGAGATAGGAAGAGAATAGAAATAATAGGCCACTAATTGTAAGGGTTATCTTTTTCAAGTTTTCTTTGAGGAAATTGATTGGCATGTATCAAGTGTTATTATATATATTAAATTACTCCCGTCAAGAGAAAAATTACATTAATGTGGGAATGATACCATAGATCGTTAC
>DJWJ01000036.1 GCA_002440965.1 Candidatus Omnitrophica bacterium UBA6233
AAGGATCTATTGACTAATCCCTTTTCTCGTCGGGAACATAAAATCAAAAACCCCGCTGGCTTTCAGCGGGGTTTTATCTATATAACTTTTGACTTTTTATTTTTGACTTTTAATTTATATACTACCTCTTAGTCCACTGGAAGCGTTTACGCGCGCCCTTCTGCCCATACTTCTTGCGCTCTTTGGCGCGAGGGTCGCGGGTTAAATAATTCTGTTTGCGCAATAAATCCTTTAGCGCCGGATCAATAGAAATCAACGCCCTTGAGATACCTAACCTTAAGGCTCCTGCCTGTCCGGTTAGCCCGCCTCCCACAATGTTGGCGATAACATCATATTTATTCATATTATTGGTTGCCTCTAAAGGCTGTTTCACGATTATACGGTCGGTTTCTCTTAAAAAGTATTTCTCATAAGGCCGGCTATTGATGGTAAAATCTCCTTTACCGGGAATAAGAATTACCCTGGCTACTGATTCCTTACGCCTTCCCACAGCTGTATATTTTGTTGTCTCTACCATTTAATTTATTCAAACCTCCAAGATTTGCGGCTTTTGCGCTATCTGCGCATGTTTATCATCGGCATAAATCTTCAATTTTTTTAACATAACGTGGCCCAAAGCTCCTGTGGGAAGCATACGCCTAACCGCAAGCTTAAATACGGTTGTAGGCTTATTCGTAAACATCTTTTCAAAAGTTACTTCCCTTAAGCCTCCCGGATAACCGGAATAACGGCGGTATACTTTTTGTTTGGATTTCCGCCCGCTAATCCTGATTTTAGCCGTGTTTATAACCACAACATTATCTCCGGTATCTACATGCGGAGTAAATACCGCTTTATGTTTACCCCTTAATATAGCCGCGACCTTAGTTGCTACCCTGCCCAGTATTTTATCCTTGGCATCAACTAAATACCAGTTTCTTTTGATATCTTCTTTTTTTGCTGTGTAGGTTTTTTTCATAGAGTGTAAGTATACCACAATTATTATTTAAGTCAAACTTTTTTTATTATTTTTTAGGATGAATTTCTTGGGGCCAGCGCCTTCCTTAAAAACCTCTCATTGACCGGGCCGAAGTCGCTGGCTTCATCCGGGTTATTCATCAGGGATGCAACGGTTGGACGGAAATAGTTCTTGTTTCCGCAACAGCCGGAGAAATAACCTGCTCTTTCGCCTTTGCCGGTTAAATCTCCCCAAAGCCTTTCTGCTTCTTCTTGGGTAACAGCGCAATTAGGCGGCCCGGGTAAACAAAACGCTGCTTCGCTGTTTGGGCTTTCATCACGCAGGCCTAAGGAATGGCCTAATTCATGCAAGAAGCCTTTGACGAAGCTATTGTTATCTTTATACCTGTTCCTCCCTATAATTATTAAAGAAAGCTTATCTATGGAAAAAAGCTCGGCGCAGGAAACAGAGCCCTGCGCGTCAAGGATAACCAGCTTGTAGGTGGATTTAAGTTTAGAGGAAAGACTATTGATAAAATCCTTGCGCACCCTGATAGGCGGGAAATCCTGGGATGGCTTAAAAACTACGCCTGCCTCTTCTTTTGAGAGATTGATATAGTAAAATGAGATATTGTTTAACTCATTAAACGGCTTGACTTTCCTTAAGCTCTTGATAAGGACTTGGATATCTTCCTGGAAAGACTCCTGATCAGGGTAATTTAAAGGGCAGAAGACTGCGGTAAGCCGGGCATCTGCTTTAAAGGCAGGTTCGTTTACATAAGGCTTGATATCATAGGCGCCGGCTCTGGAACAAAATAATAAAAGGATAACAAAGAAAAAGCTGCCTATCTTTAGGCGCCTTATGCTTTTGCGCATAGCTTGATCCAGCCTCCCAGCATTCTTCCTATCTCATTCTGCAATTTGAGAAGCCCTGTTTCATAGTTATACTCAAACTCAAGGACATCATCTTTGAATCGTTTGCCTTTGCGAAATGTCTTATAGGCGGCTAAGAGATTTTCAAATACCAGATACCGGAAAAAGATTAACTACTGCAGCAAAGACAACCCTCGCCGAAAGAATAAGAGCTCCAACTGCTAGCGCAGGCACCCCCGGGGGGACGAAAGACGCTGCAGCTTTCCGGGGCACCACAATAGCTGGCGGAGCAACGGCCCCAGGAACCGAGATCTTTCTTAAGGGTCCAACCACTAGGACAGCTACAACTACCCACGGCACTGGAATAGTCTACATAGCAGGTGCTCCCTCCTCCCTGCTTCACCCAAGTAGAACCATTATGAGCATAAAGATAGCCATCTGAGGCATAGGCAATTTCACCGGCTACTCCTGATTCACTGGGCGGAGCGCTGGAATGGGTCGTCAGGCGCAAATCTCCAGTAACATCCAACTTAACTACCGGCGCCGTTGTCCCAATCCCGACGTTGCCGCTTACTAATAATCCTCCTGATGGGGGGTTAAATGAAGCCGCGTAAGTACCCAGTGATAATCCACCATTACTACAGAATGTCGCGGCCAAAGTCCCGTCAGAATATAAACCACCACAGTACCCTGAACCGCCATAACTGGAACCAAATCCAAAAGTATGGCCATTAAGACCGGCTCTTATTATTTGGATACTTGAGGAACCGCCGGGAGCTTCAACGTCGAGCAAAGTTCCCGGATTCACCGTCCCTATCCCTACATTGCCTTCTACTACCAGGTCAGCGTTGAAGTCAACCTCTCCGGAGCCGCTCTCAGTATCCT
>DJWJ01000026.1 GCA_002440965.1 Candidatus Omnitrophica bacterium UBA6233
CCCGGGGATAGCCGGTCTGTTATTCTAATGCCAAATGACAAAATCCAAATGACAAATGAAATCCAAAATCCCAATGTCAAATACCAAAACTGAAGTTTTATTATTTGGAATTTGACATTTGGATTTATTTTGGATTTTGAGCTTTGTCATTTGTCATTAACATTTATACTGATCTAATTTAATCTCTAACTTTTTGATTTTTGCGCGAAGGGTGTTGCGGTTTAGGCCGAGGATCCGTGCGGCTTTAAGCTGATTGCCTTCTGTGCGCTCCAAAGTCTGTTCAATCAAAGGTTTTTCAATCGACTCAACAACGGATTTATATAATACACCCTTTTTTTCGTTAAACAAGGAATTTTCAAAAGTGATAACTTTATCTTTAATAAAAGCTAAATCTCTTATACAGTCTTTTTTCACTACCCTTATAACATCATCGCTATAAGCAGGGTTGGGAAAAGCATACCCCTCTTTCGCTAACACTTCCTTAAGCGCTTCTTTGATCTTTGTCTCGTTATCGGAAATTAATATAGTTATCATATTTAAAAAAATACGTTCACCTAAAAGCTTAATGAAATAAAGCTTTCGTGAACGTCTTTGTTCTTTTAGCTACTGCTTAAACTTAAGCACTACATTGTGCTTGCGATTGATTTCTTTACGGCTTGATTACTCTTTTTCTATTTTGACTACGAAACTTTTTTTATCGGCTGGAGGAACATTATTTTCCCAAGACCGCACGTATTTAAAATAAATTTCTGTTGTCCCCGGCCTAAGCGCTTTGAATATCCATTCCTCTTTGCCTCCAGAGCCAACGAGCCCTGTTTCTTTGACGATATACCTTGAGCCTTTTAAAATAACGAATCTTTCATCCACATCCCCCGCTAATTGCCATTGATAACCTGTGGTCATATTTGATTCCAAGGTTATCACAAACTCTTCCCCGGCTTTCGCGCTGATAGCAATGCTATGCCGGACACCTTTCTCTTCCCCGGCAAAACCAAAGAAATTAACGCCTAAAATAAAAACTGCCGTAATTCCAACAATTATTGCTCGTTTCTTAAGCATAACTGCTCAAAAATAGGAGTGGCTCTTGTTGATACAAGGCGCCACCCCTATCTCTTTATTTTATAAACAACATCTCCCTATACTTGGGCAAATCCCAAGCATCGTCGGAGACTACGCATTCAAGCTGATCAACATGCTTTCTGATGTGATCCATCAAAGGCTTTAATTCTTTAAAATAAATTTCAGCGCATTTCTCACCGCCTGCCTTATGCGCTTTATCCAGCAACTTATCCATCTCCAGAGTATTACGCCTCACATAAAATATTTTTGAAACTATCTCGGAGAGATGTTCTTTTTTATCCTTGAGGGCGGCGGCATCCAGGGATAACCCGGCTGTTTTCTTAAGATTGACTAACTCGTGCAAGGTGCTGGCCAAAAGCTTCTCATATTTATATCCTGCCGGGACAACCGAAGCGTTAACCATTTCTTTTAAGGTATTAGCTTCAATCTCAAGAGTCAGGTTATACATATGAATCCAGATGTGATATCTGGCGATAAGCTCTTCTTTTGAGAAAACCTTGTACTTCTCAAACAGCGAGATGTTCTTTTCTTTGGTTAAGGCCTCCAGCGCTTCATAAGTCGCAGCTACGTTAGGTAAAGAACGCTTCTTGGCTTCCTTGACCCATTCTTCAGCGTAATTGTTACCTTCAAAACGAATATCTTTTGTTTCTTTAACAATCTCCGCAATAACTTTAAGCACCGCGGTATTAAAATCTTTTCCGGCCGAGGCCTTCTTGATCTTATCAGCTACATAATCAAGGCTTTCGGCTATTATCGTGTTAATTATCGCGATAGGAGTTGAAATATTCTGCGAAGAGCCTACAGCGCGAAATTCAAATTTGGCTCCGGTAAAGGCAAAAGGCGAAGTACGGTTTCTATCGGTTGTATCTTTGTTAAATTTAGGCAAGCGGCCAAGGCCTAAGTCAATAATATCGCTCTTAGAAACCTTGGATTTAATGCCTTTTTCAATCATATTCAGGATTTCAGTAAGTTGGGCCCCTAAGAATACGCTTATGATCGCCGGAGGCGCTTCATTAGCTCCTAAACGGTGCTCATTACCGGCCATCGCGACAGAGGCGCGTAAAAGATCGGAATGTAAATATACCGCGCGTAAAACCGCGGCTAAAACCGCTAAGAATTGTAAATTATCTTCCGGCGTTTGGCCCGGGTTAAGCAGGTTATCGCCTTTATCGTCAGCCAGGGACCAGTTCAAATGCTTTCCGCTGCCGTTGATTCCAGCAAATGGTTTTTCATGCAAAAGACAAACCATTCCATGTCTTAAAGCAATTTTTTTCATCAACTCCATCAAAAGCTGGTTGTGATCAGCGGCGATATTCGACTCTTCGAAAATAGGCGCGAATTCATACTGATGCGGAGCAACCTCATTATGACGAGTCATTACGGGTATACCTAATTTATACGCTTCTTCGGCAACCTCAAACATAAAATTAATCACCCGTTCTTTAATCGTCCCAAAATACTGATCTTCCAATTGCTGGCCTTTAGGCGAAGGAGCGCCTACGAGAGTCCTGCCGGTCATAACCAAATCCTGGCGAAGATTGTAGTAATTCTTATCGATCAGGAAATACTCCTGTTCAGGTCCGCAAGTAGAAAATACTTTTTTAACCTCTTTATGTCCAAAAAGCTTCAATAATCCCAGAGCTGCTTTATTTAATGCTTCATCGGAGCGTAAAAGCGGAAGTTTCTTATCCAAGGCTTCGCCGTGATAAGAGATAAATATGGTGGGGATGCAAAGAGTTTTACCGAGCGTGCTTTCAATGATAAATGCGGGGCTGGAAGGATCCCAAGCAGTGTAACCGCGGGCTTCGAATGTTGCGCGAATACCACCGGAAGGAAAACTTGAAGCATCGGGTTCGCCTTGAATTAATTTATTTCCGGAGAATTTCTCGATAACTTTGCCGGGGGCGGTAATCGAAATAAAACTGTCGTGTTTCTCAGCGGTTAGGCCTGTCATTGGCTGAAACCAATGGGTATAATAAGTCGCGCCTTTAGCAATTGCCCATTCTTTCATGGCGTTGGCAATCTCATTGGCTTGTTCCATGCTTATAGTTTTACCCTCAGCCATCCAGGTCTTAAAGGCCTCAAATGTTTCCTTGGAAAGATGCTTCTGCATAGTTTCTATGCTGAAAGTATTCTCCCCAAAATAAGAAGATACCTTCTTAGGCGCGCTGATCTTATCCAGTTCCACACTTTTAATCTTAAATAATAACTTCTGTCTTATGCTCATTTCTGCCTCTCCTTGTGTACGGACAACCTTGCCGGCGCAATACCGATTAGCGCAGGGTATCTCGTCCTTATTTGATTGTTGATTATAGCATAATTATCTAAAAATAACAGAGGCATTCAACTTAAGAACGCCTCTGTTCAATACCTAATATACAAGTAAAAAAAGTAAGTTTTTGGTAACCATTAACTTAGCCAATTGCCGCTGTCCCGCGCTCTTCAGTCCTAATCCGCACACACTCTTTTAAATCCAAAACAAAGATTTTCCCATCACCGGTAGCGCCGGTTTTAGCCCCTTTCACGATTGCTTTAATAGTCTGATCAACAAAATTATCGTTTACCGCAATTTCAAGACGTATCTTTCTTAATAGATTCCCCGTTTCTTTATGCCCGCGGTAAACTTCAGTCACCCCTTTTTGCCGGCCATGACCTAAGACTTCGTTTACAGTCAGTAAATTTACTTCTGCTTTATACAATTCTTCCTTTACCTCTTCCAGTCTGTGCGGCTGAATTATCGCTATTATAAGTTTCATATTATCTCCCTTGTTTATTCAGGTCTATAGTCGATGGTCGATAGTCAATAGTAAAAATTATAGACTATCGATTATAGACTATTGACCTGCATCATTTTATTCTAACACCGTATACGCTCTCTCATGGTGCTGGGTAAGATCAAGGCCCATAGCTTCCTGTTTTTCATTAACTCTTACCCCAATGAAGAAATCAACTATTTTATAAATAATCAAGGTGGCTATTCCTGTATAAACAATCGTTACGCCTACAGCCAAAAGCTGCACCAGGAATTGTTTAGGATTGCCAAAAAACAAACCATCAACTCCTGCAGCGTTTACTGCTTTGGAAGCAAATAAACCTGTGGCCAGCGCTCCCCAGATTCCACCTACGCAATGCACGCCAAAAGCATCCAAAGAATCATCATACCCGAATTTAGGCTTGATTACGGTAACCGCGATAAAACAAAATACGCTTACCAGCAATCCGATGGCTATCGCAGGAAGCACGCTGACAAAACCAGCTGCAGGTGTAATCGCGACCAAGCCGGCTACTGCTCCGGAACAAGCGCCAAAAATTGTCGGCTTGCCGTTGTGGATCCATTCAATTAATGCCCAGCTTAAACCCGCGGCTGCGGCAGCAGTATTAGTCACCACAAAAGCATTTACTGCCAATCCATTGGCTGCCAAAGCGCTTCCAGCATTAAATCCAAACCAACCAAACCATAACAAGCCTGTCCCTAAAACCACAAAAGGCATATTATGCGGAGAAGGAACATTTTTATCCAGATTAGACCTCTTCCCTAGAATTATCGCCGTAACTAACGCCGCGATCCCGGCATTGATATGCACTACCGTTCCTCCGGCAAAATCCAGCGCTCCGAAATTTCTCAACCATCCTCCTATACCCCAAACCCAGTGACAAAGCGGGCCATAAACAAAAGTTGCCCAAAGCAGCGTAAAAACCAAAAATGCCGAGAATTTCATTCTTTCGGCAAATGCGCCGACAATCAAAGCCGGCGTAATAATCGCGAACATCGCCTGAAATATCATAAACGCCTGGTGCGGGATTGTTCCGGCGTAATCCGCATATGGCTCCAAACCTACACCGTTTAAGCCAAACCACTGCAAACCTCCCCAAAATCCATTACCGGGCGCAAAAGATATGCTATAACCAATCAAAACCCAATGCAGGCTTAAAACACACATAATGATAAAACACTGCATAAGAACGCTTAAAACATTCTTTCGCCTGACCATGCCGCCGTAGAAAAAGGCTAAGGCCGGCGTCATCAGCAAAACTAGCGCCGATGACATTAAAACCCACGCTGTATCTCCTGAACTAATCATATCTCCTCCCATTATTAATTCTATTGATTAACCAATTGGTTAAATTGAGCGCAAAAAAAGACGCCCTCTTTAGTAGCTAGAGAACGTCACTGTTTTCCGGCTTACCCACATTCTTTACATTTACAAGTAAAGAAATCTATCTTTTGGTAACCCTTTTATTCTATATTTAATTTTTCCCTGACCAATCTAGCGTAGATCTTATTTATACGCTTAGTCTTCAACCATCTCTCTATGGTTGTAACTTGCAGGTCAAGCCTTTTAGATAGATCGTATAAAGTATACCCGTTTTTCTCCTTGAATTGTAATATCCCCTCTATTAGCGCACTATCCACCATATATATAACCCTATCATAAAGTTTATATTAACTAATTAACGGTAAAACGGTATAAATAAGAACGTGATCCAGGCTATCACCGTAGTTATTACCCCTACTGTTAAACCAACGCCAAACCATTGCATAAATGTCACGCGCAGGTTCTTTTCTTTTTCCAATATGCCAAGCGCAACGATATTCGCGGTAGAACCGACAAGAGTAATGTTGCCTCCCAGACACCCTCCAAAAAGAAGCGCCCACCATAATGGCTGCAAGCCAATACCCAAGCCTTTAAAATCCTGAATCACAGGTATGATCGTAGCTACAAGCACAACATTATCTAGTATAGATGAGCCTATAGTCGAAATCCAAAGAATACATCCGGTCAATATATTTATGCTGCTACTGGTCATTTCTGCTAGATACTTTGCCAATACGCTGGTCGCTCCGGTATAACGCAAAGCGCCTGCCTGTCCAAACAGAAATAGAAAAAAAAGCAGCGTCCACCATTCAACGTCTTTTTCCACATATTTTCTCGCGCTATGGCGCTTCCACACAAAAACAAGACTGCTTGCTAAAAGAGGAGCGACAAATAATATGGTATTGGATTCCAAACCCCAAAATAATTCAAGGCGATGATGTAAAGAAATGATAACAAGGGTTGCTGCAAATATTGCAAGGCTAGCCCTAAGGTCTTTAGTAATGTAGTACGGCTTTTGCATAGCTGTAACTTCATTGCCTTTTAAGTGCTTTATCTCATCATCCATTTCTTTGAACGCTTTCCTGTACCAAACAAGACAAATAGCTATAGTTACTACCAGACAAACTGCTGAAAGAGGAAGGGCCTTAGCTATAAAATCTTCAAAAGTAAGCCCTGACTTGGTTGCAATTAATATTCCTATCGGATTCCCAAGCACAGTCGCAGCGCTTCCTATGTTGGTAGCCAGAATGGATATAATAACATACGGGGTAGGCTTTACTTTCAGGCGATTGCATACTTCGAGTATTGCCGCAATCATAAAAATTATAGAGGTAACTTCGTCAACCGAAGCGGCCATTAGCCAAGAGGCCGCGCAAAGGATTACGACAAACTTACGCGCAGTAAGGTGTTTTATGCCTAAAAGAAGGTGCGTTACTAACGAAAAAAAACCATTTTCCTTTAACAGGCCTACAAGCACCATCATCCCGACTAAAAATAAAATCACTTCCAGAGAACAAAACGTGACGAAATGAGTGATATCTATAGTCTTGGTAACAAAAAGCAGAGCCGTACCCATAAAGGCAAAACTAAGGCGGAAATCCCAAAAGAATAAAGTGCCTAATATCGATCCTGAAAATATAGCTATTGCTATAGCCTGGTGGGAATCAAGGCCTACTTCCCTAGACAAAAACCCCAGGCCGCAAGCAATAATAACAAGTATTATAAATTTCTTAAGCATTAATATGAAACACCTATTTTAAAGCGCAATGTCACCTTTTTCTTTTGTCCTAATACGTATTGCATCCTCAACCGGAGAAATAAAAATCTTTCCATCGCCTATTTCCCCTGTACACGCAACATCCACAATTGCCCTGGTAAGTTTTGATACGTCATCATCTTTAACAACTACATCTATCTTTATCTTCGGCAATAATTCAACTTTATACTTCTCACCGCGCCACTGCTGCACAACGCCTTTTTGCTTTCCGTGGCCTTCTATCTCGCTGATCATTAACCCGGAGCAACCTGCGAGTTCCAAAGCATTACGCACAGATTCCAATTTTTCCGGCCTGATTACGATCTCTATCTTCTTCATATATACCTCCGTTAAGCTGGGAACCCTGCAGTAAACAGGGTTCCCAAGTTAATATAATAATGATATTACTTATTCTCCATCTTTCAAGCCCAAAAATGAATACGCGGGCTTACGTCCGAGAAATTCAGGATAAGCGGAATTACCATGTTCGCCGATATCCAACCCTTCAATCTCTTCCTGCAAGCTGACCCTGATACCCATTGTAGCCTTAATTATTCCCCAAACAATCAAAGAAATAACAAACGTGAACATTCCGACAGACAAAACACCGGCTAGCTGAGTAGATAATAATTTCATCCCTCCGCCATAAAATAGACCATTACCAGTAGCCACTCCGGTTATTTTATCCTGCGCAAAAAGCCCCACGCAAATCGTTCCGAAAATACCGTTTACCAAATGCACTGACAACGCCCCTACCGGATCATCAATCTTAACCCGGTCAAAGAAAATAACCGCCAGAACAACTAATATGCCTGAAATCAACCCAATAACGATAGAAGTAGGTATGCTTACAAAAGCGCACGGAGCAGTTATTGCTACCAAACCTGCAAGGCACCCGTTAAGAGTCATGCCTAAATCAGGTTTTCCCAATAGAATCCACGAAAATATTGTTGCACTCATTATTGCCGCTGCAGCCGCAGTATTAGTTGTCATTGCAATATGCCCTATTGCTACGGGATCTGCCGCCATAGTTGAACCTGGGTTAAAACCAAACCAGCCAAACCATAAAACAAACGTGCCAAGCGTAGCTATTGACATGTTGTGCCCGGGAATAGGATTAATCTTGCCGTTACTATACTTGCCGAAACGCGGGCCTAACACTAATACACCTGCTAAAGCAGCCCAACCACCGACCGAGTGAACGACGGTAGAACCTGCGAAATCAAACATACCTTTTAACGCTAACCATCCTCCACCCCAGATCCAATGGCCCACAATAGGATAAATAAACATGGTCAGAATAAAAGAAAAAACAATAAACGATTTGTATTTTATTCTTTCTGCTACGGCTCCCGAAACAATAGTCGCAGCCGTTCCGCAAAACACCAACTGGAAGAAGAATTTCGACCATAAAGGCACGCCGGTCCAGGAAATTGCCGAATAAACTCCCTGATAGGCCGCTCCCACAGCCGGAGAATTATCAATACCGCTTGCGAAAAACAACCCTTTCAGCCCGATAAACGGAGTCCCATCGCCAAACATAAGCCCCCATCCCAGCACCAAGAATCCAAGAGACGAAACAGCGAAAACAACAAAATTCTTAGACAAGATGTTCACACAGTTCTTCATGCGAGCAAATCCGGCTTCCACCATTGCAAAACCAAGATTCATAAAAAACACCAACATTGCCGTAATCAAAACCCACATAGTATCTAAAGCAACTTTTGCATCCATTTTGGTACCACCTCCTTTTAAAGATTAAAATACCTGGTTTAACTAGTGTCCCGCCAATATCCCCATGCTCCCTATAAGAAAAAGGCGTCTTACCCGCTCTTATAAACGGTTTAGACGCCTGCGTCTTGCCCGGCAAGGCCACGCCAAACATCCTATATGTTTGGGTGTAACTGGCCGGAAATAAAAAAGCGCTCCTTTTTTAAGGAACGCCGTAGTCTTTTTTTACGCCTCAATGCGTGTCTTACATTACTACAAGTAACAAATATTTAAATCTGGTAACTCTTTTTTAGGGACGGTTCTCAAACCAATCTAAAACTGTCCCCTACGCAGGGACACTTCTGCCTTACCTTGAGAACCGTCCCTATCAAGATGCTCTTTGGCTTTCTTACGAATCCTTTTGACCGCTTTAACCACGCTGACATGCGAAAGCCCGATTCTCTTACCTATATCTCTAGTAGTTAGCCCATCTCTAAGAAATACAAGTATTCTCTTTTCCCGGGGGCTAAACCCGTTATTCTGGATAGCCTCAGCCAAGAATTTCACGTGCAGGAGATTACGACAATCTTCCTGAACCCCAAATCTCAAATACAATATTCCTTCCAAAGAGCTGTCGTCTCCCTCCTGACTAACCGGCATATCTAAACTTATTACATTAGGATTCTCGTTTACCTTACGGATGTAATTTTTCAAATGAAAATAGCAACCTTGCAGAATATAACTATCTGTCTTATCTGATAACTTCCCGGAATTAAAATTATTCCAAAGGTGCAGAAAAGCCTCCTGGTACAAATCGTCATGGCTAAATGACCTGTAACGGCCGTTTAGCTTATAGGCTATCCTTTTTACGGTTGGCGCAAGTTTTCTGCTTAACTCTTCAAAACTCATATTTCTACCCCTTTAAAAACAAAAAGTCCTTTACCCGTTTTACGGATAAAGGACGCCTTAGTCCTGCAAATGAAAAAGTCTTCCGAGCAATTACTTACCCAGAAGACCTCAATGTCTATCTGTTACATCTCTGTAACAAATAAAGCTTAACATAAGATTACCCAAATGTCAAGCCTTTTTACCCCTTATATCTTTGGCCAAAATAATGGCCTCGGCAACTTCGCGCATGGATTTACGCGAATCCATACTCTGTTTTTGAATAAGCCTGTAAGCCTCCGATGGCAGGATATTTGCTTCCTGCGAAAGGATTTCTTTGGCCCGCTCAACAAGCTTACGCGTAGTTAAGGCCTCTTCGGCTGAACGCGCCCTTAAATCCAGCTCCGCGTTTTCAATGGCTATCGCCGTTTGATTGGCTAATGCGCTAAGAAGGCCAAGTTCATGTTTAGAAAATGCGTGTTTCTTGGAAGTATAGCAGTTTAATACGCCAATAACCCTCCCTTTTACCGCTAGAGGCACACAAGCCAATGAATAAAGTTTTTCTCTCTTGGCAATATCACGATTTAGATACCGGCTGTCTTGCCTGACGTCTAAAACACAAACCGGTTTATTTTCTTTGGCAACGATTCCGGCAATACCTTCTCCCAGCCTTATATTCGGTTTTTTGTTATATGCCTCGGAGATGGATTGAGTTGCCCTAACCACCAATTCGTTCTTGCCGGGATCAAGCAGCATAAGCGAAGAAATCTTGGAATTCATAATCTCGGCAGTAACATGCACGATCAAACGCAACAACTCTTCAAGGTACATCCCTGAATTAATAAGATTGGCTACTTTAGAGAGCGCCTCAATCTGCTTTGTGTAAATTTCGTAATGTTCTGTTTTCTTTTTAGGCATTTTATAATTTACCCATAAACCTTTCTATCCGTAGCAATGCTTCCTTCAAACTCTCCATGCTCGAAGCATAAGAAATCCTGATAAATCCTTCTGCGCATTGGCCAAAAGCAGTTCCCGGAACTACCGCTACTTTCTCCTCTTTAAGGAGTTTTTGCGAAAATTCCAGAGAGCTTAATCCGGTTTTCTTTATTGAAGGAAAGACATAAAAAGCTCCCTGGGGCTTATTACAAAGTAAGCCCATAAGATTAAGCTCTTCCACCACGAATTCACGCCTCCTGCTATATTCACGCTTCATTTCTTCAATTGATTTCTTTCCGCTCACCAAAGCCTCAGCCGCAGCCATTTGAGCCGTTATAGGAACACACATAATAGTATATTGATGGATTTTAGTCATTCCGGCTATAATTTCCTTCGGCCCGCAAGCAAATCCCACGCGCCAGCCGGTCATAGCAAAGGATTTTGAAAATCCGTTGAGATAAACGGTATTTTTCTTTAATCCGGCTAAAGTGGGGAAAGCAGTATGTTCAAAATCATAAGTTAAATCTCCATAAACCTCATCGCAAATACAGATAAGGCCATGCTTTAATATTATTTTACCCAAAGCCTCTAATTCTTTTTTACGATAAGAAACACCCGTAGGATTAACCGGATAATTCAGGATTATTCCTTTGGTTTTCTTGTCAATTGCCTTCTCTAACTTCTCAGGAGTTAATTTAAAACCGTCTTTGGTGGTATCCGTATAGACCGGAATACCGCCAGCTAATTCCGTAACCGGGCCGTACGAAACATAGCTTGGCTGAGGCACGATTATTTTATCCCCGGGGTTAATTATCGCTCTTAAAACAAGGTCCACCCCCTCGCTTACCCCCACAGTAATCAGCATTTCATCATCCGGAGAATAATGCAGATTATACTTGGATTTTAAATAACGATGCAGACCTAAACGCAGTTTATATAAACCCTTATTGGAAGT
Source organism: Candidatus Omnitrophica bacterium UBA6233 (assembly GCA_002440965.1). Classification (GTDB taxonomy): domain Bacteria; phylum Omnitrophota; class Gorgyraeia; order Gygaellales; family Profunditerraquicolaceae; genus UBA6233. The sequence continues at coordinate 11,420 of DJWJ01000026.1, forward strand.
ATAACCGGTGAACCCTTGTTCGAGCGAATAAATCCCTGCTTCGCGAATAACCCAAGGAGTGACAAAATCCGGCTCACCCACGCCTAAAGATATAACTTCTTTCATCCCCAGGACAAGGTCAAAAAAAGCCCGGATGCCCGAAGGCTGCATTTGTTCTACTTTTTTAGATACTTTATTGTTCATAGAATAATTACTCTAATGTCAAATGATAAACCACAAAATTAAAAATAAGCACAAATAACAAATATCAAATGACAAAACAATAGTTTTAGATTCTGACATTTGAGTTTTGGGTTTATTTTGTGCTTTGAATTTTGTCATTTGTCATTAAAATCAGTATGAAATTGCAATCCTCTTATTCTCTTCTTTCTGTTTCAAAATCACACCGTCCTCCTTATATTTCTTCAGTAAAAAATGCGTGGTTGTTCTTCTGACGTTTTCAAGACAAGACAGCTTTTCGGCGACAAAACTGGAAACGGCATGTATATTTTTCCCTTCAACTATAACCAAAAGATCATATGTTCCTGAAATAAGATAGCAACTGGAGACTTCGGGAAACGAATAAATTCTTTCGGCGATTCTATCGAATCCTACGTCTTTCTGCGGAACGATATTAACCTCGATAAGCGCCCGCAATCCGCAAGGCTCGGCTTTTACCAAATCCCTGTTAATTACCGCTTTATATTTTAGAATTACGCCATCTCTTTCGTATTTTCTGATTGCGGCCTTTACATCCTGAGGCTTCTTCTTCAGCATCTTAGCTATATCATCGGGACTGACTCGCCCGTCTTTTTCCAAAATTTCCAGTATTTCTTCCATTTTCTCCCTCGCTTTCTATAAAAGAGGTTACGAATCATCGACAAATTAAGATTTATGATTAATATTACCGCAAATTGATATAAGGGTCAAGGCTTAATCTCTTGATATTTTGAGGATTTTATATTTGAGGATACCTGCAGGAATTTTGATTTCGACTACTTCGTTAATTTTGTGGTTAAGAAGGCCGCTTCCGATGGGAGAAGAAACCGATATCTTTCCTTGCTCATAATCCGCCTCTTCTCCCGATACCAGCGTATATTCCAATTCTTCGCCTGAGTTCAAATCTTTCAGCTTAACTTTAGCGCCAATCAATACTTCATCCGAAGGCATATTTTCATCAAGAATACGGGCAGAAGATAATTTTTCTTCCAATTCGGCTATTCTTTTCTCATTTAGGCCCTGGGCGTCCTTGGCCGCGTCATACTCGGCATTCTCGGAGATATCACCATGGGCCCGAGCCTCGCCTATAGCCTTAGAAAGAGCCCTGCGTTTGGTGGTTTTTAGATACTCCAGCTCTTCCATTAACTTTTGATGACCTTTTTTAGTCAGATATAACTCAGCCATAGATTATTTACCTCTGCAAACGTTAACACAAACTCCGCAGATATATTGATCAACCAATTTTTTCTTCTGGAATTCTTTTAGCTTCTCAAAACATTTGATATGTTCAAAATCTCCAGAAGTTTCTTTTATCGCGCCAGCAGGACACATTTTAACACATAAACGGCAAACTCCGCAATCTTCTTTTGTTTGCTTATCCAGCTTTAAAGGCAGATTGGTTAAAATAGTAGCTAGCCTGAACTGGCTTCCCAGCTTCTTATTTACAAGCAAATTATTCCTGCCTATCCAGCCAAGGCCGGCTAAAACTCCCAATTGCTTATGCGAAAGGTGCGCTTTCTGGTTCTCCCAATCTAGAATTATCGACGCCGGTATCGGAAGAGCTAAAAATCCTTTACTCTGAATAAAATTGGCCACTTTTAACGCTGCCTGGTCCAAAGCCGCATTTACTGTACGGTAGTGATGAAAATATAGCCTTGTGGGACTAAAAGATATTTCATCTAACACGCTCCCCGATAGCCTCATTCCGAGACAAATTGCTTTATCCAGCTTAAGCAGTAATTTTTCAGAGATACTAAAAGTATTTTTTACTTTTTCGATATCCGCTACGCCAAATAATTCAATTCCTTGGGTATTGGCGAACTTCTTAAGATTTAGGTAGTTCTTATTTTTGTCCATCAATTTTCCTCAGATAAACCATCAAAATTGATATTGCCGCCGGCGTCACCCCGGATATACGCGAAGCCTGGCCCAGGTTAATCGGATTAAATTTAGCCAACTTCTCTTTAATCTCCCGCGAAAGACTGGGGATCAAAGCGTAATCAATAAATTCGGGTATCCTGATTTTTTCCAGATTCTTGAATTTTTCTACATCTTTTAACTGACGCTGGATAAATCCTTTATATTTTACCTCTATTTCAATCTCTTTGGCAATAGCTAATTCGGCAATACCATCTTTTAACGGAATCAAAACCAGGATATCATTCAGGCTTACCTGCGGCCTTTTAAGCAGGCCTTCCAGAGTTGTATCTTTTTTAAGGCTGGCAGTTCCCAAATCGGATAATAACGAATTTACTTCCTTTGTCGGCTTGACCTTTGTCTTCTTAAGAAAATTAGTCCCGTCATCAATTTTTCTGATTTTATCCTGCACAGATTTATATTTAGCCTTATCCAATAAACCCAGCTCATAACCGATTCTGCTTAAACGTAAATCAGCATTATCTTCGCGTAAAATCAGGCGGTACTCCACGCGCGAGGTAAACATTCTATACGGCTCATTAGTTCCTTTGGTGGTCAAATCATCAATCAGAACGCCTATGTAACTCGACGCCCTGTCTAAAATAAACGGTTCTTTATTTTTTACTTTTAGAGCGGCATTAATGCCTGCGATTAACCCTTGAGCTGCTGCTTCTTCATAACCGGTAGTGCCGTTAATCTGTCCGGCTAAGTATAAACTCTTGATTAACTTTGTTTCGAGAGTCGGATAAAGCTGGGTTGGCTCTACTACAGTATGCTCTATACCATAACCAAAACGGATTACCTTTGCATTCTCCAGGCCCTCGATAGAATGAATCATTTTCAACTGCACGTCTTCGGGAAGGCTGGTGGAAATTCCGTTGGGATAAACTTCCTGCGAACTCAACCCCTGCGGCTCTAAAAATACCTGATGCCGCTCTCTATCCTTAAACTTCACGACCTTATCCTCTATGGAAGGGCAATAACGCACGCCTGTTGCCTTAATTAATCCTGCGTAAAGCGGAGAGCGATCCAAATTATCCGATATTATTTTATGCGTTTTCTTATTAGTATAGGTTAGGTAACAGGAAATCTGCTTCTGAATTATTTTCGAGCTCCAAAATGAAAAAGGCCTCGGAGGATTATCGCCACTCTGAATAATCAGCTTCCCATAATTAATTGTGTTCTTGTCCAAACGGCTGCAGGTACCGGTTTTAAACCTTAAAAGAGCAAATCCTAATGCTTTTAAATTATCGCCTAAGCCGATTGCGGCCGGCTCATTGATGCGGCCTCCACTAATGTGTTTAAGGCCGACATGAATAAGGCCGTCAAGAAAGGTTCCGGGAGTAATTACAGTGGACCTGGCTCTAATCTCTTCCTTCTCCGACGTTAAAACACCTCTTGAATGTCCATCTTCAACAATTAATTTTTTGACTTCCGCTTGTTTAACTTCAAGATTGGGCGTACGCATAACCAGATCTTGCATATACCGGCTATACATATCCATATCGATTTGGGCGCGCGAGGATTGAACAGCTTCTCCCTTGGAAGCGTTAAGAATCCTGAACTGTATCCCGCAGGCATCCGCTGCTATGCCCATTTGACCGCCCAAAGCATCAATCTCTTTGACCAGCTGGCCCTTGCCCACTCCGCCGATAGCCGGATTGCAGCTCATTCTGCCTATGGAACCAATATCCATAGTTAGTATAAGTGTTTTACAGCCTAGCTGAGCCGCAGCAAGGGCAGCCTCGATACCCGCATGCCCCGCGCCAATAACTATAACATCATAATTATTCATATTCTTATCAGGGACGGTTCTCAACTCAAGGCAAAAGTGTCCCCTTTTTTTAGTTAGAAAGCAGCATGTTATACGTCTATTATAATAGGAGGTGGTAAATATGCCGAGGACAGCAAGAGTTACTATTGAAAATGGTTGTTACCATATTATCACAAGGGGAAATCAAAAACAAAAGGTTTTTGTGGAACATCGAGATTATGAAAAATATTTAAGCCTTCTCGCTAGATATAAAAAGAAATATAGATTTAAATTATACTGCTTCTGTCTAATGCCTAACCACGTACATCTAGTTATTGAAGTTAACAATACCTATGTGTTAAACAAGATTATGAGAAGTTTAAATTTAAGTTATACTCTATACTTCAATCTTAAATATAATAAAGTTGGCCATCTTTGGCAGGATCGATTTAAGAGTAAAATCATAGAAAAAGATGCTTACCTTATAGGATGTATGAATTATATTGAGGCTAACCCTATAAGGGCATCCTTAGTAGCTAATTTAACAGAGTATAAGTGGAGTAGTTATAATTTACACTATAACAACGATAATATATTGAATAGCCTAGCTGATATTTAGGGGACACTTTTAGGTTGGTTTGAGAACCGTCCCTAACTATTATTTGGCGAGCTTTACAAGAAAGGGAAGGATTTGACGGCCGAGCATTTCTCCGATTGAACCAAGCTTAGCTGTCCTCTCGGAAAAACTCATTGAGCCATCCGGCTTGATACTGCCGCCGCAAACCAAAAGCGGAACAGGATCCGCTGTATGGGCCTTTACGGCGCAAACAGTAGAATGATCCGCGGTTATGGCGACTATAGTATTGGAAAGGTCTAACTTACTTAAAAGGCTGGTAAAGAAATATTTATCAATTGCTTCGACGCTTTCTTTCTTCTTTTGAAAATCTCCGTCATGAGCCGGTTCATCCGGGCCCTTGATATGGACATAAATACCGTCATATTTTTGAATGGAATCCAAAGCAATCTTTGCCCAAATAGGATAATCCACATCCAGGTGGCCGGTTGATTGAGGAACATCAATAATATCGATCCCGGTTAAAAGCGCGATCCCTTTTTCTACCGGCATCTGCACAAATGAACCGAATTTTAAATTGAATTCGCTTGAGATCGGAGGAAATTTCGGCAGATGATCTCCGGCGTCGCGGGAAAGAATTAAATTTCCCGGCATCTTGCCTTCACTTACCCTCTTTTTGTTTGTTGCTGATTCGTTTAAAACCTTATTCGATTTCTCGGTAAATTCATTAAGAAGCTTAGCTGCCTCCTGAGCCTCGAGAGAACTCTCGTATCCAGGCATAGGAGCAGAAACTGAAACAATACTCTCAAATTTCTCTTTAGCTACCCCAAAAACGCCTTCTCGATCATAAGCCGGATCCGTATTGGTAATCCAACCGGATAATTTTTGGTGCATACCTCTAATTACTAAGATACCGCGATGGCCGATTGTACTTTTAAACTCAAATGTCGCGCTGGAGAGCGTAACCTTAGAGTTAATTTCTTTGGCAAGCTGCGCTGCTTCTTCAGTAGTAAGGTTTCTTCCTACCCGCCTGTCTTTAATTGTTTTGCCGTCTTCGGCAACAGTCGCAAAATTTACCCTAAAAGCCACATCTCCGTCATTTACAGCTACCCCTTCGGCAAATGATTCCAATGGCCCGCGTCCGGTATAATATTTATGCGCGTCATAACCAAGCAAGCTGATCACCGCGATATCTGATTCCGGAGCGATACCTTGACCTACCGGATAAACTATTCCTGTCCTGCCTTTTTGGGCAAGCCTATCCATATTCGGAGTGAGTGCGGCCTCAAGAGGAGTCTTATCCTTGAGTTGTTTTAAAGGCAGGTCTCCTAAACCATCTAAAACTATATAGAGAATCTTTTTCATCTCAGCACTTGGAGAACCCGCAGGCATGGCACTTCATACAGCCCTCTTCATGCCTGAGCGCGCCGCCGCAATCCGGGCAAACTCCCACAATATCACCTCTAGCTGTTTCCGAAACGAGCGGCTCATCATTATGCGAGTGTTTCATGGCTAGAGGAGTTTCTAAGGCTGCTTTGACCGCCTGGTTATTCACCAATCTTCTTTCAACCACGCGGGCAATCGCGTCGGCGCAAGAGAAAATCCGCTGGCCCTTTTCCCAGGAAGGCGAAGGACAACGGATATTGCGCAATTGCTCCATAATGGATTTAACTTCTACTCCGGCGCGAAAAGCCAAAGAAACCAAGCGGCCGATTGCTTCCAACTGGCTTGCCGCGCAACCGCCAGCCTTACCCATCGAAGTGAATAACTCAAAAGGGTTACCCTCTTCATCCACATTTATTGTAACATAAAGATTACCGCAACCGGTGGAAACCTTAGTCGTAGTTCCGATAATCACTTCCGGACGCGGACGGGGAACAATCTCTTTCTTAAAATCAGCGAAAGTCACACTTTGCGCCTTATCGTCCTTCTTGGAATCAGAGCTGCCGATATTTAACACCTGTTCTTCGCGGGATTTGTCGCGATAAACCGTTATACCTTTACAATCCAATTGATAAGCCAATAGGTAGGCTTTACGGACATCCTCGATAGTTGCTTCATGCGGGAAGTTTATTGTTTTAGAGGTAGCGTTATGCACATATTTCTGGAAAGCCGCCTGCATCCGCACATGCCACTCCGGAGCTATATCATGCGAAGTAACAAACACTCTTTTTATATCTTCCGGAACGCCTTCGACATGAACAAGTGAGCCGTTTTCAGCGATCTTCTCCATTAATTCCCGGCTATAAAAACCTCTTTCTTTGGCCACTTCTTCAAACAAAGGCTCAACTTCAACCAATTTATCGTTGTCCATAACATTACGATAATAAGAAATGGCAAATAAAGGCTCGATTCCCGAAGAACAGGGCCCGGCAATTATGCTTATCGTGCCGGTTGGCGCGATTGTCGTAAGCGTGGCATTGCGCATTTTAGTCGAACCGTCTTTTTTATCATAAATACTTCCCTTAAATGCCGGGAAAGTGCCTTTAGCCTTGCCTAATTCCAGGGATTTTTTAGTGGCTTCATTCAGAATAAACGACATTATCTTTTCGGCTAAAGCGACTGCTTCATCGCTATTATAAGGTATATTCAAACGGATAAGCAGGCTTGCCCAACCCATAACGCCTAAGCCGATTTTACGCGTAGCCTTGGTTGCCTTTTCAATTTGCGGCATAGGGAATTTATTTACATCAATCAAATTGTCCAAAAAGTGCACCGCCAACCGGGTAACTTCTTTTATCCTGTTCCAATTAATTTCATAACGGCCGTTTATTTTTTTGCACATCTGATCCAAATTTACAGAACCAAGGTCGCAGCTTTCGTAAGGAAGCAGGACTTGCTCCCCGCAAGGATTGGTTGACTCATAAGTCCCCAGCTTCGGCGTAGGATTGAATTCATTCATCCGGTCGATAAAAATAACTCCGGGCTCTCCGTTTTTATGCGCCTGCTTGACGATTAAATCAAATACTTCCTTGGAATCAACCTGCTTGACCGGTTTATGCGTATGCGGGTCAATCAAATCATAATGTTCGCCCTTCTCAAGCTTTTGCATAAACTCGTCGGTAATGGCGATGGATATATTAAAATTGGTTATTTGCTTATTATTCTCTTTGCACATCGTAAAATCCATGACATCGGGATGATCCACTCTTAAAATCCCCATGTTGGCTCCCCGGCGGGTCCCTCCCTGTTTTACCGCCTCCGTCGCCGCATCATAAACGCGCATAAATGAAATCGGGCCCGAAGCAATACCTCCGGTAGTTTTAACTACGGCGTTTCTGGGACGCAAGCGGGAGAAAGAAAATCCCGTTCCGCCGCCGGATTTATGAATCATTGCCGTGGTCTTTAAACTTTCAAAAATAGATTCCATTGAATCTTCGATAGGAAGGACAAAACAAGCGCTCAACTGCCCCATATCTTTACCGGCATTCATTAAGCAGGGAGAATTAGGAAGGAACTCCAGAGCAGTCATAATCCGGTAGAAATCATCTTCCAGTTTATTGATTTCCGTTTCGCTCTTACCGTAAATTTTATCCGCTATAGCAATTGCCGAAGCAACCCTTCTGAACATTTCTTCAGGTGTTTCGATTACTTTGCCTTCTTCATCTTTCTTAAGATACCTTCTCTTTAAGACCTTTAAAGCATTTTCGGATAATTGCAAACTCATCTTTTGTCTCCTTAAGAAGTTGAAAGTTTGATTTAATTTTTACAGGTAATTTTAACATACCCCCAAGAGACTTGTCAACAGAAAATTACAATATCTTGTGTAATTAAACCTTATCTTATACAATAGATTGTATTTAGTTTTAAAGTAACTGCGTGGGCTGGCTTTATATTGCGAGCAGTGCAAAGACTAAATTGTCCGGCAGGATTCGCGTATTATCAGCTCTGTCGGAAGAACAATCTTTTTAATCTCAGCGTCTTTTTGGGAATTCATCAGGCGGTTCAATTCCTTAACTCCCTCTTCAGCCATCTTAATCAGAGGCTGCCTTACTGTTGTCAAAGCCACAGGCCCGTATAATCCCGAGGGATTGTCATCAAAACCTACGATCGATAAATCTGCCGGAATGTTTTTACCTAATTCTCTGGCCACTGCCATTACTTCAAGCGCCATAGAATCGCTGGCTACGAATACCGCGCTAGGAGGCTCCGCCATCTTAAATAATTTTTCAGCTGCCTGGCGGGCTTGGCCTCGGGAATAATCCGTTTTCAATATATACTCTTCTTTTTGCGCAATACCTGCTTCTTTTAAAGCCGCTGAGAAACCTTCCATACGTTTAATCGCAGCTTGAGTGGTCAGGTCGCCGCTAATGTGCGCAATTCTTTTATGCCCTAAACTGATTAAATAATTAACTGCGTCTTTAGCACCTCCAAAATTATCAACAGCAATACAACTAACCGGCAGATCCTCGACGTAGTTATTGATTATTACACAAGGCAGGCCTAAATCCAGAGCCTCTTCAACCTGTGGCCGGGTACCGATAATATCCGAGAATATAACGCCGCCGACCCCTCTTAATTTAAGAGGAACCTTGCTGTGGCTGTCGGTCAAATGCAGCAGTAAATCAAGTTTGAAAGCTTCGCAAAGGGTTCCAGTTGCCCGGATCAGTTCCAGAGCGTAAAATGAATAAAAAACTCCTTCATAACGGGGAATCAGTAAAGCAACAACATTACTTTTGCCTGTGGCCAGGCGCTGGGCGAATATTGAGGGCTGAAATTTCAGCTCTTTAACGGCTTCCATTACTTTGAGACGATTGTTTTCTTTTACTGCCCCTACTTTATTAATAACGCGTGAAACCGTAGTAACGGAAACCCCGGCTAGATGCGCAACATCTTCAATTGATTTATTCCTGGAAGGATTTTTCTTAGTGCGTGTCATTTATTACTCACTTAACCGTATCGCCAATCTTGATTGAATCGATTTCTCTCTTTATATCGCAAGCGGAAATATCTTTTCTGATTTGAATAGCCTCGATAACGGCAATAACTCTTTCCCCTCTATAGACCTTAAGCACATCTTTGGTTTTAAGCCCCGCATCAAAACCAGAGTTTATAATAACAAAGTTATTCTCTCTATTAACAGCCAGAACCTTGCCAACCTGCCTGCTGTCTCCTGCGCTACCGAGCGCCTCACCCTGAGGCTTAACCACTATAGCCGGTAAATCTACCGAGTCTTTTTCTTTGGATTTATTTTCCGGCAAAACAGGTTTAGCTAAGCCGCTTTTAATGTTATCAACCTTCTGCTTGAGCCCTCCCATTTGCGCGGCCCCGTCCGTAAACATCGTTTCCATTTGGGAAAGTTTTTGCTCTAGATCAACTTTACCTTCCTGAAGGCCCTGAAGTTTCTTCTCTAGGTTTACCTTGCGGGAATTAAGGCTCTGGAGCTGCCGCCTCAATAAAATATTTTCATTCTTAACCGTCTTATAGCCATCCTGAATTTGTTTCTTATCATTCTTTTCTCTGACTAAATCTTGAGCAATCCCTTCGGCCAGTTTCTGATTATATTCAATCTGCCGCTTCAAATCGGCGTTTTCCCGCTTCAAACCCTTAAGATCCAATTCCAGGCTGTTCTTTTCTCTCTGCGCCTGTTCATTGATTATTTGTATTGATTTAAAATCGTTGCGCAGGTTGCTAAGCTGTAACTCCATCTCGTTCTTTGATTTTAATACTTCGGCCCAATAAGTATCATCTGTCTGCGAAGGCTGTTCTTGCTGAACAGGGCTCTGGCTTAAGGTTTCCATTTGGCTGGCCTGCAACTTTAATTTTTTATTCAACTCCTCTTTGGCCTTATCGATCTCATCCAACTTCTTTTCTAAATCCAATCTTTGTTTGACGGCATCTTCAAGATCTTTAGTCAAAGAGGTAATCTTGCTTTCATAACCGCGCAAAGATACAGTCAGCTTATCAATCTTGGTATTGAGAGTAGAGTTTTCGGTCTTTAAATCGTTTCTTTCGCGCGTCAAATCCTGTTTAGCGTTAAACGTCTGGATAAAAAGAAAAAGACAGGCTAATGTAAATACTGCAAGGCCGATTATGATAAACTTTGCCTTTTGTTCCATTTAACCTCCTTATGGATTATAATTGCGCGAAGACCCTTTGCATTACTAAACTTGCCGCTCCCAGCGCTACCCCATTTTCCCTTAATTGGGAATAGATAACCTTTAGGCCTTCCCCGGACTCCCTAAATGACCAATCTCTAACCGTAGAGGTTGTTTTCTTCAAGAAATCTTCGCCGGCTTCTTCCATGCCGCCTCCGATAACGACTACTTCCGGATTAAGCAAATTGACCAAAGAAGCAATTTTGATTCCTAATTTTCTAGCGGCCTTATCCAAAGCCTCAACCGCGACGCTGTTTTGCATTCTGGCCGCACTGAATATATTCTTTAAATCAACGCCTTCTATTGGAATGCGGGTAAGCCCAAAGAATTCCTCGGCCTTCTTGGTATCGCTAAACAAGGATTTCTTTACGCCTTCAACAATCCCTAAATCCATATCCCAGCGTTTGAGAAAACACGGAGAGCCTGACCCGCAGTTAAAATCATCCTGCTCTCTATAATTATAAACCGACGTCTCCCCCGCATAACCCTGGGCTCCGCGATAAACTTCTCCGTTAATCATTATACCGCATCCTACTCCGGAAAACATATAAATTATATTTTTGTAGCTTTGTCCGAGGTTTAACCAATATTCTCCGAAACAGGCGCTGGTAGCATCATTTTCTATCAACGTGGGGAGATTAAACTCTTTCTCCACCAATCCCTTTAAAGGGACATCCACGGAAGCGTAGGTATAATAATGGTCGGTCTTCTGCGGCCAGTGGATTATGCCGTTTTTTTTATTCACAAGCCCGGCTATCCCTATGCCTATACCCTGAATATGGGGAACATATTCTTTTGAACGCCGCAGAATCTCGCGCACTATGTCTAAAACAGACTCGGAGATTTCCCGGACTGAAGTCCGGGGACGAGGGTTTTGGGTTTTTATAATGATGTTTCCTTTAAAGTCTGCCAGTAAACCGACCATATTCATCAGGTTAAGCCCCACCCCGATGACAAAACCAGCCCGCGGATTTAAATCCAAGAGCACCGGCCTTCTTCCGCCTTCAGAAACATCCAGCTCTTTTTCAAAGACCAGATTATGCCTTATGAATTCATCGATACAGTTAGATATGGTTACTACGTTTAGGCCCATATCCCGCGAAATCTCGGGCCGGCTTATTGGCCCGCGCTTCCTCAAAATATCCAATATCTCAATGTTGCGTTTCTCTTTTTCGCTAAGAATTTCTTTTTGCAAATCGAATTCACGCATCGATGCATAATCCTTTTTCTCCATGGCATACAAAAAAGCGGCCGGCAACAATCGATAACTTGCATTTATTTATACTACCATTCGGATTATAAGTCAAGCAATTTTAAGATGATAGCAAAGGGACGGTTCTATTGTTTTGAGCCTAATATAATAGAACCGTCCCTTTAGAAAATTCTAGTGGATTTTGGTGCTAATGAACATCAATCAGGTCAATGTTGCGATCGGTAATTCCCTCCGGAGCGACCAAAACCATATTGATAAGCTTGGTCCCCGGCGTTTTGTAGGAAGTCTTGAATTCAGACTGGGTTATGGCTGGCTTGGTTATGCCTAAATCCCCTGACCACAGATATTGAAGTTCAACTTGCAGACAACCGGTAGGGCCTAGAGACGTAACGCTATGAATAGCAACCTCTTCGCCTTTTTCCGGCAAATGTCGGCTAGATTCCAGACTTACCTTGCTCATATTCAAATTGGCAAATTCTTCTTTCAAAGCGGCATCCAAGCCCAGTTTAAGATTATATTCAAGAGGCTTGCCTTGATTGATTTCGCTCAATCTTTCCTGAATTACAGCTAAGGCATCCGGATCAGAATTTCCCATCTTTTCCAACAACAAATTATAATATTCCTTGGCCGCCGGCAATTCCCCTTCCCACTGCTTTAACAAGCCTAATTGGTATAAGCCGGCTAACACATGTGGAGACAAAGCTTCTTTCCGGGCCAGCTGTTCAAAATACTCCCTCCCCGATTTCAGATCCCGCAAAACATAAATAAAGATAACCCCGCTTTTGTAGGCAACCTCATCGGCATGACTGCTTTTCGGAAAGGTTTTTAAGAACTCGGTATAAACATCTTTGGCCTGAGCAAAAACCTTGGCCTTTTCCAGATTGAATCCTCGTAAATACATCAACTCCTCGCTCCAGGATTCTTTACCGCCTGCCTCCTCAATCTTCTTAAAGATTTTTTCGGCATAAAGCGGATCCGCCGCCGCGTTGTTGCTGTAAGCAAAACGCTTGGCGACCTCGGTTAATTCCGAAATCAATTTCTCTTTACTCAAACTTTTGGAAATTCTTTCGATATAAATATCGTAAATAGTCTCCGCTAGTTCTAAATTAGCGTCTTTATAGAATTTATCGGTGATATTTCTTAACTCGGCGTCTTTAATGTCTGAACCGGCAAGTTTCAGGGCATAAATTTTATACAGCTCTTTGGCCTTACCGCTTTCATTATAAATAATCAGCTTATCCGCGATTTTCCTTACAACTTCCATATCTCCGTTTGACTGCGCAAATCCTGTAACGGCGCTCATTAACTCCGTAAGAGACGCTTCACTGAATGTGTCTTGCTGATCCGCGTGGAACTGATACAACAAAAGCCGGGAATAAATATTTAAGGGGTCTTTAGAAGTAGTCGCGCCTAGCGCCGCTTGAGCGCAATTTACTATATCATCGCGATACTCGTTGCCTTTGGCAAAATATTCATCCCAGTTTTTAACATCCTCCAGATATTTAAGCTGGGAGTATCTTGCGAACGCTATGTAGTAATTAACAGCCGGCTCGACTGTTTTGTTTTCGGGACAAATACCCTTTAATAGCCCTACGAAATCAGTATATTTATTATCCTTGAAATACAAATCTTTTAGTTCATCAAGGCAAACTGGCTGGCTGGTTTTGCCTTCGCAGATACATTTGGTCAAAGTTTCGGCAGCATTTGGCTTTGATTCTTCGGCATATGAATGACAAATGTCAAAACTCAAATTACAAATGAAACTCAAAATTAAAATGACAAATATTAAAACGAAGGTTTCGTTATTTGAAATTTGACATTCTAGATCATTGGATTTTATCATTTTGATTTCGCCTTCTTTTTCTTGTTATTTAAGTTCGGATTCTTCCAGAACTCCCTAATCGCATAATAAGCCCTGCGGGGCGAACGTATATCCAAACCATCATCCGGATTTTTAGATAAGGATACAATTCCAAACCATTCCTCATTCATATTCTTATTGCCTTCCGCTCTGATATCGTAATAATAACTGCCGTTGGACCAGTTGGATATAGTATCGTGTACATTCCACGAATCAGGATTACTGTCATCGTGTTTCCACCATTCATCCGTCCATTCAAACATTATGCCGCCCAAACAATTACCGGCTCCGCGTTTTTGTCCGGCCAGATTTTCATAGATCTGGCGCCACTGCGATTCCAGAAAAAACGCCTGCATATTCTGGTCTTCTTTCTTTAAAAAAGCGTCATAACAATCCGCTCCGAATTCCGACAAAAGAATGGGCTTATCGAATGTCGCCTTTAACGACATGAAAAGATTGCCGAAAGTTTTCCCCCGGTAAATTATACAAGCTACCAAATCCACATCCTTCGCTGCTTCTTTGGCATATTCAAGCCCTGCCAATTCTCCGTTACCTAAAGCTACCGGATGGTTCGGGTCAATTTTATGAATCTTTTGGGCTATCTCATTAACAAAAGAATAATAAGTCTTGATTCGCAGGCCTTTTTGTTTCTGCGGGTCAGGTTCTTTGTCTATCTCTTCGCTTGACCATGGGTTGACGGTGCCTATACAAGAATAATTATTTTCGTTCCCCAAGATCCAAAGCAAGACCCCCGGTTCATCTTTAAGGGAATTAACCATATCCAAAACCTGCTTTTCTATTCTTTCCCGGAACTTGACGTCTCCGTAAAGCGGACACGGATACTCCCAGAAACCCAGCCAGTCCCCGATAATCGTGCGGATGCCGTATTTCTCATATAAATCCCGGATTACTGTCTTTACTTTGCCTATATCTTCGGGCACCTGATAAAGCCTGATAGCATTAATACCCATCTCCTTCATCAACTTACCGTCGACGAGCCAGGGCTTGCGGGAATCGCTCCACCAGTCATATTCGTGATTTTTTCCGATAGGAATGGGGTTATAACAGACGCCCTTAACGACAAACGGACGGCCGTTTACAATAAGCTGATAATTCTTGTTTTTTAATTTTTTTATAAAGACTTTGGGTTGCTTTGCGCAGCCAAAAATAAAAAATAAAAATAAGATACAGGCCGCAAAAACAGCTGCTTTGCGGCCTGTATCAATCACAGATTTATTGCTATTATTCAAACTTGATTTCATCCAGATAGAAAGTGGCGCCTTCAGGATTATTATCGACATTTGCCGACCAGCAGAAACCGCCGATAATATAAGACATATCCTTGCCTTTTAAGTCAATGCTGTATTGCTTCCATTCTTTTTCCAGAATGACCGGCCCGATAACCGCGCTATCCGAATCGGAGAACTCACCCATAATACCGCCAACCTTAAACTCTTCGATGCGCTCGCCGCCTTTTGCGCCACGCGCGTAGAATGTCAGCTTGGTCGCCTTGGATAGATCGAACCCGGAATCAACCGTTCCCCAGTTATTAGCCGGATGCTGCCAGAATATCCCTGCCCAGCCGGAACCCTGCGTTTTTTGCCCGCTGTAAATTATCTTTACGCAAGTATCGCCCAGGTAGGGATCATCCTTTGAAGCTCCATCATACTTTAAGTCCCCATAATCACCCATCCAGCCCGAAGGAATAAAATGATTCTTGGCTGAAGAACGGTCAGAGTAAATATAAAAAGGCAAAGCTTCCTGTTTCTTGCCTTCCGGTTTCAAAGAGGCGTCCGACTCGAATTTGACATCATCGATATAAAGCGTTGCCCCCTCGGGATTTAAATCCGAGGTTATCGTCCAGCCAAAACCGCCATTAATATAGGAAAGGTCTTTTCCGCTTAAATTAACGGTGTATTGTTTCCAGCTATCGGTAAGTTCAATCGGCCCCATCTCCACTGACGCCGTATCCGGGTATGTGCCTTTTATGCCACCGACCATAACCTTCTGAATCACTTCCCCACCTTTTGCGCCCCGGGCCCAAAAGGTCAGTTTGTTCATACCGCTTAGATCAAAACCGCCTTTTTTATTTCCCCAGTTATTGGCCGGATTCTGCCAATAAACACCTGCCCAGCCTTGGCCTTGGGACTTCTTGGCGCTGTAGATAAACTGGATGCTAGTGGTGCCGCTTTTAGGATTATCGGCCGACTGATCATTCATTTTGATATCGCCGTAATCACCCATCCAGCCCGAAGGAATATAATGGTTTCCTCTTGCGTTTTTGTCGCTGTAAACCACGAATTCCTTTTGCGCGGCTTCGGCGGCTTTTTCTTCAGCCCTGGCTGTAATCGGCAGAGCTAAAGCCATAACTGCTAAAACCAGTACTAACTTTTTCATAAACACCCCCTTTTTTTAAGTTAAAACTAAAAGTAAAAAGTTGAAATCCAAAACCCTTTCTCTCCTTCCCCCTCCGTAAAAAATTATCGCCAAAGTTTTTGATACGTATAATATGCCTTGCGCAAATGCCTTAAGAAAGGACTATCCTTGCCATCTCCCTGCCCGCAAAGCCCTAACCATTCTTCATGCATAAAACCATCAGGAAATGGGCCGGCCCATAAACCTTTGGTATCATGGATAGAAGGTTCATACGCCTTCCACCATTCATCGAGCCACTCAAAAACCACTCCGCCGATTGCGGTTCCCGCTCCTGATCTAAAAGCCATATTATCTTCGATATCCTCCCAAGAAGCCTTATGGTAGACGGCTTGCGCTTCTTCCGACTCTTCAATAGTCTTTCCTTCGGCATAAGCCGGACAACCAAACTCGGTAATAAACGCCGGCTTATCCGCTTCCTCTCTTACACTTTTCCAGAAACGGCCAAAACCGTAATTACCGCGGTAAGCATTGGTGCCGAATATATCTATATCGGGAGTATTTTTGCCGAATTTATCCAAAAATAAAATATCTCCGCTGCAAATTGCCACCGGATGATCCGGATCGATAGACTTTATTATCCGGGCCACTTCATTGGCGAACCTAAAAAATGCATCCGGCTCGGTGTTAGCGTTACAGGCATAACCATAGACGTTCTCGTTGCCCAAAAGCCAGAATAATATGAATGGTTCATCCTTATATTCGTTAACCATTTGTTTTACCGATTCAATCATATTCTTCTTTTGCTCTTCGTTGTTATAATCGGTGCCCGGATTCCACGCCGCTCCTGAACCAATCGCGTATTTGCCGAGGAAATCCCCCATTATCACCCGAATCCCGTAAGTCTTATACATATCCCGTAAAACTTCTTTATCTATCTTCAATGGATGATGGTAAAGCCTTATCGTATTAACTCCCATATCCCTCATCAGCTTAAAATCGCCTACAGGGGCCTTCTTGGTATCCGTATCTAAATAAGAATCGTAGGGGCCATCGGCCTTGCCGTTATGATTGAAATCATCCAGCATCCAGCTGGTCTGCGTGCCTTCATCCGGAGACTGCCCTACCTTAGTCGGAGAATAAGTGATACCTTTGATTATATAAGGCTTGCCCTCTACCATAAGCTGCCAATCTCCGTTAGCATATTGCGCCGCGTAGACTTTCCCGTTGCCGGATTTTTTCCTGATTTCCGAAGATTCGGGTTTGGTTTTTGCGATTAATTTATCTAAAAGCCCGACTTTGACAAACTTCCCGGGGCTCACCATCGCCACATCGTTGGAAACATCGTTATCATAACCGTTAATTATTTTAATATCCGCGCCTTCAAGCCTGTATCCGATTTGCGGATTGTTACGCAAAATGTAATTTATCTTGGCGAGCGCGGCTTGGCCCACATACCAGGGCGTATGCCAATAGGTCCAGCCATAGCTAGCCGGAAAATGCACGACTATGGCATAATAGCATTTCAACGCATGTTTTGTTAAGCCTGATTTTTCCAGCAACAGGGCTGTATAAAATAATTTTACGCCTTGGGGTTCGTTGGAAGTAGCCCATTTTAAAAACGCCGCCTCTAAATCCGGCGAATGCGAGAAATCCCATAAATCTCCATCGAGCCGCTTTTCTTTTTGCGCCTTTTTGAATTCCGGATCCCACCTGACTGAAGCCGTATTAGGGTATATCCCCTCTCCGACCGCGGCAATCAAACCCTCCTGATCAGCCGCTACATACTTGTAATTTTTGGTTCCGGTATCGATAAACTCTCCGTATTTTTCATAATTGACAAGGTCTTCGGTTCCTGGGTCATACAAAACGATTTTCGTGGGAAGCTGGCTGACTTTCTTTTTTTGCTCAATTTCAATCGAACCGGTCTCAATCTTTTTCAGGCTCTGCTCGCTGGCCAGTTTTAGCGACCAGAACCACCCTCGCGGATCCCAGGCCTGGGCAAACGGATATTTATTAACTATCAATTTGAATATTTTCTTGGCTTCCCCGGACTTGTCCTGGCGCATTAAGGACTCTGCCTGAATAAAATAGGCGGTTGCCACATCATTTAAAATTTGCACGTCTTCAATTTCATTCTTGGCCTTAGGAAGCGCTTTCAAACCTGCCTCCTGCCTATCCGCTTCATCTTTATATAAATCAATCAACTGTTGGGTATATTTAAAGGTAGCTTCCACATCCCTCTTGCCGTGACTAGCCCAGGATTTATTAATCAATTCCCCGGAGGACGGCTTGTCTTCTGCATATGAATGACAAAGGTCAAAACTCAAATGACAAAATAAATTCAAAATTAAAATGACAAAGGTCAAAACAAATGTTTTGACCTTGGAAATTTGACATTTGCCTGCCTGCCGGACAGGCAGGGATTTATTTTGAATTTTGGATTTTGTCATTTGTCATTACCCAACAACGGCTCCCTGCGTAACTCCCTTGACAATATACTTCTGCATCAAAAGGTATAACAATATAATAGGTATTATAGATATGGTTAAGCCTGCCATCAAAAGCGGATAGCGCGTGACAAACTCTCCCTGGAAAGTAATCAGAGCCACCTGCAGCGGCATCAGCGGCCGGGAATCGAAAATAAGCAAAGCCAAAATAAACTCGTTCCAGACATTAAGCGCGTTTAAAACCACAACTACCGCCAATACCGGCTTAGCCAAAGGCAAACATACGTGCCACCAGATTCCGAATTTCGAACATCCGTCTATACGGGCGGCATCTTCTAATTCCTTAGGCATCCTGTCGAAAAAAGTCTTTAACAGGAATATACTGGTGGATAATCCTACGTTGATCATACACAAAATATAACCGAAAGGCGTATTTCTCAAATGCAATTTATTCAACAACACATACAACGCGACGAAACTACCCTGTATAGGAATCATCATTGCCGCGATAAACACGAAAAAGATTATATTCTTTCCGGGGAATTTAAGCCGGCTAAAAGCATAAGCGGCCATAGAAGAGACAATGATTATCCCGATAACTACCGAAACTGTATAAAAAAGGCTGTTCAGGAAATACCGGTCAAATCCCCCCTGTATCCAAGCCTGATAATAATTTTCAAAATGCGGCACCTTGGGGATAATCGACATATCTTTAAAGATTGTTTCCTGGGTTTTCAAACTCGAGGAAATCATCCAGAGCAGAGGAAAAAGGCAGGTTACCGACACGGTAAGCATGAACAAATGAATGATTGTGTTCTCGCTTATTTTCTTCACTTTGTAATAGAGACTTGAACGCATTTTTTTAAGCCTTGGATTTTTTATTAACCATATACTGGACAAAAGAAATCATACATAAAATAACGCCGAAAGTGATACCTTGCGCGCAGGCATAGCCGAAACGCGATGAGCCGCGCATGGAAGCAAGTATCCTTAAAACCGGAACCTCTGTGTGATAGCCGGGCCCGCCGCCGGTCATCGTATAAATCAACACAAAAACCTGCATCGTGCCTAAAATCGTCAATATCGCGACCAAAACCACTACCGGCATCATCAGCGGAATAGTAACGTTCTTAAACGAATTCCAGGCGTTTGCTCCATCCACGCGCGCGGCTTCGTAAAGTTCGCGGGGAATAGTTTGTAACCCGGCCAAAAACAACAAGAAACCCCAGCCAAAGCCTTTCCAGCAATGCACGATTGCTACCGTAGTTAAGGCAGTGTTCGGGTCAGAGAGCCAGTTATGCGCCAAATTAGCCATCCCGAATTGGGCAAGCCAGTAATTTAAAATTCCGTAATTCCCGTTTAAAATCCACTGCCAGACAAGGCCGACGACTACTTCCGACAAAACCGGCGGAATGAAGAAAATCAAACGGTAGAAATTTTTCATCCGGATTTCGCGGTCGCACGCCCAAGCCAGCAAAAAAGCGATGGCGTTCTGAAAGGTAAGCGCGATTAACGTAATATAACCGGACTGCCAGACAGCCTGCCACCAAACCTTGTCGGTGATAACTTCTTTAAAATTACTCAGTCCCACGAAAATCTTGGTAGGGAGTATCCCGTCCCAGTCAAAAAATGAAAGCTGAAAAACCGAAATAAAGGGAATGATATAAAATACAGCGAAGATTATTGTCGCGGGAAGAACAAAGATATAGTTTTCTAGAGTAGCTTTGAGTTTCATATTTATTACTTAAATCCGAAGACCGGAGCCCAAAATTCAAAGTTCAAAGCTCAAAATTCAAAATAGATCTAAATGACAAATATCCAATGACAAAACTTTAGTTTTAGATTTTGACATTTGGTTTTGGGATTTATTTTGGATTTTGAATTTTGTCATTTGTCATTACAAGCTATATTCTCTTCTTGGCCATCTCGCGTTCTTTAACCTTCTGCACTTCTTGCGCCACCTGTTCCGGAGTTTTCTCGCCTATAATTATGGATTGAATCCCCTTATCAAAAGCTTCGATAACCGGAGAAAATTCCGATACGCCCCAAACATTCGGATGCGTAGCATTATCCATAGCCCTGGCGAAGCTCGCCGTAACATCCGGAACCAAATTCGAGCTCTCTTTATTTGCCGGCAGGTTATTGGTCGCCTCTGCCAAATAAACCTGTTGGGGAGCTTCAGTCAGCCAACGCAGGAATTTGACCGCCTCTTCTTTATTCCTGGAACGGCTATTGACCATAAAAGACGAACCTGCGCCTCCCCAGATAGCCATTGGATATTTGTTCGAAGCTCTCGGAGGAAGAAACGCCCCATATTCAAGATTAGGATTCATCCCTTTGTAAACATTTACACACCACGAGCCATTAAAAGCAAATACTGCTTTTTCATTGGCGAACAACTGCTCAGCGGTTTTATTTACCATAGTAACTATACCGCTAGCCAACAATCCCGAATCCTGCATATCTTTAAATAAAGACAAAACTTTAACCCAATCCGGGTCAGTATAAGGAACCTGGCCTTTTATAGTAGCGATTACCTTGTCTTTACCCATAATATTAAACGCATAATTATTAGCCAGGCAATCAATCATCCAAATCTCTCCCCATCCTGAAACTAACCCCTGCATATTGGCGGCTTTAATCTTCTTTCCGATATCAAGAAAATCCTGAAAGGCCTGCGGAGGCTGGTTGGGATTAAGCCCTAATTGTTTAAATAAAGACTTATTATAGACCATTTGAATGGTCATTATGTCAATAGGCGCTCCGTAAATACCCGGCTTAATTCCATAACTATTGCCTTCGTTAAATTCGTTTACGGCTAAAGCCTTGGCAAAAAAACTATTCTTCCATCTAGCCTCATCTTCCAGCATATAAGGCGTAAGCTCCAAAACATAATCCGCTTTGATAAAAGAAGCGAAATCCCTTTTCTCGCCCAATATGCCAAAAATATCCGGCAGGTTTGCGCCTTGGGCCGCAGCGCGGACTTTCTGCGAATAGGCGTCGGAAGGAGCGTAGAGTTCGAAATTTACTTTTATACCGGTCTTGGCTTCGTATTTTTTAGCCAGCTCATTAAAAGCGGGGCCGCGGTCAGTCATCCAATGCCATACCATCAGAGTGGTTACAGCCTTATTTTTTTCGGCAGGCGCGCAACCGATCAGGCAAAAGACGCAAGAAACAATTGCTAGCGATAATATTCTAAACCTAGAACTCCGCATCTGTCCTCCTATAATATAGTCATTTCCGGCTATTTTCTTATCTAAAGGCGGAATATTAAAATTTAACATAAGTTACTGGAAGGGTCAAGGCTTTTATTCAGGTTTTATTGCAATTAAACGGCTCTTAAAACCCTGGACATCCCCATAAAATCCGCTCTCTCCAAGCTTACCCCGATATTATACTCGCTAGGATTGACCATCCTTGACCAGGCAACTTCTCCCCGGGTATAGAATGGCTCGCCTTTGTCCGGAACATCCAGCCATATCTCTAGCGGGGTGCGAAGCCTTAATTCCTCCTTCGCCATAAATCCTATGCCCTTAGCGCTGATGTCCCTGGTCTCTCCGGAACCCTCCACACTTGCCCTCGGATCAATGAATCTTAAGGGGAACCTAGCCTGAAACCGTTCAAAGATTCTTCGGTCATCCATCTTTTACCCCCTCTCTTTTAATAAGCGCCTGCGCCATTCTCTACGGCTTTATTATATTCTTATTCTGTTTTTTTTCAACTTTTACCTTATTATTTTTCCCTTCGGCCAGGTTTCTCCATAACTGCTTGACTACATAATAACTCTTCCTGGGAATGCGTTTATTCAAGCCGTTCTCCGTCTCTTCGGACACTGCCACAATCCCAAACCATTCCTCATTCATATTTTTATTGTATTTAGCTCTTATATCATGGTAGTAACTTCCGTTGGACCAGTTCGATTCGGTATTATGAGCCTTCCACCCGTCGCTGTTATTACATTCCTGGGCGGATTCATTATGCTTCCACCATTCATCTGTCCATTCAAACATTATCCCGCCTAAACAATTGCCCATGCCTTCTTTACTGCCGGCTAAATTTTCATAAATCTGACGCCACTGCATCTCCAGGAAATACGCCTGCATATTCTGGTCTTCTTTGTTTAAATAGGCGTCATACGCGTCAGCGCCAAACTCTGCCACCAGAATCGGCTTATCAAGATCGGCCTTTACAGATTTGAATAAATTCCCGAAGGCCTTACCACGATAAATCATACAGGCGATTAAGTCAACGTCTTTTGTTACGGCCGCAGCCAAAGCTAGATTCGTAATTTCACAATTACCTAAGGCTACCGGATGGTTAGGGTCTATTTTATGAATCTCTTTGGCCACTTCATTGACAAAAGAATAGTAAATCCTGGCGCGCATCTCGATTTGTTTCGAAGGATTCGGTTCTTTGTCGATTCCGCTGGTGCACCAAGGCCTAAATTGTCCGGAGAAAGAACGGTTATTTTCATTACCCAAAATCCACATTAAGACTCCCGGTTCATCCTTATACCGATTAACCATTTCTAAAACTTCCCTTTTGATTTTTTCCCGGAAATCCTTAGCATTATACGCGGAGCAAGGCCCATCCCAGAGCCCCAAATCGTGGCCTAAAATAGTGCGGATACCATAAAGCTTGAAGAAATCCCTGATTACCTGCTTAACTGCCTGCGGATTCTGCCCAACCGTATAAATTCTGCCTGTATTCAAGCCCATATCTTGCATCAATTTTCCGTCGGTAATCCAAGGCTTACCCGGGTCAGACCACCAGTCATAATCATAGTTCTGACCGATAGGTATAGGATTATAACAAACACCTTTAACAATATATGGCTTACGTTCGACTATCAACTGGTGATAGCTGTCTTTGGACTTATTGATATAAACCTCGGGCTGAGGAACAGGAGAAATCTGCATTATAGCCATCAAAATAAGGAAAGCGAATAAAACCAAACAAAGCTTTCCTATCTTCTTAACTATCCATTTTAATGGACAAAACAAATAACCGGAGACAAGAGCGGCTACGCAAACCAACGGTTTCAACTTCAAGGTAAGATTTCGTAATGCCAGCTTCGCATATTCCCAAACAAGAGAATAAGGACGTTCGAATATTCTGGCCTGGGCTGCGATTGCTTCCGGGTCGCTGGAGAATTTTTCGTGGAAGGAGATTTGCGCGACTATGAATCTTATTTCTTGAGGAGAAAATCCTAATTTGGCGAGCAGCTGTTCAGTTTCTTTTTTTCGGGCTTTATTCCAGGTTTTATTGGTAGCGATAGGATAATCCAATATCGCGGCGTGCTCATCTTCGGTTAAATCTTGGATCAATTTTGCTAATCCTGTTCTTCCTTGCGGAGGCGCCTTAAGTTTACCTGAATAAATAAGATACCTTACTGCCGCTATCCTGAATAAAGCATTACCAAATTCATTGAACCGCAAAGAAATTCCCCGATGATCATAATAATCAAATTCGGCCTCATAACAATCGCGGGCGGTGATAGCGTGCCCGTTCTGCCTGGATAGATTAATAGCGAATAATTTGGCTGCTCTGTATAAAGCAGGCGCTCCCCGCTTGATTCCGCCCTTATACCTTTCTATCGCCATTTTAGCCAGCCCGGGCGTAGCATATTTAGGAAGAGTCGCTTTCCCTATCGGCATAAAAGCTGCGAATTCTAATTTATCCCGGCTACCCTGGCCATTCTTATATTCCAACCCATATTCCTGGGAAATCTTTCCTGTTTTCTCCACTAAAAACGCGATCTTTTTTTCGTAAGCCATACTATGAAAAGTATCGGCATTTTCTATAATACAATCTTTTAAGGCTTCTAAAGCTTTCTTGATTTTTTTGTCTTTTATAATAGCCAAGGAATAAAAATCTAAACAGGCCATGAAGAAAATGGCCAAGTCTGTCTTGTGCATCTTTAACCGGTTGTGCAATATTAAACTCCATACTTTCTTTTCTTTTTCCAGAAACCGTATATTTGGATTACCGTTTTCCCATAGTTTATATTCGATTAATAAACTCTGAAAAAGGGAAGATTCTCTACTATCTAATTCAATACCAAAGAATTTGGCCGTCTTGCGCAAAAACTGGCTTTTGTTTTCTCTTGTGTTCAATACCGCTTCTAATGCAAATCCGGGCGTAGGATATTTATAGACTATCCCTTTACCAAAAGGAACAAAAGCAGCTATTTCAAGTTTATCTTTTTCGCCATTGCCGTTGTTATAATTTAAATTATACCTTTGAGACAGCCTGCTTACCTCTGCTATCAACAAGGTTGCCTTTTTTTCTCTACGCAACTGTTTAAAGAAATGCCTTTTTTGGTACAGGAAAATAACTAATCCCCTGACAGCTTTATGTGTAACAACATCGCTGATGATTGTATTATCAACTAGCTTAACCCAGATTATCCATTGCGCGGCAATGCCGCCTTTGACTTTATTTAACTTATAAGAATAAAATACAGCTGATAATTCCTTAATTTGAGCGATAATACCGGCATCCAAATGCGATTTTTCCCACGCCTTGTATTCGTTAACGGCATTGGTAAAACGCGCGCGCAGGCTTTCGGTAATTCTTTTAGATAGCTTTATACCAAAAGCATTAGCCCTCATAAGCAGAAGCGGATATTTCTTCTTTATTTGTCCTTGATCATGCATAAGCGCCTTTTCCAGTTCTCTTTTCACAATGCCCAGGGTGGGATATTTAGGAAAAACACCGCAGCCCATAGGCGTTAAAGCCGCAAATTCCAGCTTATCTCTTTCGCCTAACGCGCCATTATTACCATACCCTAGACCATACTCTTCAGATAATTTATCCGCTTTTATCATTAAAACTCTTGTCCTGTATTCATAAGACATTGACTGAATATTACCTTTCTCTTTTTCCACATAATCCTTCAATGCCCACAACGCCCTTTTAGTCTGCGCGTCTTTAATCAAAGTTAAACCCTGGATATCCAACCATACCGATATGTAGGCGACCGCATCTTTTCCTTTCTTATCTAACCTGTTACTCCTTAATAGTTCCCATAGCTTCTTTTCTTTCGCGATCAGATCTGCATCCTTTTGGGCGCTTTCCCAGTTGTTGTATTTGACCAGTATTATCTTGTACAGAAACCGGCACCCCTCGGTCAACCTGATGTTGAATGTCTTGGCTGCCCTGTAAAGCATCTGATCCCGGGCTCCGGATATCCAACTCTCTATTGCTAATCCGGGAGTATGGTATCTTGCGACTTTACCATACAACATTGGAGGCAAAGCCGCGAATTCCAGCTTATCTCTTTCTCCATTGCCGCAAGCATAATCCAAGCCGTAGCGCTTCGCTAACTCTTCGGCTTCCTTGGCCAAAAATCTTGCCTTGCCCTTGCGGCCTAATTTCAGGAAATATTCCTTGTCCAGGGATAAGGAAAAAATCAGTCTTTCAACCGCTTTCCTGGTAAGATAGCTGGAAATGGCCAGCTGGCTAAACAGCTTCATCCATACTATCCAGGGATAAATCGGATTTTTTGCATGAAAGAATTCCGTAAAGTTATTGCGCCGGTAGATATCCCAAATCTTTTCGGCCTGGCAGCGTAAATCCAGGGCTTCATTATCCTTATTATTATGCCTATACTCATCCACAGCTTTTTGATAGGAAGGCGGATTGGGAATGGATTTATTTAATAAGAAAAACTTGCTGGTTGTCTTGCTTGACCTGATAACAAACATGCTGCTGAAAAATCCGATAAATTTCCTGTCATCGCTTATTTTTCTCCTGACAGCTCCTAATACAGCCCTGCCGAATCTACTTTCATAGCCTCTCTTGAGCACCGATTCTTCAACATACTGTGCAACTTCACGGGAAAAATCAGCATTCGAGAATATAACCAATAATGCTGTTGTTAAACGAGATGTACACTCTTTTTTGGATTTCTCGGATAGAATATCTAGAATTACTTTAAACACATCTTCTTTTTTAGTTATGGTATTACCCACCCTATTCGCTATCGGTTTTTGATATTTTTGTTGGCCCGCTATCAACCTTAACCTCTTCAAAGATTTTTCTTCAATCTGCCTGACTCTTTCTTTTGTCAGACATAATAAATCGCCGATTTTTTCAAGGGTCATTCTTCCGTTATCGAAAGAGAACAAGCCGTAACGCAGTATCAACACTATCCTCTCATCATCCTCTAATTTTTCCAACATAACGCCTACGGCTTCCTTCAATATTGCCCTGCGGGTATTCTCCTGAGGAGAAGCAAACGTATTTTGTTCGATGAAACTTCCCTGGCTATCTTCGCCTTCCGAGCTGATTGGAGCATCCAATGATACAGGGTCGCGAATCTCAAGTAGCTTTTTGATTTTTTCTACAGGCAAGCTCATCCGCTGAGCCAGTTCTTCAGGAGCAGGTTCTCTTCTATATTCCTGTACGAACTTCTGGGAAATCTTCTCTAATTTATATTTTTTCTCCAACATATAAACCGGCGCCCGTATCATATGATTCTTCTCCGAAAGTGCTCGGGTAATTGCCTGGCGTGTCCACCAAGAAGCATAAGTGGAGAACTTATTGCCTTTCTTATAATCAAATTTTTCGATAGCCGGGAACAATCCTAATCTTCCGTAGCCGAATAAATCATCGAATGTCATCCCGCAGCCAGGGTATTTTTTGATAATATCACCCACCAGCCCAAGATTACACATTACCAGGCAGCCAGTAATGGTTTTTGTCTCTTCGGGGGCCTTTACCGCGTGAAGAGCTTTAAATAACTCAACCTCTTCTTCTCTGCTCAGGACGTAACGGAAATTTTTAAATCTAAACTGGGCCAATATTCTCCTAGCTAAGCCTAAGCCATCCTCTTTAATATTCTTAAACAGGACTTTTGCTAACCTCTCTGCAGCCCTTACGTTTTCTTTTTTATTAATTAAATGCCCGTGCTCATGCTCAAACAGTTCTATTAAAATGGCCTCTTGGTTTGCTTGGATAAGTTTGACTATTAATTCAAGGGGAATGATAATCTGGGAATTATAAAGGCAGGCGGCTATGAATCTTTCTATGCTATCATACAAAAGTAAGCCCGGAGGGCCTTTTGACCTGACATCCGAATCAGCAAGAAATAAATAAACATTCTCTTTATTGAGCCAGCGGATTAACTGGGGAGTCAAAGCCAACAACGCCTTTTTATCCTGAGGTAAATCCTTATAGCGAACAAGACGATTCTCTTTCTGTGCCTTGGAGATGACTTTCTTCGTCTGCTTCTTGGCTTTTTTATCCATAGCGCCTTCTTCATAAATTCCCAACCCGCAGGCAGAGACATCGGGATCTTCTTCTAACAACTCTTCAATTTTTGTCGTTTCCCGTCCTGAAGCAAACCAGGCAATGCCCACAGGATTAGGCAACTGCAACAGCGTAAGCCGCTTTTCTTTAAGCGCAGAAACAACGGCCCGGGTTGAAACGGACACGATTAAGAATGCTGAAAATATTGAAAGGAATAGCATCGCAGTAAAAAGATTGTTGTAAGAAACAAAGGCACATATAAATAAAGTTATCCCGGAGAAACTGATAATGAAAGGTATTAATGCGCGGCCACGATGATCCGTTAACCGGTTCGGGCCAGCTTCCTGAAACGCGCGGCTAAAGGCGCTTTCCGGGCCTCTATTCAACGCTATATCTTTAATTCGCCGG
Source organism: Candidatus Omnitrophica bacterium UBA6233 (assembly GCA_002440965.1). Taxonomy (GTDB): domain Bacteria; phylum Omnitrophota; class Gorgyraeia; order Gygaellales; family Profunditerraquicolaceae; genus UBA6233. The sequence continues at coordinate 39,520 of DJWJ01000026.1, forward strand.
GCCACTCCTTCGGTAAATCCTTCGTCGGATAAAACTAACCGCAATGCGCTGGCTAGCCTGCCAAAAACTACGCTATTAGCCTTTTGATTCAAAATATCCACAATCTTTCTCAATACGGCCTCTCTATCGGCTAGAACATTCTCCGGAATCTCAACAATAGGTTTATTTTCTTTAATGGAGGCCTTGAATATCCTTTTTGACTTCTTGATTGCCGCCTCCTCTATCTGCCTAATTCTTTCCTCGCTTAAACACAGAAAATTCCCTATTTCTTTACGCGTCTTTGTTTCGCCAGAAGCGCTATATAATCCGTAACGCAAAACCAATATTACCCGCTGGTTATCACTTAACTGTGAGAGTAATGTCCTTGTATTTTCTTTTAATATATACCGGTTCGCATTTACTCTGGGAGAAACGAATTTGTTTTGTTCAATTAAATCTAATAGGCTGTCTTCCCCTGCACCAAATGGAGAATCCAGGGAAATGGGGTCACAAGTTATAATGAGATTTTTAATAGTCTCTTCGGAAAAATCGGTAATTTCGGCTAACTCTTCCTGCGTAGGATCTCTGCCGAATTCCTGGGTAAATTTCTCAGAAATTAAGCGTAATTTAGATTGCTTCTTCTGCATATACATCGACACCTGCATCTTATGGGATTCCTTCCTGGACGCTCGGGTAATCGACTGGTATATCCACCAACTGGCATAAGTTATAAACCTATAACCTTTTTTATAGTCATATGTTTTAGTAGCCCGCAATAACCCGAGATATCCTTCGCTAACGAATTCTTTTGTTCCTCTCCCACATTTTTTAGCTGTATCAATAATAAATCCTAAATTGCACCTTAGTAGGCAATCGAGAATATCTTTTCTTTCGGAAGAACTGATCCCGTTCTCCAGGGCTTTGAACAATTCGATTTCTTCCTCTTGATTCAAGAGATACCCGCCGCCACATTTCAATTCTTCCAATATTCTTTTAGCCAGATGCCAGCCGTCCTCTTTGATAACGCTCAATAACTCTCTTGCTAATTCCTCCCCTTCGCCTGTGTCTTCCCGGCCGCCCAGAAGATGCCTCTTCTCGTGTTCAAAGAGTCTTATTAAAAGACTCTCCTGGCCTGCTTGAATAAGTTTTGCGATTAATTCAAAGGGGATATAAATGGCGGAGTCGTAAGCGCAGGCGAGTAAAAATCTATCTTTATTTTCATACCAAAGGAATCCCGGAGGACCTTTTGACATTATCTTAGATGCAGGGAGGACTAGCTGGATATTTTCTTGGTTTAACCAATTCAATAGTTGAGGAGTAAGGACCAATTCCTGTCTTTTATCCTGCGGCAAATCCTGATAGCGGAAGATGCGATTCTCTCTTAAGGCCTTGAAGATGATTTTTTCTGTTTCCTTTACCCCCTCCGCGTCCATCGCGCCGTCGGAAGTATAAATTCCCAACCCGCAGGCAGAATGGTCAGAAGAATTATGGATATCATGATATTGTGTTAGCTGCAAAAGGAAGTTCTTAAATTTTGGACTGAAATTGTCAGATAATCCCAATGCCCACCTTAACACAATATCAAAAATATATTCTTCTCTGGTATTCCCTAAAATTGTTTCGGCAGGAGGATTAATCATAAAAGTAGCGTGGTCGCAAGTAAGGATGCGGCCGTCGACACTGATGAATAAAAATATTTTATCCGGGCGGCGATGAGAGAAAATATCATCCATACTCAATGGTTCCGCTTCCGGCAAAGACTTTGCCCCACCCTGAGCGATAAGATGATTTATATGAAACATTCTTTCGCCCCATATTATATATCTTTCATATAAGCCGTATTTTTTAAGAATACGGAACCGGTTTTCCGCACGAGATAACCTTATATTATATGCAGCTCGCAGCCTTCCTTCGCGCCACCTATAACTTTCCTCAATGGCCTTGATAACCTTTACCATATCTTTGTCTCTTTTTTTCGCCTCTTTTTCATGCCACTGGTCAAGGGAAAAAACTAACTCAACATTATCAGGAATTTTGCCTAAAAATTTGTCCATCTCTTCATGGTCTTCTGGGAAAGATAAACCATTGGTATCTATATGAACCTCGCCGATGTGCTTGCTGGCGGACCAAAGAATTTCCCAGAAATCAGCCGAAGGCTGGTTATCCGTATAATTTTTCTTTTTGTAGGCAAAAGGCTCTCCGCCGACAAAATACACACTGGGAAATCCATCTAACTGCCGGATTATCCTTTTAATCTGATCCATAGGCAAGTCTACGTTAGGATCTTTCTCAATAACATCCTTGGCAATGCAAAATCTACATCTATATGGGCAGCGATGCGTTATCATAATATTGATATTCGAGTCTAATTTCGGAAACTCCGTCTTTAGGAGATCGAATAAAATCGCTACTCTTTGAGGGGATTTATTTATCATCTGGGCGGCCTGCTTTCCAACATCGGCTAAGACGCCGGCAGTGAGTTTTTGGATATTCCGGTCTTCGGCTTTTAATGCCTGGATAGCCGCCCGCAGAGTTCCATCCGAAAGTTTAACTACCCATGGTTTATCTGTCTGGCTTAAAGATTTAACTATCAATCTATAAGTGCGACTGATTTTTACGAAGTCCATAAGATAGGTAGAATAAGGGGATCGCGCGCTGTCTTCGATAAACTCAGACTTAGCGATAATATAGTAGATATTTTCTTGCCGGTTTGCAGGTTGCCATCCTAATTTTGCTAAAACTTCTATTGCGTCTTTCCAGCGATAAAGAAATCCGCTTTTTAATACTCCGAAAAGAAATTCTTCCAAAGCCCTAAGAAAAGGCTCGACTGCAGATGGGCCGATTTTAATCAAAGTTTCTATTATGCAATTACAAACACTCCAATTTTCTTGTCCGAATCCAGAGGCGGCTTTAAGCTCATTCTCAACAACAAGGTCATTTAAGGCTTTAATAAGGCAAGGAATTATGGGTGGGCCGATTTTCACTAATGTGTCCATTGTAAGATGACGGAAATTCCAATCATCATCGTTTAATGCTCCAATAAGATAAAGAACCGCAGGCTCACCGATTCTAACTAAATCCTCCCATCTTTCTTTAGCAATAAAGTAAAGGATTTCTTCTTCCTGACTTACAGGCTGCCATCCTAATTTTTCCAAAGCTTTTGCTGCGCATGCACGGACATAATGGCTTTTATCTTCCAAAGCTTTAATAATGACCTGCGTTGCTCTTATATCGCCAATCTCACCCAAAGTCTTTACTATAGGCATACGAACCATGGCATTATATTCACGATTAAATCTTTCAATCAAAGGTACAACTGCCCCTTTGTATCCAAAGTAACCGAGGCTACTAGCTGCGCCGGCACGAACAAACTCATCGGGATGCCTTAATTTATATACATATTTTCCAAATTCTAACTCAAAGGACAGAACTTCTTGCGCTAAACTTTCTCCTTCTTCGACATTCTCTATGCCGATGGCTAAATCCCTATCTTCGTGTTCAAATACTCGGATTAAAAGCTCTTCAGGGAGTGAGATTATCAAGTCAAAAGTAAAAATATCCGGACAGGCTACTAAAAATCTCCTGGAATGCTCGTACCAAAGCATGCCCGGAGGACTTCTTGAATTTATACCTGACTCAGAAAGGACAATATAAGGATTGCGTTCCTCTAACCATCTTGCTACTCGGGGTGTTACTGCTAACTGCTCTTTTTTGTCTTGAGGTAAGTCTTGATAGCGTAGGAGGCGCTTTTCTTTTTTAGCTTTAAACAAAGCTTCCTTTTTCTTCTGCTGGGCTTTTTTATCAATTTTCCCTTCTTTTGTGTAAATTCCCAAACCGCAGGCATAGACATCGAAATCTCCTCCTGCTTTCTCCTTAACCACCAATGGTTCTGCCAAAGTATCTAAAGCTTCGACGTTCTTCTTTAAAATCAGTAAATTATCCTCGATTTCCTTGTATAAGATGACTTCGGGATATCTTATCTCCTCCAAGGGGATAAAGAGATCTGGGTTTTTTATCTTTTGAAGTATAGCTGCTGTCTCAATCAAGGCTCCATTAAAACTAGCTATCGTATTTAGCAACGCAACCTTCTCCTGGACAACCCTATTATTCTTATTTCGAAGAGATGCTTCAAGAATAAATCGCTCTTTCCTGAGATGCTTAAGATAAGCAAATATCTGTTCTTCTATTATTGGATTCAAACCCTCATCCTTGTTCCCCATGTGGTATTCCAATAACAGTAATATTTTTTTCATCTCCCGAGAAAAATATTTTGCCATATCCAATGTTTTCTTTCGACTCTCTTGTAATCGATATGACACTAAGATACTGACTGTGCCTAAAAATGTTAAAAGACTTATCGCCATGTCAGCTAAACAACTAACCAGATTTCCCGCCATAAAGATCTCTTTTGTAAAAAGAAACACGGGAGAAAGCATTATACCTGTGATAATCGACCCATTAACCAAAGCCGCCAGCGCCCGCTTGGGATCTCTTTCGATATACCGCATAAAACCAGGACGATAACCTGCTATAATAATCGTCAACATAACAGATGTAACAAACGAAGCGAGAGCAAAAGCAATAGCCGACACGGATAAAATCGTAAACTTAACGTATTCCCGCGGACAGACGATGCTTATAAAAAAAGATAACAGAAGAGACAAGGCTGCTATAATTATTGATGTTTTTACTCCGCAAAACTGCGTTCTTTTGTTCAATCGGACTTTCCAAACAGACGCTTTCAATCTCATCCTTACCTTTGATATTATGAATATGGCTAATAGAGGTAAACTGAAGATACTAAAAATATAAACTTTAGAGATGCGGTTTTTTAATAAAACTTTGGCTATAGTCTTACGAGTATCTTCATTCTTTTCGCTGAAGAGACTCTTAACAAGAGAAAGAAATGCCCGGAAGCTTATATTCTTTTTCCCGCCTAAGCCCCTGGCGGCGCAGATGCGGACATAATAATCTTTGTCTTTTAATAATACGCTGGCCAGGCACTCTTCTGTTTTAAGGCCGTTAAAATTACTTAGCGCATTGACAGCGGATGCGCGCACGCGCTGATCCGGATGGTTAAGCGCTGCTTCGCTTATGAATTTGGCGCTTTGCGCGGTTCCAATCTTCCCGAGAATGCGGATTGCGGTATCGACAGACTGCCACCTTTTGTCCGATAACAAAACGTCCTCAAGGAAACTGACGGCCGAAGGCTCCATGCTACCAAGGGTTTTTTCAGCCATAAAGCTAAGGCTATGATACCTGGAATCCAAGTCGTAATACTTATACAATGACAATTCTAAAAGAAGCCATGCCGCCGGATCGCCTTTCTTCTTTAAAGCGCCCCAATCCCGCCTAGCCAGAAGATAAAGAATCCCCTGCCATTCGCTCTCAGGCTGCCATCCCCAATTAGCAAGCGCCTCTGCCGCAGCAAAACTGACCCAAGGATCCATATCCCTAAGCGCATCCGCCAATAGAGCCCTGGATTCAGGAAGATCAACCCTGCTTAATTCGCGCACTATGGCCAAACGCTCCTGCCAATTTTTATTCCCGAATCCTTTTTCCAGGATAATATCGGCAATCTTATTTCCACCTTTACCGGCTAGAATTCCCTGTGTGTCTAAACGAGCTATCAGTTTCTTGGCCCTGTAAAGGACGATCTGCTCTCTTGCCGATGGCGATATAGCATTCGTAGTCTCAGGGCAATACGTGGCAGAAATAGAGAAAAACACACCGGCCGCAAAAATAACTCTCAAGATAATCTTTTTTGAATGAAACAGGTTATCTTTTATTTTTAAAAGGGCATTTTTTAGACGACGCATAGCGTAGGACAAAATCTCGGCATAACCGGCCCTAAAAAGAAACAAACCATATCCCCAGGAGGGAAGAGTAACAATCATTTCTTCTTTACCGAAAGTAACCAGGACACTCTTCGAGCAGAGTTTCGCTATAAATCTGTTGTTTATTTTTCCCGGCACTCCGGAGTTGCCTTTATAATAATCAAGAACAGTATTGAAGTTTATTTTAATAATTACTGGATAAAGCGAGTGATTAACAAGGACTATGGCGTCTTCTCCGGGCAGGTGCCGCACAAAAGGCACTAACCCTGTATCTTTAATATCAACTTTTCTCCCGCAGAATTCTATTTCTTCCAAATATGCGCTGAAGAATCTTCCCTTACGAAAAACAGGCCTGGATATAAATTTAATCAACTCTGTGAGCGGCCTAACCGCCAGGGAATTATCTTTTAAAACATCCGGGTAGGAAAACTGATAAATACCCGCGTCAGGATTCTTCATCATTATGCGCGCTCCCGGAGGAATTCCCATACCGAAAAGCTGACGCAAAGGGATAAGAACATACCCGGGGACAGCATAAGAAATCATTGCCGCAGCCATAAGGCGTTCCATGCCGCCAAAAGCGGCCATTGCCGGAGGCTCATCGTGAGTTTCGACAAAATGAACGCAGCGGCTTAAGAACTCTTCCTTATGCTCACCCATAAATAGATATCCCCGCAAAGAAGCAATATTCCCTTCTCTAAGCAAATCGTAGAGATATTTATCATAAGGAATCATCCCGCATTTCTGCAGCGTATCATGCGTCCCATAACCATAAGTTTCAGCCAGCATCAACATATTCGGATATTCCTTGCGGGCATCCTCCCAGAATTCATTAGGCATTGATTTTTGGAATTCTTCCCAGCTTATCCCTAAAGGCTCAACCCAGGTCTTCCAGGTATGCTCTTTTAACCCCAGGTGCGCCAGATCCGCCCTGAAACCGCCGTTATGGGTAAGATAAGCGATCTTGGCCATTATCTCCTTGATCATGAATCTGCGCGCCCTTTCATCAAAATAATTCACCTGGGCCAGGTTTATCATCGGCGGGTTCTGTTCAAAGAAAGCGTTTTCCCGGGCATGCATAAAAATAAGCCCGGATGTTTTATCCTGTGAAAATGAGTGGTATTCATTTTCTATTAAGAATTTCAACTGCTCATCGCAAAGCCCCCGCGACAAGTTGGGAAAATATCTACGCGCCAATTGAACGAATCTCTGGTAATCACCGCTTATTGTTAACTCCGGAGCTTCCTTGATTAATGGTGAATCGGCGGCAATATGGTTAGTTACAAAATCAACGACGACCCTTATATTTTTGTGTTCCAAGTTTTCGGCCACCGCCCGGAAATCTTTTTCATTACCGGCGACTTTCGGATTAATGCCGTATTTATAGACATCGTAGCCGGAAGGGCCCCTCTTCAATGTCTCATTATCTTCCTTGTTCCACTTCTGCATCAATTTCCCGGAAAGCTCGCTTTCTTCCCATGACGCTTTAAACCAGATAACTCCGATACCCATCCCGGAAAGCCAATTCCAAAATCCCGCGGGAACCCTGTCTACGGTTCCATAAGTGTTACTTAAAGCGCGGCCGTCAATTTCAGTAATTATCTGCGTGGATTCTTCGGGGGGCCTGCGGAATTCGTTGCTCAAGACAGCGATGGTAGATATTCTTTCCATCTCACGGATATAACTTTTATCAATCTCCGCGATTTCTTTTAATTGCTCCACGCCCAGGAGAAACGCCCCTAATTCTTTTCTGTGGTCTCTGTAATAAATGTGGGCATTATGACAAGCGCGTTTATGCGCTTCTCCCGGAGGGCAATGTAATTCCTTTAATTCTCCTGATTCATGGAGACAGATATCGGGAAGCAATATTTCCTGCAGGCGAGAGTCTTCGATAAGTAACCAGTGGATAACAAACACCAAAGTATTTGCGTATCTTTTGATTTCAAAAAACTTCCCGTTCTTTCTGCCAATAAGTTCAACTTGTATTTTTATCTGCGGCGGAGCATGGATTAAAATACCTTCCAGCACTTTTTCTACCTGACTAAGTAAACTCTCTTGCTCCATTTCCGTAAGTTTCCCGCCTATTAAAAATATTCTCAACCCGGCTTCCCCGTTCTTCTTTTCCAAAAATACCTCCGGCTTCCTAACTTCTTGTTTTGCTGTCCCATGATAACCGCGAGGATCTTCTTCATTTGCGCTCCCTAGCCAAAAATTAGTAGAGCCGGCTACGGGCTTGGATTGTTCGGCTAAAAGTTGATTAATTATATTCAGTATTTTTCCGTAAGGGTCGTTGCCTTCAAGTATACCCTGGCTGAATTTTCTGTATAATTCCTTATATTTAGGATCATAAAATACTTTGGCGGTCTCCTGCCTTAAATCCCTGTAATCGGTTTCTTCAAGCTGATCCGGAGTTTGATTCCGGATAGGATAATAATTAAAACTGCAAAGTATCCGCTCAAGTTCTAGAGCTTCGTCGTCAGCCAGGATCTTTTCCTTGTTAAACTTTATGATCTTATCTATAAGGTTAACGAACAACCTCGCTTTCCATTCCCGCGTTTCGTATAAAAATACCTTTCCAGCGGATATAGCTTCGGTTAAGCTCATATCGCCGGTAGTAGCGACCGGTAAATCTGATATGACAACGAGTTTACTAAAAAGTTCGTGCGGTAAGATACCCGAAGGCGCGATAGTCACCTCTGAACCTCTGCGTGAGGTTGCCATACTACCGGAACCCATATATCCAAATCCTCTTTCCATTGCCTCCTTGCGCAAATACTCTAGCTCCTCTACCCCATTGGCTGAAACGAATATCAATTTATTCTTCTTTGCGAATTCCCTGCTTTCTCTTTCGGAAAAACTCAACATCTGCAGATATTCAACAGCCGAATTATAGACATAAACCAGGCCGATAAGTGCCTGGCTAAAGTCATTTAAACGAAGCGGGCTGATTTCTTGAATGCCGCTTACCGCAAAGATATCAGAAATAACCTTTTTCCTTTCCGCAAGCTTTTCTTGAGAATTTAAATTATCGTAATAGGCTTTATACTTAAGAATAGCCGATTCAACAAAGAACCCAATGGCTTCTTTACCAAATCCGGCCTTAAGCATCAATGCTGAAGGCGACTTGTTCTTCTTAACAGAAGAGGATATTCTCTTAACAGGCGGCACATAATCATATTCTTCCAGGGAGATTTTAATATTCGGGGTTCCTCTCAATGCTTCAAAAACGCTTTCTTCCCACCCTTCACTTACAGAAATAAGGATATCCTCTTTTTTTAGGTCTTTTTTGAGAGCCTCTATTTCCTGAAAAGCTATTTCAACCCCGCTGTCGGCAAGGAATCTGCCAAAATTAATCTTTATAACTTCGTTAAATACGGCCTCATCTTCGGGCCTTCGTTTTACATTAACTAATTTTAGTTCTACTTCCGGGACCAATTTTTTTAATCCCTTCGCAAAATTGGCCGCTTCTGCCGCATCACCGCATCTGCCAAAATGCCTGAAGAGAACTATTATCCTCCCTTTTATCCCTGACGAAGGCGGGCCGCAGATTCCATTAGGCTGGACATTTTGAGGCTTAAGGTCTTTAAGTGGAAGGGGAGAATTTTTATTCAAGGTGTAATTTTTTAAAAGAAGGGTATCGAGCGCTTCCTTTATCAAAACCCACATTTCCGCTTTTCGCGAGCCGATCTCTGCCAAATGCAACTGATACACATCCTTAGTCAGCTTCTTTAATTCCAATAACTGTTTTACCTTTTCAGCGTTAAAAGATAATTCGAGTTCCTCGAAAGCCTTCTCCAGTTTTTCGGCAAGAATAAGCGCGGCGCGGGAATCATCGTCTTGCGGTATATTATTTAATGTCGCGGCGGCTAATCTAAACAGTTTTCTTTGTTCGCCGCGCGATAATCTCCGGTTAAAATACTCTCCAAGCTCGCTTAGATAATCATTAACGTTAATATGCGCGGGCAACCGCCGCTTTTGGTGTTTCTTGGTTGCCGGTATGGCCATCAAACTGCGGATAAGCGAACTGGTAATTACTTTCGAACAAGCGGCAGCCTTCATTATTGCCTCTATAAAGTCTTCATCCGCGCAGATAATAGAATCAGTGCCATAGCTCTCGCCATCCAGATGAGTGGACATCCAAAATACCGCCCTGAAATTATCCTCGGCCCTCTCCTTCCTCAAGGCGTCAATAAGCGCGTTCGATTTCTGCAAAACAATATGTTCCAGCTGACAAAATTTTGCCTGTTCAACACAAACCTCTTGGCCTTTGTAAGGATATCTTTTGGAATCCCGCAGCAACTCTTCCACACTGGAATCTTTAACGCAGTATTCATCCCTGCCAAGCTTATTAATCCAGGCGGCAATATCTTTTATCCGGGCAATTTTAATTAATCTGTCCAACATCAGGCTGTCTTCTCTAACGGCAATCTTGGATTTAAAAGTAAAACCTTGCAGGCTGTCCGCGTCTGCTACCACATCCTCATCCGAAATAATAGCGGCCGCCAGCAAATAGGCTATAGCCGGAGAAACCCTAAAATTGTATTTAAAATACCTCTGCGCAAGGATAGCGCAAGTGCAGGATACCGAATCTTTAATTTCAGAATTTTTAGGCGCAGGAATATCGTTTAATTTAGGATGGTGGTCTATGATCGAGATTACCTCAAAAGCCCTGAGCTCTTCTCTTTCAACTCCGCTATAGTCAAATGAGGCAAATTTTATTTTCCCTCTTGCTTCATCGGGCATCCGGGCAATCTTTTTGATCGGTTCTTCGATGTTTTGATAATAAATCATATCATTTTCTTTAATACCAACGTCCCCCAAAACATCCCTTGTCCCCTCATCTAAGCTATCATTCATTACCGGGAAATACTGAACCTTTTTTTCTTCCCCGGGGAGAATATTCTTAATTTTGGTAAAAAGATGCGCGCCCAAGAATGCCGAGATGCCGCCATCTTTTTCCTGAGTCCGATGCGGCAAGCAAATAACTATTTCTTCATTTATCTCTTCTCCCTTAGCAATCTTTTCCAAGTAGCCCGTGAGTTTCTGTAAGTTCTGCTCTTTTGAAAACTTTTGCAAATCGGAATCGAAATGCTCCGGAATAATACTTTTTTTGCTTAATAGTTCATTTTTATTTTTGCCTGAATCATCAGGATTTAAGGGTTTTAGGCCATTTATAAATTCATCCAAACCCTTGGCTATAGAGTTCTTGAATCTTTCAGCCGATTCCACAAAATCACGGTCATATTCAAGGAGCCGCTTTCCTTCCTGGACCTGGCTTAAGAAAATGGTTTTATTTTCTTCGCATTTCTTATGCAGCTCCACAGGTTTGGCATATAATTTCAGGAATACTCCAAAATCATCTGCTCCCAAATCATTTTTAGCTGCCTGATAATACCCATACACCTCTAAAAACATCAGGAATGACTGCCAACCGATTGCCGCAGACAAAAGATTAGGATAATCTTTAAGGATATTATAAACAGGCCCGCTGATGTAGATAGCCCCCCGCTTAAGAGAATGACGAATATAACAACGGGAACCGTTCTTGCCCTGCGCAAGAAAAGGATAGGCCTGGCCTGTTATCTCCAGAGCGACTATGTCGAGATTCCTTTCATCGAGGAACTTATTATAGGCTTCCTTAATCTCTTCCGGAGCCCATCCGTTTAAATACCCAAAGGCAGCCAAAGCGGAAATAATGCCCGGGGCAAGCTTTTTTATTTCCCGGATGGTTTTTTCAATACGGCTTCTCTCTTTAAACCTTCTGTCCTCACACCCCTTTTCGCTGGAGGAAAACTTAATATCCTTATCTCCCCACAATAAATACATACCTCTGCTTTTTCGAACCGACTCTTTTAAAATCTGTTCGGGTATCTCATCGACAGGCAAAAGCACTTTCTTTATCAGTCCTGCGACATCCGAGGAAAAGATATAGGTAAGGATAGATTTCATTTTAAAATAAAAATATTTCGGACGGACAGTCCCTTTTATCGCCGCTAAAAGGGATTCATTGCTGGCCTCAACATAAAACTTCTTTTCTTTTTCTTCCCGCGATAAATTAAACTTAAGGGAATTTACGTCACTGATTTTTATAATCTTTATGTGCGACTTCCAGCGATTCAACAGAACATCCCGGTCAAAAGGCTCATTCTCCGTATCAATAGTTTTAACTGTTATATTCGCTACAGGAAGAACCCAGCTGATAAGCCTGAATAAACTTACTACCATAATATTGAGCAGAGGCCGTTCCTTAATATATTCTAATGTCTTTTTCAAAATTTTAAGTTGCTCGGTATTAACTGCGTAAGGGGCTCTTACATCCATTAAAGCCAAAGCAATACAATTGCTTTCCCAGGGCTTAAGCCCGGCCTCATCAAAAAGAGACAAAGGAAGGTTTCCCTCGGGGTGAATACTTCCATCAATCAATTCCCATTTTCTATATTCTCCTTTATACTTACCTATCCATATTACCGGATTAAATATTACGGGAAGCGAAATACTGGCTCTTATGGCTAAGTCTATGGGCATATCCGGGCAATTCTCTGCGTTTAGCTTCAAGAGCCTCTTAGTGAGGTAATCTACAGCTGTAACTGTCAGATTAAACGGGTAATTGGCTTCTTTAAGCTCACCGAAAGTGGGGATAAAACCAAACCTGTCTATTATAAGGCTTCTAATCCACTCTAATACGGCGTCTCCTTTAGATATTCCTCCGCGGGAAAGAAGATTCCAAGTGAAACCAATACTGCCAACGGGAGGGTTGGAGAATCCGGATGCGTCCGTATCGTATGCTTTTTCTTTGGCGGCCCTGGCATCATAACCAAGCATCAAGAATAAAGCGACAATTGCCCCTATTGACGTCGCTCCCAGATTAGTAAAACAATATCCTTCTTTTTCTATTGCCTCTATAATTTGGTAATAACGTAAACCGTCGATGCCGCCTCCGGGAATTATACCGTAATCAATCAGCTTCTTGCTTTGCCGGTATTTTTCAATCTCCGGGATTACCTTTCGAATCTGCTCTTTTCTCCATTCTTTACATTCAATATCTGGTCCTTTGGTATCCGGCGATACTGCGGTTTTCTCCTTGTGTCTTTCCTTAAAATCGGAGATCTCGGCAGCCAGGCCGTGCCAAAAACAAAAGATGGCAAAGGCAAGCATAGGAATAAAGAAAAAAACTACCGTCAGGAATAAACAGGTGTTTTCACTTACGTTAGAACCCGGCCCCATGGGCCAACCGGCAGTTAGAATACCTGTTAAGAAAAAGGTTGTTAGAGATACAACAGGCAGGAATAAACGGAAAATGCGGCTGCGGATTCTCGCTAAAATACTGCCGGATTTACCGGCTGGCGGCTGGTTGCGCGCTTTATCCGGTTGAACGGAATTTTGTGTTTTGGAAGCGCTTTCGTTTTCCGGAAAAATAAGAATATTCAATTCGGTTTCTTTATCAAAGAAATACGCGCGTTTCATATCAAATACTACGTCTATCTCTGTGTCTTTCTTGGGCCGGCCTTTTGTAAAGACTGCCTTAAAATTAATGCCATCAACAGAAAGCCCAACCTCTGCCTTTGAACCTAACTCTTCAGTTATATCTACTTTTACATGCACCGCATTATATGGACTATATAATCCCTGAACCTGAACATTCTGGGCATATAGCTTATCGTATATATCATTTGGCCTTATGCCAAAAAAGATATCCTTATTAACATAGCCGGATATTTGCTCCGCCATTGTATCGTCAATTTTTAGAATAAAATTTTCTCCTGCCTTAAAATAATACCCTTCATTTCGTAAAATCTTCCCTTCTATGAAATTCATCGATGGGGAACCGATAAAACCAGCGACAAATTTATTCTTCGGCTTATCATAAACATCCATAGGTTCCCCGATTTGCTGGATAGTGCCGTCTTTCATCACCATTATCCGCGTGCCCATAGTTAAAGCTTCAATTTGATCATGGGTAACGAAAATAAAGGTGGTCTCTTTGCCTAAACGCTGATGCAGCTTTTTCAGCTCGGTACGCATCTGGCCGCGCAGCTTAGCGTCTAAATTACTTAAGGGTTCATCAAAAAGAAAAACCAACGGTTTACGCACAATAGTACGACCGATAGCCACGCGCTGTCTCTCGCCGCCGGAAATATTACGAGGCTTCTTCTCAAGCAGTTCTACGATACCTAAAATCTGGGCTGCTTCCGTAACTTTAGCTTTAATCAATTCTTTCTTTACTTTTCTCAGCTTTAACCCAAAAGCCATATTCTCAAAAATTGTCATATGGGAATAGAGCGCATAATTTTGGAAAACCAGAGCAATGTTACGGTCTTTTGCCGGCGTGTCATTAACAAGATTGTTTCTTATATATATTTTCCCTTCGCTTATCTCTTCCAAACCAGCAATCATCCTTAGTGTAGTAGACTTCCCGCATCCTGACGGCCCGACTATAATAAAAAATTCTCCTTCATCAACCTCAAAATCTATGGATTTAACCGCATAATGCACCGGATCCTTGCTTCTGCCGGGATAAATTTTACTTAACTTAACGGCTCTCACGCTCTTATTCAAAGCTGAATCGCATTCTTTTACCCTATCGGCCTTTTGATTAGCTTCGGTTTCTGAATGCGCGAATAATCTGGTTTGGCTAAGTCTTTTTGCTTGATAAACTTTGATTGCTTTATAAATTTTATAGCCCAGATAAATCAGTAGCCCGGCAGATATAACCACTTTAGCTAAAACGGACAGTCCGCTTAAAAACGGCAAGCCGGCGAACAAGGATACATTGGCCGGAGAAACATTGGCATAACAATCCCGCATTTTTTGGTACCGATCATTCAAGGAATTTTTCTTTGCGCCGTAAAATCTAAAAGACGGGGCCCTATCTTTAGAAAATATCCACTCCGGCAGTTCATCCTGCAGGATTTCTTCTTCCGGCCATAGCGGTATGCTCATCCAATCCATCCCGCTTATATCGATTGCGGCAAACAGCTTCCCTAATCTTCTCTGATGCGCCTGAGCAAAGAAACGGCCTCTCGCAGCCCAGGCGAGCGGAGCATCGGTTCCCTCTATTGCATGCGGACCCCTCTTACCAGTAAGGTAATCTAAACGTTTCCTGCTGTTTTTAAGCGGTATTCCTTCCAGAAGAGCATCCATCCATCCGCGAGTCTTTTCCTCGCTTCCCAGCTCTTTAGCGTAATCCAGAATATATTTTCCCACGTATTCAATGGCTCGGTATCCTCTTTTGGCCAAGCTCATGAATTCCCCGAATTCTTTATAGGCGTATTCGTTATAATAAGGAGGCAATTCCAGGAACAAATGATGCTCTTTAAGCCATGTCCTTATATTTTTATTCTCCAAGCCGGCGCTAAAAACCAACCTAAGCAGATTCAAAGTTTCCAGCCATTCCTCCTGCGGATAGATGCCGATTTTTTCTAACTCTTTAAGCGCTTCATTAAAGGCGGGCCAGATTTCGTCTGAAGTAATATAGCGGTCAATGATTTTATGCACAAAATCATCGTTATCAGGATAGTAGCAATGCAGTAATTCTTCGAGAAGCGTAAGAAAGATAACCGGGGGCGGGGCGCGGCTTAATACTGGATTCCATTGAATATATCCGTCGATAACGCAAGCCAGCCTTTCCAGGAGATGCTCTGAACTCAACCTTACATCCGGATTCTTGAGGATGCGGACAAATAAATCATTCGGTTGAGGATTATTTTGCTGGAATTGGGCCATTGTTTTTAACGCCTCTGCTAAAGGTTCGACTAAGAATTGCGGCAAACTGCCTTTAAATTTCAGCGCGTTATTTTCTACAAATAAACTGATCGTAGAGTCTTCATATTTATCCCCCTTATAACTTAAAGATTTATCAATCAGAAAACGCGAAGTATGGAAATTTGCAGATGGCGTTTTTGTTCCGCTGGATTTGCATAATATCACCTTGTTCCTGCCTGAACCTTTGGCCTGATAAAGCGCCTTATCCGCGCTATCTATTAACTTCTCAAAGGACATATCCGGTTTTAAACCAGCTACTCCTATGCTTACAGTGCACTTTAAACTCAACGCCTTGCCTTCATACGAGGCTACGAATTCATTCTTCTCGATTGCCTTTCTAATATTTTCGGCAACTGTTTCACAAGCATCATTTTCCTTGGTATGCGGCAAAATTATCGCAATCTCCTCGCCGCCGTAACGGCAGACAATATCTCCGTCTCTGACCATTTTTCTTATCAATACCGCGATTTCCTTAAGAACAAAATCCCCGGTTAAATGGCCGAACTCATCGTTATATTTTTTGAAATAATCGATATCCAAAATCAACAAAGACAAAGGATACTTATACCTTCGGGCATTCTTAATCTCTATGGGCAAATGTTCGTTGAAATACCCGCGGTTAAAAATGTTCGTCAGAAGAGGATCTATGGAAACCTTGCCCCTAAGCTTACGGTTCTCGGCTTTAAGAGTTTCGTTTTCCAGCAGGACTTTCCGGTATTCTTCGGAAGTAACAAGACAGCCCGGCTCTGAATACGCGTAATCTTTCAAATCGGAACCGCGTATGCCGCGCCTTACTCTATCGCTAATTTCTTCCAGCGACTTATGGTCTCCGACAGCAAAAGTCGGCGCGTTAGGAACTATCGCCTTATTCATCTCAACCAGCATCTGCGCCGCGCCAAATCCTATAAAGGAATTTATTCCGTATTCATCTTTCATCCGCCTCATAGCATCCGCCTGAAAAACCGGCCTCAAAAATCCTTTTTCCAATTCATCGCGGACATCACGGGCAGTTGTAATCACTCCCTGTGTCGCGGAAGAGGTAATTATAGGCACGCGGGGGCCACGACAAACAAACCCCTTTAACCAATCCCGCAGCTTATCCTCTGCGCCTATTCCGTAAAAACTGTTATGCACTGTCTTTCTTGCAGAATGCAAGAACCTAACTCTTCTAACTCCACTCTCTCTTGTAGTATTTATGAAAGACAGGATTTTTTCTTTTAAACTCTGCAGCTCTTCTTCCCGGAGGCGCGCCGCCAAGGTTAACAAAAACGGAGAGTTATCCGAAAGCATTTCTACTTTTCCGGGTATGAGTAGTTTTTCTATTTCCCTGCGGCTTACGCCTTGTATAAGAATCGTTGTATAATCCACATCTGTTCTTGCGCTGGTGTATTCTGTCAGGTTTCTGATATAACAAAGCCCCTGTTGTAACGATATGGCTCCGGATAAAACAAAAGATGTTATAACTCCTACGCTATATCCCTCAAAGAAACGGGGGGCAAAACTTTTTCCTGTTTTCTCGACAAAAACTTTATATGCCCCGATTGAATATAAAAATCCCGCGAGGGCAAGGACTGAAAAGTTATTTTCGTCGGCGGCGAAACTATACAGCAATAATCTCTCGACAGGATATTTAGCTCCTAAAAACCGGGAGGCGCCGCGATACAACCTCTTGATAGCAGGATACTCATTATATAAGCCGCGGATGCCAGAGATATTCTGCTGGGTAACGGATTTCGTAGGCGGGAAGATACAGGCGATATCTTTAGCAGGATGAGTTAAACGGGAACAATCATTGTTTTTTAACCATCTAATATAACTGGAGTCCGGACTAAGGCCTGCCTCCGTGATATCTTCAATATAAGAAGATAATAAGATATTCCTTTCTTCTGCCAGTTCTAAGGTATAAGCGACATCTCTCAGATTCTGTTCGTTTTCAAATTCGGCATCAAATCTGCCAAAAATAAGATGGGATATCTCATGGAAAAACATCACCTGGGCAACGATATATTTTATATTCAGGTTGAAAATAGCATGGACTGTCTCGGGACAAATAAAGATCGCGGTTAGGCTTAGAGAGGAGACTTGCGCGGTATAAGGAGAATTTCTTTTGATCTTATCTACACCGATAATTTTAAGGATTAATTCTTCCTGTCTTGTCCTGGATTTAACTGCTTCAATAAGCGCACCCCGGGCAGCTTCGGAGAAAACCTCTAACGTTTTATCTAGAAGGATACTTACATTTCTTGCTTCCGCTACCTTTTTAAAGTCTTTCTCTGCGGATACGATTATCTCTTTTTCCCCGGAAACGCCCTTCCTGCAGAAATCATCCGCTAAAGCGCAACTGTCTTTTTGCATTTCCGAAGCCTGCCAATAATTACACTTTCTATCCTCCACAAGTATCATTCTACTCTTATACCGCACATAGCATCTTAACTGCTGCCAAGAAGATACATTGTTGATAAAGCCGTCTTTGGCTAACAGAATTCCTCCCTCTTTAAGCGCCCTACCGAGCATCTCTATAAAATCACCGTTATAGGCATTATCACCCAAGTGGCACAACACGTGACTAGCGGTAATTACGCTTGCCCCGAGCAAGCCGTCTCTGGCGGGATTATCCGTAATCCGCAGACGTAGCCCCCTGTTCTCAAGATGTTTTTTAACCGGGTCGAATTCAATACGCAGATTCCCGCGGTGCGCATCTTTTTTTCTTTCGATTAAATCTCTAATATTCTTTTCTCCCAAGAACGCGATGATATCTCTGTAAATATGCGTTCCGCGAACATTTTCTTTTAATACATCCTTACGATCCCGGTAAACAATTCCCGGGGCCACAGCTAATGTGCAGTAACTTACCTTACAACCGGATATCTTAGCTATAATTTCGGTAATTTCGTATTTCCTGTTCACGGATAGCATCAATTCTTCAATATTGCTCCCCCAATTGCCATACGGGGACGAATGCTTCACGATATCTGTTCGAATTTCTTCGGGGAAACCGGAAAATGGAATGGTGATGAAAGCACGCGGGATGGCTGCAGGAAGCTCTGTCCCGACAACATCTATATTGCGATTCAGCGCTTTTAATCTGTCTGCCATTTCAACTGTCGTTATCGGCAAAGCCCCCACTCCGATATCTACAATCAAATGCTTTCCGTTATATAAATCAACCCCATAAACATACCTGCACCAAGGAGAAATAATGAATTCTGTTACCTGATTATTGCGATTCTCACTAGTCAACTTATTGAAAACTCTTGGCAAGGATTTATCCACAGCGTTCCAGCTTATTCTCCTTAAACTGCCTAATAATGATTCGATCCTTCTTTCTTCCCCTTTTACAAAAACCTGCATCCCCTTGACCTGACAAGGCATTTCCCATTTATGGCGAATAATTTCCTGCAATTCACCCTCGATACGCCTCGCATCATGGTTTCCTATAGCAGTAATGAGGGCTTCACCCTTGGTAGTTATATAATCCCTGTTTTTCATGTCCTTGGCATCTAGAGATGATAAATACTTCCGTCCTTTCTCCGGAAAGAATAATTTCGTCCCTTTATCAATCCATCCGCGCAAGAAACGGATAAACTGCTTATCCCTGGGAGAAAAACTTATACCGCAGACTGCCAGGCTTAAACCGGCTGTATCAACCGGCAACGAAACGATGGAGGACTTTGACAACGCGCCCAGGACAATCCCGAAAAAGAGCGAGAAGGAATAGCAAAAAACTATTGTTATACCGTTCCATAAACCGGCAGTTATGCCGTCATCAAAATAGAGTATATATTTTATTGAGGAAGCGGCTACGCATACTGCCAGGATGACCGGCAGATACGGCTTATAGAAAGCCAGGATAGAAAACGGCATGCCCCCGGTTGCCAATGCGTAAATAAAGAATAATCCTCCAAAAATAACACCGACGCCTTTAGGCGAACGTATCAATACGGACCAAATCAACCCGAAGCTCAAAAGAATAAACCCGGTAACAAGCCCTGCAGGACTAGGGGTAACCATACGCGGGATGACCGCAAAACTAAGGAAGATACCGAGAACCACGCTCATAAGATTAGCAAACATATGGATACCCATTATCTTGATGGTGGAACCCATATGGCCGGGAATAATCGACCGATGATATTCGCCGTAAATCAGCGTCGTCCAGGAAAATAAAGCTGCGATTACAAGGAAAACCGGATAAGACAGGACGGCGGTCTTTATTGTTTGAACAACCCCTCCCAGGTCTGCGGCGAAGGCAAAAGCCGGCGAGAATGATAAGAGTAAAATTGCGCCGCCTATAACAAGAAAAGCTTTGAACTGATGGATTAAGGAAGACTCCTTGCGCAGGAGAAGGGAGGTAACCGCAGGTTCTTTATTACTTCTTAGTCTTTGGATACGCTGGTTAAGACTATCCGCAACATAGAGATTACCTTGGGGATCAAAAGCTAGGCCTTCGGGATTGTTAAACTTTCCAAGGGCTGTTCTTGACATACAATCTCTTCTTCCGGCGAAGAGCTCCCATTGTTGAGTTTGGATGTTAAAGCGCTGGATACGGTGGTCAAAAGAATCTGCAACGTAGAGGCTGCCTTGGGTATCAAAAGCTAGGCCTTCAGGGCAGTTAAACTCCCAAGGGGCCTTACCTGCTGCGCAATCTTTGCTTCCAACAAAGCACTCCCACTCCTTGCTCAAGGCAGGCAGGGATTCGGCTGGCTGCTGCATCTTAGTTTCCATCTCCTGCCAGTTTAGCTCTTGTCCTTTGAAACTCTCGTAATGCTCTTGGATAAAGTTAGTTATTTCTTCAATGGCAGGACGGGTGGCGATGTCGGATAGGCTATGCTTATCAAGAAGTTTTAGCCAGGCTCCAACAGAGATTTGCTTATTCAGCTTGCCGGATAATGTCTTCAGGGCTTGTTTCTCTTTAGGGTTAAGCCCGTAGTAAGCTTTAGCCATCTCCAGGATAGTTAATAGCTCGGTGGTAAGATTATCTGCCTCAAGAGGCAGGCTGAAGTGGGCTGCTTCTTCGACAAGGCCAAGGTAGAGCAGATAGATCAAATCCTCTTCTGAAGCATATTTATCTAGCGCCTGGTCTATGCCGATAGTGGGCCTGTTGCCTACCTTTACTATCTCTACCATCGAGGCTGCCTGCGCTGAATCAATCCTGTAATACTTAAGGCCGGTAAGATTGGCCTCCAGGAGCGAGTGGTAACGAGGGAACCTGCTTTTTAACAAGGCCAGAGCTTTGTTGACCGCGTTATACATACCCTCATCAAGCCTGGCTAATTTAATCCACTGCCTAGAAGGCAAAGAGCCCTCCTTGCGCAGGAGAAGGGAGGTAACCTGCGGAAGATTCCCCGCGAATTGCTGTAATATGCCCTCCCCTACCGTAACCGCCAGCAGGCCGGCGACAAAAAGCTTCTCATCCGGAGAAATTTTCTCTTCATGCGATATGTATTCCAGGTTGCTAACGATTATATTCACATCTTCCTGGCCGCCGGTGATATGCTTAAGCAACTCCATGATTTCATCCTGGAACCCGAATTGCAGTTCGTAGAGCTTGACATCAAGATACTGCCCCAATTTCTTCTGGCGCGCTTTATCCATAGCGTCAAATACCGGCGCGGTCAACGCACAGAATATCTTTTCCACTATATCCGCCTTCTTGATCCAAGGGGTTAAATACAATTCGATGCCTATCTTCGTTAAAAGAATCCTGTCTATCTCCTGCCCGCCGTTCAGGTCGCGGTCAAAGACAACGATCTGTTTGTCGTTTATAGTAACTATCGTTATTCCTTCTTTTATCCTCCCCGCATAAACCCGGTCGTCCACCTGCGCAGCCAACTTCTTTATATATACCTGGTTTTTAATACCCGCTGCTTTAATAAAATTCTGCAGAGAAGCCGCCTGCGCGCGCAAGCCTTCCAAGAATACAAAATCAACCTTCCGGGCCGGCGCCCCGCCGGTAATATCGATGATTTCCTGTATAACGGAGCCGCAATTAAATCTGTCCTTTACGCTCCTGAAGAAAGATAGTGTTTCCCGCAGGCTGGAATAATTGACAGATGCGCGCCTGTCAATCAACTCTACTACCTTATTACGCAGTGCCCGCAGGCGAGAATCAAGGAGGAACTCATCTTTTATATCTCTCAGTTCCTCCAGCGCGGCATCCAAATCCGCATTGCCGCTGTTAATGCTAATATCAATTATCTCTGTTAACTCTTCAAATTTGACCTTGCGGTAGTTCTCAAGGACAACATCGCGATGCTCCTCCCGGAAAAAGACAAAATACTGCAGAATGATTTCTTTAAACCTTTCTTTATCGGTAAAATCGGAGGGATACGCGCTTATGTGCTTGAGCAGGTTGAACACCTCCGACATTGAGGTGTAATCCGGCAGTTTTTCATTCCCGGAAAAATATTCTGCCCTCAAATTACCAGCCAACTCAACGACCTTGGAGATAAATTCTTTTTTAAGGCCCATCAGGTTTAAGTCCGGCCTGGTCAGGCGTTCCCGGCGCAGCTTGCCTTGCAAAACAGCAATCTCCTCCTCGCGGGGCAATGGCTGCGAAAAATGCGTGGCAAAGCGCTGGTCGAGTTCAGTAGAGACCGCGAATGTCCCCCTGTAACCTAACTTACGCGGGTTCCTTGTTGCGGAGACAAAGAAGCTGCCTTTATTATCGTAGCGTTTCCCGCCCCAGACGATGAAACCATAACGCATTAAGTTATTCAAAACGCTCCATACCTTCGGCGGGCAGGCGTTCATCTCCGAGAAATGCACCGGTTTATCTTGCTCCAGCGCCCGCAATACATAACCCGGCCGGCGGTAAGTCCCTACCGCGGAATCGTAACCTTTTGGCCCGATAAGCTCGTCGACTTCGATATTCTTGCTGACATCGACATTCTCCACTGTGTCGCCGTAAATCAAATAATAGATATAGTTCAATATAGTGTCTTTTCCGGTGCCCTTCTCCCCCACAAACTGCAGATTTTGTTTCAACGCAATATGCTTAAGGATATCCTCGATGACGCGCAAATTGGTATCCGTCAAGTCAATCTGTAGATGCACAGGCACCTCATTAAGGCTCTCCGGCGCATTGTCTTTGCACTGAATACGCGTTGTTTTGTATACCAGGTATTTTTTACCGGTATTGTTATCCCGTTCAATGCGCAAGCATTTGGGGCCAAGCGGAGTTTCCGCAGTTTTAGTCAACCCTCGCGGCGAAAGGATGCCTTCGATATTCTTGATAATTGTATCTTCTTCTTCGCGGTAATTGTAAAACTGCGCTACGATATCGCCGATGCGGTTTATGTCTTCGGGGAAATATCCGATATGCTTGATGATTTGCTCAAGGGCGTGTGTTCCCAAAGGAGCCCCTGCCAGCTCCCCGATATTAACTGCCTGACGCTTCCCTTTCATTTTGCCGCGATAGGCATTACGTATCTCCCAAGCCGCCTCAACCAGCTGATGAATAAGTTTCTTTTCTTCCTCGGTAATCCCTCTGCCCAACCCGTCGCGGATTTTCTTCAGCCTCCATAACAAAAGCTGCTTCTCCTCTTCTGCCGGAGGATAATCGAATTCAATCACGGTGTAGCGCCTGGTCTCCTCGGATGAATATTCCTCCACGGAATATTTAAGGCCGGGGGCATTGCAGCTTACTATTACGCAGGCATCCTCCTGCGCCTCTCTCTTGTCGCCGTTATGCAGATACAGGGTTTTGCGCTGCAATATTCCGTTGAGCTTCTTGCGGACGCCTACCTTGGCCTTATTCCATTCGTTAAGCATCAGGAAATCCCCGAACTTAAACGCCTGGCTTAATTCCGACTCCCGATACCCGGTCTTACGCTCGTTATTACTGTCGACCTCCACGCTTTTTTCCTCGGTAAGCTCTTCTTCTTCCATCTGCTCGTAACAGAAGGTATAACGCAGGGGCTGGTTCAACAAATAGCAGGCATAATACACATGAAGGTCTTTCGCCGTGCTGGTGTCACCGATCAGCATAACGCCGCCTTCGGACTTGCCCTTACGCAGTTGGACGGCTTTCAATATCTGGACGGTCTTTTTGATTGTGGACGGCAGCTCCAATACCTCGATGTTTTTCGGCACGCGTGTTCCGCCTTTACCTCTTTTTATCCTGATATTTTCCGGCTCGTATACCAAGTATTCGCCGTCCGACTCCTGCACTACCTTAAATACCGAACCCGGGGTTGCTTCATAGATTTTGGTTTGTTTAGCCCTGACATCGAAGATGCTTTCGGCAAATAAGAACATCCCCGTAAACGGCGATATGTCCGGCAACCAGCCGTTATGGGCTAAAATATATTTATTAAGGACAAATAAAAGGATAACGCATAAATAAGGAAGGATCTTTTTTATCTGCGCCTGCAATAAGCTCCAGACAGTCTTGCCGAGTTCACTCAACTCCAGAGCTTTGCCGTAGGGCGCATAACTCTTTTCTATCTGGGTTACCTCATCTTTATCTGCCCCGGCGGATTTATCGTAGACTCCGAAGGGGAAGAAATAGATGTCTTTATTATTCCGATAAATATTCCCTACATCCTCCGAGGCCCCGTCGGTAAGGATAATCAATGAATTAATATCTCCTTTAACCGTCCTTTGACGTATCCTTTTGACAGCCCTGCTGATTGCCGGGATATTTTCTGTTTCGCCGCCGTCGCTGGTAAGGATAGTTTGCAATATTGCGTATTTTTTCTTTAAATTCAGCCTGCTTTCGTCAAAGTTCTTTAATATCCGGCTATTGGAACCGAAAATCACGATTTCATGTTCGATCTTAAAATCTTTCGCCAGATTCTCCAGCACCTCGATAAAAGCCACGGCACCCCGCGCCGCTGCCTGTATTTTATTTCCCTGCATAGAACCGCTGACATCGATAATCAAGGAGAACCTTACTACAGACGGTTCCTCCTTATTCAGGCGCTGCTTGAAGATATTTTCGTCATACTCAATCTTGTGCAAGGCCCGGGCGTCCAGCCTGCCGGAACGCTGATTCCCATCCCATCCCGCGTCCTGGTAGATATCTTCAAGAAAACGCCGGAACCTGTCTTGCAATGTGGCGATAACAGAGATATTTTTATATTTGCCGTATTCACCCCTCTCTTCCTCATCCATACCGGTCATCTTTTCCCATTGTTTTTGCAGTTCCTGCGCAGAGGGATTTCTTCCGTAAGCGCTGGAGGAAACGCCGGCTATTTGCTGCTTCAATTGTTCAAGCGATTCCGGATTGGAAACGTCTTGATTCCCGTTTTGAGGTTGTTGATTACTGCCCGCGTCTTCGTCTCTCCGGTTGCCGTTTTGGCTATCAAGGCTCTTTATAATCTGCTCTGTCAATTCTTCTATCTGCCTGCTCTTATCATCAACCTGCTCCGTAGATTCCTGTATTTCGGCGGTCTTCCCTTTCATAGCATCGGCCTTTTTCTGCTCCGCGTGCCTAGCTAGAGCGTCAGAGAGTTCTTTCATCTTCTCGACGGTTTCATCGATTCTTGCCGCTTTATCGTTGATATCGTCTGCTTTTGCTTCAGGCTCTCCTCCTTGGCCTTGGAATCTCTTGTCCAGCTTATGCGTCTCTTCCCGCAGACGCTTTGCTTCTTCGGAAAGTTTGCGGATCGCCCCGTCCAAATCCTGTAATTTATCTTTGTCGATACCATTAGCTCCTATATCTTGCTTAAAGCCTTCATTTGCCTTTTTTACTTCCTTATTCTTATGCTTTACCTGGCACAGTTCCCCCAGAACGCTGTTAGCGGCTTTATGGATATCATCCTGCTGCCGGCTAGCGTCTTCTTTCGGGCCAACATCTGTTGGCGCCCCTGGCTGCCCCGAAAGATTCCCCTTGGACCCTTTCGCCGCTTCAGACAAAGCTTTCTTTAACTCTTCTTCAACCTGCCTGTTTAATTCTTCTCTCTGCTCTTCGGAAAGCCGTTCAAGAGCCTTCTTGAGGTCCTCTTCCAGGCCGGGACGATCCTTTACCTGGGATATGTCCGTGCCCTGCCGGTTATTCTTAAACGCCTCTTTGCCCAACTGCGGCTGTTTACCGGTCATCATTTCTTCAAAGAGCTTCTGGTCTCTCTGATTCTTCCGCATCTTTTCAGCCAAATGTTTTACTTCCGGCCAGATCTTTTCTTTAACAATGGCATAGAATTCCTGGCGCTTAAGCTTATGCATAAACGGAAGGTGGTCTCCTGAACTTTGAATTAATTCCCGGATGGCCTCATTCTCAATCCGGGGATCTTTTTCGCCTATAGTAAAGAAGTAAATCAACCCGAAAAGATACTGCAAGAATTCTTCTCTTTTACCCATCAACGCTTTTTCTCTCGCTATACTATGTATCTTCTGTTTCTTCTCGTATAACTCTCTTATCCACTGCGCTGTTTCCGGGTAATCGGATATGCCCAGGCTTATCGCCCGCAATGTATCGAATATTGTAAAGAGCGTAACAAAAGCCGGGTCATCTTTTAATGCCGATTCGATTATATCCGGGCGAGCAAACCTCCAGGCAAAGGCCTCGCGCATAATTAACCCCTTGCCTGCAACCTTCCCGTAATCAATGATTTCGTGCGGGATATAATACAATCTGTGGCGCAATGGATCATAACTGATGCTATCCATGCCTAATTCATCGGGTTTTCCGGTATCGCGCGCCTCAAGCTTAAGAACAGGGTCTTCCAAGTTCATCCGCGCCAACGCAAGAAGCTCATCCATAACCTCGTTCAGGAATTTCCAGTCGCGCTTGGTCAATCTGCGCCAGAGCTGCGGATACCATTCCGGCGGAAGATTCTTCTTTCCGTAATCAACAATCTTCTTGAGATAATCCCTCTCTTTCAGATAATATCCCGCCAGAATAGCTCCGGCAAATCTCTCATCGAACTTAATCGCCCTCTGGCCTTTTGAAAAAGTTTCACGGCTGTTAACTAAATCAAGCAGGTCCTGCGGGACGGGAACCGGCTTACGTCCTTTGCTCAATTGAGAACCAATCGTTATCCATTTATCATACTGCTGCCGCAATTCTTCCAATAAAACATCATTGGCTTCCCGATACATAATTGCTGTACTTACTGCTTGAGTAATAATCTCGTTTTCCGCGCTAAATGGCAGGCGGTCTTCTAAAGCCAGGTAATGAACAAGTTCATGCAGAAAAGCGGCTTTGAAGAAAACAGGATTATTTTTCTCCTGTAAAACGGTTATATTGACATTCTTATCCATAAACGGATTTACCTGAACAAAACCACCCAAACCAAATTCCCGCGCCCGCATAAACATCTCAAGCTGTTCCAGTAACTGGTTAAGAACCGGAGGCGAGAATCGGTAGTCATAAATGCTTGCCGGAAGGGTATTCAATAGGGTGGCAGGATAAGTAATTAAAGCTACTTTGCGCTGCAGGTCCTGGTCGTCGATATCCAGCAGGCCAAAGAACATCGTCGTCAGCTCACGGACGCTCTTTGCCTCTTCCTGCGTAAAATTCTCTTCCCTTACCCGCAATATCTCATCGCTATCGAAAATGCTCAGCGAAGAGTCTTTGGTTTTCAAGGCGGTTACGGCGGCAACGATTTTTTCGTCGGCATAGGCGGCCCGGATTTCTTCGCTAACGCGCTGCGCCCCGGCTAAAGACCTGCGGTAAAGCTCGTCATTACCCTGCGCCAATGCTTTAATAATATCATTTCTTGCGCCGTAATAATCAATGACTGCCTGCGGCAAGGTATCCTGTTTAAACGCCCCCGCCACAAGATTGTCGGCCGAACGCTCCAATTCATCATTCACTATCCGGTATTCAAGCTCTTTAGCCTTATCCTGCGTTTCGCCGCTTAACTTGGTAAGCTCGTAGAAAAGAAGTGTGTAAAATTTGACGGGATTTTCTTCATTACTAAGAACGGTAAAAAATTCGCTGTCAATATATACCCAGTTTTTGTTATCGTATCTGCCCCAATGCGCCAGCGCGTATGCGTCGGGGGCGCGGATAAACAAGCCGGGTAAAGCCTGTCTTTCTTCGATGACAACGACGTTTGTTTTCTTAAATAGCTCGGCTAACTGCTCTAAATGATGCTCCCGGCCGAACGCATCGATACCTGCAAAGAGCTGCTGATATTTTCTCCGCTGATCCTTAATCCGGCCCTTTTCCTCCTGCCCCCATACTAGATACACTTTCCCCTCATCGATCTTCTTCCTTATATTCGCGTCAATTTCTTCATCAGTAATATTCCCGCGCCCGTAAGCAGGCGAGGTAGCGCTAGCCTGATTATTCTCACGTAGGAATTTTACAAATTCCGGCGCTCGACGCTCGATTTCGCGGACCAGTTCAATCACCATCTCCTCCGGATTTTCGTCTTTATAATTAACCGCCAGGACAAAATCCCGAAGTTTCATAATACGGAAGCTGCCATCCATACCGACCACGGCTGATTCATACCAATTATCCCCCACTACTTTACCCAACCATATCGCATACAAAGGATAATTTTTCTGCAGAATGTCGAGAAGGCGGCTATCCGGTTTAATTTTTTTAGTCACACGCACTATGCCGGCAGGAACGATTTTATACACTAAATCGTTACCTTTGATAGACGCGGCAAAAATTCTATCGGATGTTTCCGCAATCTTCCGGGCCAACCGCGTATCGACGCAGCGCCGTATAAATGTCTGCAAAGGGCACAGGGCCGAAACACCTAAAGTTTCGATGTAAGACCAATTTTCTTTAGCAATATAACAATGAACCTCATCTTCAAAATTTATATCTTTTCCCGTACGCTTGTTATGAACCAATGTGCCCAGCAGTAATTTAGAAGCGGCTTTACGTAAATTTCGATTCTTATCGTATAAGGCGTTTTTAAGAACGGATAAACCTGCTTCGCTGCTAATTGAACTTGAAGCATTCAAAAGATCCAGGTTTGCGATTGCGACTTTGCGGCCTTCTTCTTGCGGGCCGCTTAAATACCTTATACAAATTTCAATTGTTTGCTTTCTCCTGGCCCCTAATTTATCCAAAGAATTGAGCGCACAGCTAAGATAAGGCGCATCTTTTAAAAACTTGAATAAAAGCTCCCAGTCGCCATCTTCTAAAGCTCCGATTATCCTATTGCACGCAGAATATTCCTTTCGGTTCTTTAGGATTTTCAATAAACGCGCTAATACCCTTGGATTCATAGAAGAAAAATGACTATAATCCTGGATTTTTTCTTTTCCTATAAATTCCTTCGAGGCGCGAAAAGCCAAAAGTATCGGCAACAGAAAATACCAAGCTAAGAAGCTAATCAACAATAAGCTGGCTACTATAGAAAATACTATTAACAAAAGAGGAAGCTGGAGTTTAATAAAGTTACCTGCCGACATTAAGAAAAACCAAGATATCTTGCCAATGAAACCAAGAAGAAAGAACAAACCAATAACGTAAAAGAGAAACGCAAAGAATGTTTCCCAGAGTGGGGAACGACCATCGTTGGCGAAACCTATTATAAAAGAAGCTATAGATATGCTTAAAACCACCTTGATTCCAAAAATTACAGCTGTAGCCACAGCGATTGAGCCTTCTCCAGCCAGAGCCAAGGCGGGAATGGCAAAAAGGAAAATACTGGCAAACAAGGCGCTAAGAATAACTACACCCAAAGCGCTGCCTCTCTTCATATTTAGACTACTATTTATTAACGATCCCATCCCGACAGCAGGAACATTTTTTGCAGGGATACTATTCTTTCCGTTTATTTCGAGTGCTTGCCTATTATTAAAAAGCGTCTTTTCACTTAGTTTCTGTATCAATTTTTCCACTAAATTATCACGCCAAATGTCTATCGAATGTCCGAAGGTTAGATGAAAATCTTCTTTAGGATAAAAATAGCCGATAATGGTTGTACCGAATTTCTTTTTGTTGGAGGTAGAATATCTAATTACAGGCATTCGCATATCGCCGAATATATCAGTATTACCAGGAACGATAACTGCCGTTTCTCCCGGATGTTCGATTATAGAAAGGCTTGCGAAATCACAAACAGCCGCTGATAAGCCTTGACCGTATTTTCCACCAATGCCAAACGTCTTATTCCACTGTATTGCTTCAGAGATAGACACAACCCTGTTTTTCATATCTCTAAACCCATCCCCATTATCTGCCACTAATACTCTAGATTGCCCAATAACAACTATAGCCAAACCTTCAGGGACATGTTGCATGACATTCTCTAAAGCAATTCCTAAAAACTCCGCTTTACCGCTATGTTCTTCTAACTCAAACATTCTTGCGGCGTTATGACAAAGAGAGCGCCAATTCTCCCTTTTCTTCTGCATCTTATAATCAATGTATTTTCTTTCCGTAACGATGGCTGAAGGAGAGGCAAAGATCGCGGCATTTGTTACTATGCCTCCAAATTCTTCAAAATTCTTTATAGAATCAATAGCCGATTTACGTAAATCATCTATGCCTCTTGATTCTTTTGTAGACTTACGATCCAGAACCATCGTTATTGAAACAGTAGCAGAATATGGACGATACTCCTTCTTCAGTTTTATCCCGAATTGTTTGGCTGCGTGGAGAAACTTAGTCAATTCTGCGGGGTTATTCCGGAAATAGGCGTAATCTAAGGCAAGGGCTTTTGGTTCTTTAAGGCCCTTGATAAGATGAGATCCTACATCATGGAAGATGATAACGTTGATAAGGGCCTGGAAGGACTGTAATTCGGGGTTATCTGTGTCAAAAGGAGGCGCCCTTGCTGCCAGGCCTGAGTCGAATTCTACCTTGTTGTTGATCTTTTCCGCAAGGGAGAGGTTGAATCTATTGCTTAACACAATAACTTCTTCTGGCTTTAGGGTAATCCCAAGAACCCTGAAGCTCTCCTTAATGTAATTCAAGAGATTATTGATCTGGCTTTCTGTTATAGCCTTACGCTCTTTTTGACTAAGAGGAAGAGATGCGGGGAAATTATCCAGGCTTGAAAGCAGAAAGCTAGCTACGACAAGAACAATAACAGGAAGAAATGTATATTTAAAAACTACTTCCAACTTGTCAGGATTAAGGTTTAGTATCATTATCATGGGAATAACAAGAATACCAATAATGGGCCCTAAAAATAATAAAACAGCAAAACCGGTATTTTCTCTGGAGAAAACTCCATCCCATTGTTTTAATATAGAAAAATATATGTAAGAACCCGCAAAATATAGTATCAACACCATAAGACAAATAGCTATCTCATGCATTTGTATAAATCGCAATGCCGCAACAATACTAGGAGCAAAGAATAGGCTAGTGGTTAAAATCAGGGAAACCACTAGGCAGGCATCAATAACACTATTCGTCACCTCATCGCTTTGCTCTATCGTCCTACGCGCTGCCTCTAAGAACCCGGCATCGCGGCTCCTTTTTAACAATACAACCGTAGCCTTAAAAATGGCTAATATAGAAAACGCGGACATAATACCTATACTGATAAAAAATGCATTCGTCAGAGTAATGGAGAAATTGGCTGCTCCTGAAGTAATCATTTGTCCTGCGGCCAAGGCGGGAATGGCAAAAAGGTAAATACTGGCAAACAAGACGCTAAGAATAACTACACCCAAAGCGCTGCCTCTCTGCGAGGAGAAATCAATTTTCTTATTGTTGTATCTGGAAAATAGAAGGTTATAGAGAATTTCAGCCTGTTTATTTCTGGAGAGCTTGAAGAAGTAGGTATTAAGATAAACGGTCCAGCCTTCTCCTTCAATCCAGTTGTAGCGGCCGACCTTATTAGCGGTAAATGCGGGGATAGAGGTAATTATTATCTTTCCCGGAATAGGCGGAGAACGCAGGCCAAACTGTTTGAACCTATCCGATAGCTGCTTTAAGGTTGTGAAGAAAAGACTGTTCTTTGCTTCATAGCTTTCTGTGGAGAGCTCAAAACCGGTCAGGCTTAAGGTAACGTGGCGCCATTTCAGTTTATCTTCCCGGCTAAGCTGCTGCTGGAATTCTTTAGGCACATCCGGCAGGCAAGAATCCAAAGCATTATCCTGCCCTGTGTAATCCTCCCTGGTAGATGGCACATCTAGAACATCCCGAAGGACATTTAATGTTCTTTTGGAGGGGATAGCGGCAAAAGAAAAAAGCAGGGACGGCAACCAATAGGTAGGATCCATCGGAAACGAACTCTTAGCTATACATACTTTATTCTCATTGTTTTTATTTACCCGCCGCGAAATAGCAATTAGCTCTTTTAAGAGCATCGACTCTTCCCGGACATACCCTCTAAGTTTTTCCAGCAGTTCTTTTGCCGGAATCGCAATTATTATTTCTCGAGCAGTAAGTTTCGTAGCTGTCTCTTCGCTGCGGAGGCCTCCTAAATGCCGGAATTCTTCCCTGAGGCCATAGATAAGAAGCGACCTTTGAGTCTCATCGTCAAGTGCTTTATCAAATAAAGCGGAGCTTATGGCTATGACTTCGAAATTTTTGAAGCTATGAGTTTCAATGAAATATGTGGTAAGGTCAAAGAGAGCGATGTAGACGGGTTTGCCAGAAAAAACAAAGTTATCTACATACTCATCCTCTACATCCAATGCCTTCTTTAGCAAACTGCCCATAAGACCGCTGCTAAATACCGGGTCTAGAATAAATTGCCTGGAGACATTTGTGGCGGTATCGGCGATATTTAATCTGATCCAATTGCCTGCTTGTTGTGCTGCTTGCGGAATCTCATAAGCAGCCTTACTGTCTTGGGTGGAAGGTTGGCCTTGAGGCGCTTTATAAGGAGAGCTGGCGGACAACTCAAGCTGAAGGGCGTTGGCTGACGCAAGATTTTGCCGGGAGGCAAAAAACTTAAGAGTATTCGACCGGAAATATACCTCTATCTCCTTAATTAGGCCTGCTCTTATCTGTTCGGCATAAGGCGCGGGTATCGTATCCGAATATATTCTGACCGGATTTCCCTCTTTATCATCGAAACTTATTTTCCAGGGAGACACTCCTTCTTCTCCGAAGGTGCCCTTCCCGGACGAATTATGGTAGATGACATTGGTTTTGCTTAAAAATTTGAAACTGTACCGGCCGTGTTTATCGAATAACCAACCGGCTAACGACGGAGCAAACTTTAGGTTCAATTCATTCCGCTCATTCAGGAAGAATGGCCTTTTGCCCAGATTCATTATCAACCATATCTGTAAAAATTCTACGGTTGAGCCGGAAAGGCGAGCCACAAAACCGTTCCCCTGCAAGCTCTCGTCGGGATAGGCGCTGCTTGCCAGAAACGAGGAATTTTCCAAAATGCTGCGGCCGTATCTTTCAGGGCTCTGGAATGGAATGAGCGCGGATTTAAAATCCTCATAGAACTGCTCCGCAAGCCCGCTTTTTAAAGTTTCCAAAAGATACTTGTATTCCATATGCAGCCAGATAGATTCGTTTTCTAACCATCCCGAGGGGAATGTCCGGCATCTGCCGATTTCTTCAGGCATCCCTTCAAGGGAATCGCACACTTTATACATCTTAAGCTTTCTATCATAAAGCCCGCTATTTCTTACTGCTCCATATAAAGCCTGCGCTTTATCCGCGCTTTCGGTTGTCCTCAAAGCATGCACAAAAGACTCCAGGAATAAAGGAAGCGCCTTCTGGGAGAATTCCAAAGGCTTTATGCGCTGGC
Organism: Candidatus Omnitrophica bacterium UBA6233; assembly: GCA_002440965.1. Classification (GTDB taxonomy): domain Bacteria; phylum Omnitrophota; class Gorgyraeia; order Gygaellales; family Profunditerraquicolaceae; genus UBA6233. Next base: position 72,686 of record DJWJ01000026.1, read on the forward strand.
CATCAAGGATTTCGTATTTAGTAACTTCATTGATAAAGTAAGCCGGGTAGGTATTTTGCTGTTTGTCAAAAGCCTTATCGATACCAAAGCCTACTTTCTTTAAAAAATTATCCAGGATTAAGATTAATTCGTTTACAGATAGTTCTTTTTCTGCGCCGCTAAAACCAAATTTTGTTTTCAGGCGGTAGTCCTCTTTATACGAATACGCCTTATCCCAATAGGCATAATCTTTTTCAGCCGCCGCGCTCTCAAAATATTCCCTGGTTAAATCGTTAAGCTTGGCTAAAAAGTTATAGACCTCTTCTGTTACAGGCAAAGTTTCTATAGCTGCTTGTTCAAGGGAATCTTTGATAAAAATGAGCAGCCTCTTTAGCTCGAAGGTTTCACAGAGAGAAGAACCGAAAAGCGCAGGCAGCCCGTTTAAAGCATCATACCAATTAGGCTTACCAGCCTCCATCTCGATTCCTATTCCAAAAGGATCGAGGCTAGCCATTTTATTGACCGCAAGGCAGAGTAATTTATTTATAAGAGTAGTCCGGTAAATTTGGCCTTTGCCATAATCCGTTCTTACGAGATTAGGCGATACCGCTCTCCCCTGAATCATTGCTTTTTTGTCGCTATCCGCGCAAATTGAATTGAGCTGCCTTGGCTGGTTGTTCAACAGGGTATATTTCTCCGCTCTGGGTTGAATTACCTCAATATTGTCGAAATAAGTAAATTCCTTCTTCTCGAAGATTATGTTTTTGCACTGTTCCGGATATACCCCTAAGAAACTCTCCAGAAGGTCAAGATTATAAGTCCAGTGGTCGGTCCAAAAACCTTCGCCATGTTCGGCTTCCTGGATTTTCGCCGCACAAGAAAGAATAAATGAGATAAATTTATCATAGGAGGATTTAAGTTTAATCCCGTTATTCTCGATGAACATAGCCAATTCCCCGGGGGAGAAAGGCTTGGCGAAAAATTTCTGCAGTGGAGAGATATCGGTTGCTTCCGTATAATCCATCAACACCGTCTCTATATCTACTCCCTCTTGTATCTTAAAGCTGGCTCCCTTTACTACCAGAGGATTAAAACCGTCTGCCTGCAGGAGATTGAAGAAACAAACCAGGTTTTCCTCTTTTACCTCGGGATTAAACCAGACATCGAGCCTGCGGTTCTGGTTTACGTCGCGGTAGTTGCCGTTACCTTGCGAGAAATAAGACGCCTGCGTCACGAAAGAATTATAATCTCTCTCCAAATCGCCGTGTTTGCGCGAATAAAGATAGAAAACCTGCTTTGCCTTGCCGGAATCCGGGCGGAACACAACCGGATAGCCGCCGCGCATGATGTTATCCAAGTAGGTCTGCCCTGCGTAAAGATCAAATTCCCTGGAACTGCTTTTTGTAGCAACATCGTCCTTGAGCTGCGCGATAACCTTTGCGTTCTCCCTCTTTTTCTGTTCAATATAACCGGGGGCGATAATCCTGGAGATAGAAGAATTAAGCATTTTAAGGTCGCGCATATTGCCGATTACTGTATAAAGCGTCTTCTCTTCCCCTGCGGCCAGCTCGAGATTAAAAGGAGAAAAGGCGCACGGGGTCCTGCCAATAGTTACCTGATTGGCCGGATACCGGAAATCTTTTTCCTTTGAGAAACAAACCGGCGTCGAGAAAGCGGTGTCCTGTCCGAATACCTGCTGAGGATCGACAACCGGCTTTATAATCCTCGGCCCTTCTTTGGTATGAATAAAACTTAAGTAGAAATTCCCTTCTTCTATATGAATCACCTCGGGTTTATCCGCAATTTCTACACCAAGCTTAAAGAACGGGACGCCGTTTTCAAGATTCTTAACCGTAAACCAGGCTTCGGCAGTCCGGGACACATGTTTAAGCAGCCAATCATTAATGTATGCAGGAGCGATCTGCGGCAGGCCGTCCAGCAACTGCATCTTTACCGGCTTCTTGCCCGTATTTTTTAGGGAAACGCTCCTGATTAAACCGGCGAAGGTGTCGTTGGGAACAGTGGCGTAATCTACGGTTATCCCGATGCCGGCAGACGGATTGCGTTCGGCTATCGTCAGGCCGTGCGAGCTAATCCGCATATCTTCAACCGGCCCATTCTGGAACGGCTCATAGAAGGCAGTTCCCTTATCACTTGTTACCTTTATAAAAGTGCGGAAGCCGTGGGAAGCGGCCATCTGCCAGGCCTTGTTTGCCGGCCAAAATTCCAATATCGCATGATCCTTATCCTTTGTGCCGAAGCTGGCTATTCCCTGGCCGCGGTTAACATAAAACACCCACATCGGTATGCCGTATTTACCGGCGATACCGGGGAAAAAACTGGCAAACGGCTTGGCATAATTATAATTTTCGATTACAAATTCATCCTTATTGTTAAGGGAATATTTAGGGGTTTTGGAAGAAGCATCTTCGCTGGAAGCGTTTTCTTTAGGAGCAAAAATAATATTCTTGATGGCTGAATTAATCTGGCTGGTGATTTCAGGGGATTCATCCTGATGGAATGCTCTCTGCAGGTCATTGTCTTCGTGGATAAGCAAGCTGGTTAAGGCCTTCATTGCCGGAGGGCCTTGCTTGTAAAAACCATCCAGGATAACCGAAGAATGATTAATGATCCTGTTTACTCTTTCGTAGGAACCGTAGTTAGTCAAAAGGACAAAGTTCTTTCCGGTAATCCTGCCGGTTTGCGCCAGGCCTGTTTGGCCGGGTTTAACCAGAATTAACCGGTGAGTTGTATTAAGCAGGCTTTGACGGGTATTTTCATCCGGAATCGCAGCAATAGCCTGCTTGAGCATTTCAGCAAGAGGCCTGTAGGCAACAGGCAGCTCTTCAATCTTAACTTTGGGGCCTAAGATATTGATAGACCTGCCTTCTTTTATGGCTTGCGCTACGTTATCTTCTGCTTCCGCCTGCAGGTTGACGCGCACTTTAAAAGAGAGCTCTTTTTGAGAGTAGATCCAGGAGAGATCATTCCGGGAAGGGGGCGTTATTTGAATACGCGCTCTTTCCAGCATCTTTATAATCTCTTCTTTGCCTAAGGGACCCTTCAAATTCCTTTCTTTATTTTGTATCAATTTTTCCTGAATCAAAACACGCACAGCCTGAGCTTCATCCGATGAAACCTGGATACCAATATCTTCGAAGAACTTCCTTATTGAGCTCGTTCCGCTATTGTAACCAATAACGATCCTGCACTTGCCTCCTGCCTTTTCCGGCGGAAATGGCTCATAGAGTTCCGGATGTCCTTTTAAGATAGCATCAGCATGTATTCCTGATTCGTGGGTAGAAATATAATCCCCGGTTATAGGAGCATTGGGACGCAGAGGAATTCCGAATCTTTCCGCAACTAGCTTAGAGAGATGGGTGAGTCCTTCCGTATTAATACCTGTCTTTATTGCTAATTTATCTTCGAGCGCCATAACTACTTCCTGCAAAGAAGCATTACCAGCTCGCTCACCAAGATTATTTACCGTAACATCAACGAAAGAGGCGCCTGCTCTGACTGCTGCCAAAGCATTAGCAGTAGCTAAGCCATAATCATTGTGCCCGTGGAAACCAATCGGAATATTGGTATTTTGGATGATATTCGACAATCTTTTTTCGAGTTCCCAGGGCGCAAACTGGCCTTTGGTGTCTGCCAATAACACCCTATCCGCGCCAGCTTCACTGACTGCCTTGATGAATTCTATTATAAAATTATCGTCGCTATTAGTAAAATCTTCGCAAGCAACATCAACATAAAAACCTTTTTTCTTGGCGTATCGGACCACTTGAACCATGTTACTCATTACCCACTCTCTGGTTTTAGCAAGTTTATATTGAATATGGCTATCGGACGTAGCGACAAAAATCCTGATATTTTTAAGGCCGCATTTCTCTGTCGCATCCACATCTTCAACCATCTCCCTGCTCAAGCCAAATAATTTAGCCTTTAACCCCAAAGATAAAATGGAAGAGATAATATCTTGTTCTATCTGTCCAGTCGCAGGAAACCCGACTTCCATTTCCGGCACGCCTATTTCGTCAATGGCGCGCGCGATAGCTAAACGCTCTTCTTTAGTTAATACCACACCCGGCGTTTGTTTACCGTCGCGCAACGTTGTATCTAATATTTTTACTCTTTCGGATGAAAGCGGTTTCTCGGGAGTCAAAATTAAAGATTTTTGAGCTACTGCTAAATCATCTTTAAAGTCATTTAACTGGCGGGGTGATAGGTTGAATATTATTTTATTTTCCGCCTCGTTGAATCCTATTATGAGACCGAATAAACTATTCTTATCGTGATTAAAATTTTTCTCTAGCATATCTATGCTTAATTTTTCTAGCTCAGGCAGGCTAGATAATTTTTTATTTAGAAAGTCAAAATAAAGCCATTTTGTTTTTTCGTCATAGACATAATCAACCCAATTATAAGTTTGGCCCGATAAGTCTTTGCTTATCTTGGCAATGAAAGCGCTTAATACTAAAAGCCTAATAAAGTTGGCATAATTCCCTTCTATTTTTTGCTTGTTTTCTTTTTCTTCTCCGCTCAAAAATCTAAATAGAGATTTTGCATAATTAAATACCTTCACGGAAGGAATGTAATCCTCTATAAGCTGCCGCGTTTCGTCGGGTAAACTGTTATATTTGGATATTACTTTCTCGTATTTATCTTTGTATCTTCTAAGATCGGTTAGTCTTATTTCCTGCCTTTCTGTTCTCGTCGGCTCATCAGATAAACCTGCTATCTTGTTTTCCAGATATCCAGCGCCTTTATACTCAGCTGCCAACCCCTTCAATCTATACAGAAGCAGAGATTCACTTAATTCAGACGGTTTCCTTACCATCTTTCGCACGTCTAGGTAATACTGCGCGCAATAATCATCGATAAATTCACCACCTCTAACCCCCCTCATGTCGGCTAATGTAAAAGGAATCAGCCAATCAAGATTCTTTTCTTGTCTATTAAAATCACCGGAATATTTTAAAAGTTTAGAAAACAGATACCCGGCTGTTCTTTCTCCAGTATACATAGTCCCTATATCAACATGAGAATCAATAAAATACTGCGCCTCTGAAATCCTCTCTTCGGAAATACTGCTTATATATTTCTTTAGAACCTCTTTAATGAGCCGAGCACCTATGGCGTGATGTTTTGGTTTGGAAACGATTGTTCCTATATCGTGCAACAAAGTGACTAAAAAGTAAAATTCCCTGTCTTCTTTCGTCTTTATTAAATTTCTAAGCAAGATATGATGTTTACAAAATACGGTTTCGCTTATCTCCTCCGGGCTTCTGGCGTTTTGGTTAAAAGCAACATGATTATTTTCTAGTATATTTATAAAATGTTTGAAAACTTCCAAAGAGTGATCTTTCATACCGGCGCTTTCCAGCAAGCCGAAGAAAGGAAGCGCCCTATCTAATACCCCATCTTTTACGCTTTTATCAAAGTCTACTAATATATTGTCAGAATTGATAAATATATTTTTTATCTTTTCATAGGCTTTCGTATCGCTATCCTCAATTAGGCATTTTATTTTTTCTTCGGCCCACCACTCACCATTGAAATCTTCTGTGATCTTGCGAAATTCATCTATAGTCCTCTTGGCTACTTCATACCTTTCATCCGAACTATCAATATCATCTCTCCTCAAGATTAACCATCTAGCGACATCCCAAAGAAAAGCGCCTGCCCCTAAAACATAAGGAATTGCCTCTAATTCTTCCATTGTAAGCTTGTGGTTGGAAAATGCTTGGTATCCTCTAAGCAAAGCAATAAAGCTGCTTCTTACATATTTCCTTTCCATCTTTAAAGCTGTCCCTAAAAGCGCGTTCTTAAATTCTTCAATACGCGCCTGTCCTTGGCGGCTGCGTTCCCAATCAAACAATACCATAACATCATCCCTATCATCCATCCATTTGACATTGCCTGTTTTCATATCCCCATGGATAACAGCTTGAGGCAGTTTTTTATATTTTTCTAAAGATAAATTATTTTTCAAAGAAGCAAACTGACTAAAAATAAAATCGGCATTATCCAAGAAGAGTTGTTCTGACCTTGAAAAATTTCCGCCTTTCAATATTAACCGTTGTTTTAAATTTAAGAAATCTTCTTCGGCAGTAGCAATATCAATTGCTAATAATTCCCGTTTCTCTCCCTTAGGTATAAAACCGGACAGAACATTATGGATTGAAGCCATCATTTTACCTAATGAGAAAAACTGTTCCGGACGCATTTGTGCCCAGGTTATTTCTCTTCCATCCGGAGTATACTCTTCTAAGAACCAATACCAGTCCTTTATTTTTAGCAAATAGCCTACATGCCTTGTTTGCTGTATTCGAGCAACAGGAAGACCTTGTGCATGCAAATATAATTGCACTGAAACAATAAAATCGGCTTTTAAAGAATCGTTCGTTGCGTACTTTAAAACAAATTTTCCTTTCGGCGAATAAATTAGCAAAGGCTTTCTTAAAGAAGTGCCGCCGATTAAATCCTCATATTGAACTTGATTCAGTGAATTTACCCCTAAATCGTAATTCTGTATGATTGCATTGGCTTTTTCCTGCCCGGTTACGACTACTTTTCTCAAATAATCTTTAATCCTCATTGAAGATAATCGCCAAAGAGGAGTATTATCAGCATCTGTTTGCGAAGACGAAGGAAAACTATATTCCTGGACAAGCTGCGCTGCTTTAATGGCTGCGCCTCTGGCGGCATTGGCATCTTTAACCAAAGTCACTTCTATTATCTCTTGTATGTTTAAATCTTTGCTGTATTGGTTGACATACTTCTGCAACAATCTCTGACGTATCTTGCCTGTCCCGGCTGCGGTTGTTCCGCCGCCAAAGGCAAATTTTGTCTTACCAGTTAACTTATAGAGGAATATCACATGCTGGGCTTCGCGCTGCTCGACAATATCCCATACTTCTAAGGATAACTTCACTAGCTCGCTGTCGCTATCCAGTTTCAAGGAGGTATCCAGAGGATTTATGCCGCTTGCGGCTAAGCCGATATGCTCTACTTCTATTTTACTTATCCCAAGTTGTTTTAATTTTTCAGTTAACCCTATCTGATTGGCTACTGCCATGATCCCGCGGATGCTGCCTGCCCAATCCTCATAAGAGCCTAGCGGTGAATTCTCTGCCCTTGATTCTATACCATCTTTTACGTTGAATATCTGATGGCCGCCTTCATTGGCCCCAGCCACTACTTCACCGTTTTCTATCTGCTGCACGCCTATTCCTGAGCCGGTAATTAATATAACCGCATCTTTAAAGCCTGCCAGCTGGGCTATACTTAAGCCCCATCCGGTCATGTCATTGCCGTAACCAAGCAAGGCATCCCCTAAAATATTGCGCAGATCCTCAATAAATGTGTTTGCCTCGGACAGGCCTGTTCCCATATCTTTTCCAAAGCCCCGGCTTAATTCGCCCAGGCTTGCCATACGGTCATGGGCGTAATCCGGATTTCCCGGAAGATTAATAAAGAGCGCGCTAACCTTTCCATACTTGGCTTCTACCGCTGTTTTTAGTTCCTGGACAAAATTTACCAGCCGATTGCTGAATTCCTTACCGCTATCGCCAACTTCTAGTTTTTCATATTTAAAGGCGTAACGGTAGCGCAGCGATTTATCCTGTTTCCTGAGTTCTTTCTCATTTGCTGCCTCAGGCGACAATTCATCAGTTACATCCTTACCGTCTACCAATACGCATGATTTTATGCCCTGTCCGCCTACATCAAGGCCTATGGTAACCATTGTCTTAGGCAGGGTTATTTTTCTGTTTTTATAACACTGCTCTATTAATTCTTTTAACCCGATTGGGCTTTTTGCCTTAAAATCTTCCGGCTTATATATTATCTCTACTCTATTTCCGGCATTGGCTTTGCTTAATAATGGCGCGCCTGTTTCCTTAAAGTATTTATCTAATGATTTGATTGCTGCTTCTTCGATGTCGCCTCTGCAGATTGATGAATCGTTTTCGTAGGCCTCCACATAGATATGCTCTGTCGGGCCATTACCTAAAGCCAACCCTTGGGCGTATAATTTGGCGATGTAGCTGCGGTATATTGTTTCTGCCTGGCCCTTATTTAGCTTGGCTGGATCAGGAATTCTAATTTCTACTGCCCGGCCGTTATCCGCGGTTAATCTCACGGTTATTACTTTGGCAGACTGCTTAACCACAGACTGGATATTCTTTTCGATGTTGATATATTCTGTGGAAGTCCCATTTATTTTTGGAAGCGCTTTCCTGGAAGGTAAAATAAAAGATTTTTGAGCTGCTGCAGAGCTTTTCCTATTGTCAAATGTGTCTGCATCGTCGGTTTTTTGTTTTTCAACATTCAGTACAGATACTTTCTGCAAAAGTTCTTTGGCGGCAGAGCGGATCTCAGGAGTGGCGCCGGGATTACTTAAAACGGCATCCATCTTATCGGTAACGAACCTTATTTCATTACCCATCACCAAAGGAACAGCATAGATAATCAAGAGGGCTTGCTCTTCAAATGTTAAAGGCGATGAATAGTCTAAGAGGTTTAAAGATCTGGCGGACGCCTGATCACGGCTTTCAAAACCGGCCATTAGTTCTATAGCCTGAAACTTTCTTTCCAAAACACCGAATGTCCCTAAAAGGCCTTTAACGGTATCTTTATCCTTAAATGCAATCAGGGCGTCTAAGGCTCCGCGGAAATCCTCGGGGGAATCCAGCCGGCAATATAGTTCATAAACCACTTTTTCGCGAAGCCAGCTTGCCAGAGACCCCTGCGAATGCTTGAGCCACTTTAACCACTTAGGCCAGATAGATTCTGGCGTAGAACAGATGGTTTCATTAATCACCTTAGTAGCTATCTTGTCTTCCAGCCAGCGCGATGCATCGTTCCAACACAAAAATACCAGTGTCAGAGGAATTGCGGCACTTAAAAATAACCCAAACGGGGTCATATGAGAAGAACTATGGGGTATATATGAGGTTGCGGCCAAGGCGGGGGCGGCGAAGAAAACAGCGCCGGCAATCGCCATTAAGGCTAAAAGCAAAACCTGGGTGGAGCCTTTCTGATTATCAAAACCTATATCATCGCTTTTTTGTTTTTCAACATTCAGGACAGATACTTTCTGTAAAAGTTCTTTGGCGGCGGAGCGGATCTTAAGGGTAGCGTAGGGATTCCTTAAGACAGCATCCATCTCATCGGCAACAAATTTTCTGTTATTCCCCATCACCAGGGGCACAGTTTCAAGGATAAGAAGCGCCTGCTCTTCAAAGGTCAAAGGCGCTATGTCATCCAAAAGCCCGAGGAATTGACCGGGGAGCCGGTCGTGGCTTCTAAAACTACCCATCACACTAACCGCTTGAAGTTTCTTTTCCAGCATACCGAAGGGGCCTAAAAGGCCCTTGACGGTATCTTTGTCTTTCAATATAACGATGGCGTTTAACGCTCCGCGGAAATCCCTGAAAGAATTCAGCCGGCAATATAACTCATAAACCACTTTTTCGCGAATCCAGTTTGCCAGAGGGCCCTGTGAATGCTTGAGCCATTTCAACCGCTTAGGCCAGATAGATTCTGGCGCGGAATACCCGACAATCACCTTAGCGGTTATCTTATCTTTCAGCCAGCGCGATACATCGCTCCAGCATAAAGAAACCACTATCAGAGGAATAATAACTCTTAAAAATAACCCAAACGGCGTAATATGAGAAGAGGTGTAGGGTATGGATGAGGTTGCGGCAAAGGCGGAGGTGGTAAGGAAAATAAATCCTAAGAAAATACCTAGCACCTTGAGTTTATTCTGCAACTCAGAAATATTTTTTCTGGCTCTCTGCTGGGCTTCTGCATTTGCCTCCATTCTAACCTCTCTGAGATGGCGAGCCTTATCAAGGGTAATTTCTGCATTGCATTGGACCTCCAAGCGCTTTCCATAGCTCTCTCCTGTCAAGCCTATCTCGAGCTGTTGGTTGGAATTACGCATTTCTATCTCTAAAACAGTCTTCGTATAATCTGCGATTATCTTATATGCCTCTGCTCCTAAATTGCATAATTCCTCTTTTGCGCGCTCCAGCTTGAATTCCAATGCCTGTTTCTTGAGTTGCTCTATATGCTCCGGTTTAGCGCTGGGGTCATCGGCATAGCTTTCATGCAAAGCTACATGCTCTTTGGCAAAACTAATAAGCAATTCTTCTTCATCGAGCAGGTTAAAGAGCCTGGCTATTCTTTCTCTTTCAGAGGGATTTTGCCAATCCCGGCTGTTGGTTAGAGGTAATTTACGAATCTCTTCTGAGGAGATATCGTATTGCTCTCTAAGGAAAATAAGCTCGTCTCTATTTACTTTTTCACCGGCACGGCGGGCTTTCCTTTTGCCGCTAACAATAAGGTAGTTGAGTAAAACTGCGGAATAGAGCGTTTCGTCTACCATCTCTGCCATATAGGCTAAATCAGGATTTTTCTCTTGGCATTCCAAATAAATATCATGCATAAACCCGGGTGTGATGTTGTGGAAATCACCTTCATCAAATTTATTGAACGTCTGTTTTAAAGAATTGAAGGAAGCGCAGGAAACTTCCAGCTTGCGCTTATCTCCGGGTGTAAGTTTTATATCCAGCTTTTTAAATAATTTTAATATAGTGCTCGTCTTAGTTTCTGTGCTGCTGGAAAGGCCAGACACAACCTCTTTGGCAATAAACATGATATCTTTTTGCGCCTGGAGAACGATTATCTCTTTATTACGAAGATTAGGATATTTCCGGAGTAAGCTTGCGTAAGCAAGGATGATTTGCAGCGCTCTTTCAATCCTTTCCTTGCCAAATTTATATCCGGGTGCGCTAAGGATAGTCTTTACTTTTTTTGTATCTAAGTTACCCTTGGCATCACTTATCTTAGCAGCATAATGGATTTTTTTAGTTGCTTTGTTGTAATAGACTATCCTTTCCCCGCAATAGTCTTCCAGCGCTTTAACTACTTGAGCCGGCCCTTTGAATAGCCTGAACCCTTTACAGCTAAAACTAAACAGTTCCTCGGAAAGCGGTTTCTTGAAGAGCAAAAATAAAATTCCCACGACAGTTAAAGTTATTATTCCAAAGAGGGATTGCACTGGGATAGAGTTTATTGGCCCTGCGGCAAATGCGGAGGTGGCGAAGAAAAAGATAGCTGCTAATAAGGTACCGGCAATCGCCATTAAGGCTATAAACAAAACCTGAGCGGAGCCTTTTTGATTATCCGGCCGGGGAGCAGGGATGTGGCGAAATAAGGAAAATTTACCGGCCTTCTCTGGCATAAAGGCCAAGAATTCTCTTTCTACTCCCAGGCGTGAACGTACGATACCCTTGAAGCCTGCTGCTTCCCGGGCCAAGCGGATAAATAAATCAATTCCATCTACCTCGTCTACGCCTTTGCCGAAGTTCTCGCCCACGCTTGAGCCTAAAACAATTAAATTAGTAAAACCTTCCTTAGGATAGGCTTCTTTGAAGGCTCGCATAGCCATACCTAAATCTCTGCCGGCTTCGCTGATAAAATCCAATGCCAGCCTATCTCCATTTTGGGCCTTTTCTTCAAGATGAGCATCCTCCAAAGGTAAAATTTCGCCGGCCCCGGAGAATTCTTGCCATCTCTTGGCTAACCCCGGCCCCGAGAGATAATCCTCCAGGCTCCTTTCGTCCGGAGTCAATTCTCCCGGATCTTTCTGGCCCAACCAACTGCCATCCGGCTTGGGTTGATATCTCCATTCTTTTGTCTTTAGATTATAGATAAGATGATGCCCTAACTCGCCCAAGCCCCAGCTTACTTTATCGGACTTATAACAAGGCTTGCCGTCCTTTAGAATACCTGCTCCTACGCCTGTGCCTAAAATAAGGAATGTGCCGCTAACCAGAATTTGTTTATTTGGATTATACAGAGCTCCGTCGGGATGCTTGTTCTCTCCTTTTACGGCAGCACCGCCGTCATGCAATATCTCAACCCTAAGCCTTCTGTCAAATCGCCCTTTCACTAATTCTTCCAAGGCTCTTTTAAGATTAAAATCCTGGAACCCGCCGGGAATATTCGGAGCGCTGACTATCCCCTCATCATAATTGCCGGGCCCTGCCCAGGAAATACCGATTTTTCTTATCTGCTTAATGCTGATTTTATTGTCTTCAAGGATTCTTACAATCTCTTCTACTATTATGGATAAAATTTGTTTTCGAATTTCCTCCAAGGGAAGATTCTTATCAATAACATCTTCCCATTTTGTTTTGGCAATTTTACCTACCAGCCCTTCGACATCAAGGATAACCACAGCAACTTTAGTGCCTCCTATGCTTAGGCCGATGTTCAGTCTCCTGAAGGAGCTCATCACAAAAGAAGCCAGGCTCTTTAGCTGATGCTTGGTGTTGTGCAGGGAAGTTTTTAGCATGCTGGTAAGTTTAGTAAGCATCATTCCTGCCGGGATAAAGCTTACAGCCAAGACACGCAGGGGAATTACGGAAGAACGCTGGTAGATGATGATACACTTCTTAGTAAGACGACTCAGTGATTTAAAGACTATAAGCTTAAGATGTATCCTCCCCTTGTAGTCGGTAATAGAAATTGTTCTGGCAAGCCTATGGGAAGCGTTAATTATTTCAGTTTCTCCCTCCTGTTCCTTTCGTAAGCTAATTAATTGAGTGCGGAAAACAGCATCATACGAAATATTGCTTAAAGTAAAATAGCTTAAAGCAATCCAGAGAGCGGGTAGAGCAGGAATAAGAGTAAGTATAATGTTCTTGGTAGAATAATAGATACTTAAGCTAAGGATAGTTCCTATAAGGAGGCTAATGCCAGCATCCCTGAGGGCGCTAAAGACGTTTAGGTTAAGGGTAGAGATTGTGTCTTGGGTATGCTTTAAACCCAGTCTTTGCTCAAGGGTCGGCGGCTGGTTGGCAATTTTAGCCTTAAGAGAACCGGGAAGATTGATTACCTTATTCCAGGCTGCTTTTAAGGAATGGCCCAAGGTGTTGATATCAAGTTTTGCTGCCTTGCGGAAAGAGTTTTGGATAAAGGCTGCTACCTTGAGTGTAACTGCTTTGACTAGCTTAATGCTATTGGTTAAGTTTGCAAGCAAGGCTCTAAGAGTATTAAACAGTTTGATGAGAATGATTTCCGGAAACAAGAGGCTTAAATACAGGACGCGAGTGGCAAAAGAAGAAGCCTTGAGGAACCTGACAATATACTTCTGGGTAAGCGGCTGGAAGATTGATTCATAAGATTGGCGGCAGGACGGCTCATTACAGTTGCCAAAAGGGATTATTTCAGCTACTTTAGCAGGCTCCTGCTTGAGCTGGGTAATTGTGGATTCTTCCTTGGTTGATTCTTGTTCAAGCTGGGTAGGCGTAGCTGGCTTGATGTGGAATGCTAAGTGCTCCTGATGATCCAAGGCGGCAAAACCGATGTTCCGATAATTTAAGGCTAAGAACAGACCGAAGATAATAGTTGTAACACGCAGCGGGTTGCTGGCGGTTAAATGATAGATGAGGTTTCCTGATACAATTGTAAGGATAGCGATGATGGCGCTTTCACGATAGATAGCCAGAGGGATGGATTTCTTGGCATTATCGGCTTTCGCCGCGGGATTAGTTATCTTCTTGGAAAGCGCTTTCCCGGAAGATAAAATTAAAGATTTCGGAGCCGCGGTTAAATCAACTTCCCGCCGGGATAATTTAGCAGTTTCCTGCACCGTAATTAATTTCGAATCATCTTCGGAAATATCAATAATGTAATTGCTAGCGTTAGGATTGTTTTTTAAAAACTCTTCGTAGCTAAATACAAGCCCGATATTGTAGAAACCCATCTGCCTATCGGCATTATTAGGAGACAATGTGCGGGTACGCATCTCAAACTTGGCTTTAGTGCGGTCAGAATTATCTTTTAAATAGTAGCGGATATCGTAATAAGGCCTTAACTCAGGGGCATTGGCGAACTTACCATCAATAATCACAATGGTATTTTTGTTCAATTTAAATTCTAAGTCCTTGCGTTCCTTTTCTCCGCGGATATAGGCATTGGGGATACGCAGAATATATTCCTCTTCTCCAGAATGACGGAAGGCATCTATCTCATCCAACATCTTTAGAATTGCAGGAACATCAAAGAATGTCCTTTCCTCAAGATAAGGCTGATGAGGAATAATCCGAGAAATTAGTTCTTCGCCTAGAAGAGCGCGCTCTTGTTGTGAGATTTCATTTCCTGCCACTAAATCCTCAATAGCATAACGCCATTCTTTTTGTTTCAAGAACATATCCAAACCCAAAATAACTGTTTGGTAATCTATGGATTTTAAATACTTGGATACCTCTTCAGCAATGGTTGTCTTACCTGAACCGGAAGCCCCGTCAATTGAAACTACCGCCATTTGATTGGACTTATCGCTGCTCGCTAAGTCTCTAATATCTCTACCCATATGTCCAACGATGGATTGAAGCCTCTGCCTAATCTGCTCTTCTTCAGTCATCTCGTATGGTTTTCCTGTGCGGGGGTCTATCTGCGGATGGCCGTAGTAACTTCTGGCTTTAGCAAATTCATGTACCGGGCGGGGAACGAATGCTGCGTCGTGAGAGTTGCGATAATAGGTGGAACTGACATTCAAATCTATATCTGGATCTTTTACCAGCTGGAAAGATAATAAGGAAAGAAGGTACTCGCAACCCATCTCCTGGGCAATCTCTTTAACCATACCATCCATCATCTCTGGGGTCATCAGGGCGCCATATTCGCCTCTTTGTATAAAGACTACGGTAATTTCATGATTAGGGTTAGTGCCAAATTTATATTCTTTCGCAAAATAAAACTGCTGCCCGATGTATCTTCTTACTCTGGCCTCATTCTCTATTCCCAACATATAAAAGACATGCAATAGCTCATCGGCGTTTATTTCCAGAAAACGATGCATTTCATCCGCGCCTTCCCGTTCATTATCCGGTTCGCTTCCTAAATCCGTGGTTTTTATCAAAGGATACAATTCTGCATCGACGACCTCGTCGACATTTTTGTGGCGCTCTCTTGACGGCACGCGGTCGGATTCGGGTAAATCCTTATAATTGATTTCGCCTTGCGTACGCCAAGTTACAGAATCAAGATCCAGGATATCAATACACATTAAAGAGATTAAAACATGCCCCCAGTTAATTGGATTAGCAGCAAGAGCCAAGAATCCAATCCTCTTTTTCCGCTTAATATCATGAATCCGCCTGTCTTCTCTTTCCTTGCCGTATTTATGTAATTTATGCTTTGCAAAAGGATCGAGCCTTCCGCTTGCAACTTTTTTCTCGATACTCGAATATGTCCTGCCTATTGCATGATAAAGTCGAGAGAGGAAAGGCACGGTCTTCTCGTCCACTTGCGGGTCACTTGCTTCAATATCGCGCTTAATATTTTCCCAGACTTTCTTTACCGCAAGAGCCCCTTCCTGAGTGATTTCGTCTTTAGTTAAATAACCAGAACAGCAGTTTTCTATCCTGTAAATATAATAAGCGCGCTGGCCGCCGAACTGTTCCGGAGCAAGCTCAGCCCCAAGCTTTTCATAGAAAGACATGGCATCTTCCGTGCTTTCAATCCAGAACTGCTTCAATCCCATATCCCTGGCTAATTCTACTTTCTTAAGGAACAACGCTTTCCCTATACCCTGACACTGGTAATCAAGGGATACCACCATACCGGACCATCTGCTAGTATGCCTGTCAATGGGTATACCCTGGAATCCACCAATAATCTCTCCAGTAAACGTATCTTCGGCTACATATGTGCACTCCAAACTACGCTCACTCATCCCTACAGATCTACTAAGTGCCGCTTCAGAAAAAACCTTTGTTAAGCTTTTCAACTCTTTCTCTAGATTATTCTTATCCAAAGGCCTGATGACTATTCTTCCTTCGGTCAGAAGTTCGCAGTATGACTTATCAGGTTCTATTTTAAAGATTCGATATGCCTTAAAGAGTTCGTTTAATTCTTTGGAATTATTCTTGAAATATTTGGCGCTGGCCAAGCAGGCGGTTTCATGGGATAAGGTTTCCAATTCTATTAATTCGTGGCGAATAAGGTCATTAATCAACGCTTGGAATAAAGAAGCAAAGAAATCTTCAGCTAAAGGCGGAGCGCGGGCGGCTAAACCCTCTAATATCGCGATCTTGCCGGGAAGAGTATTCACATCAGCTATCTTTCCACTCTTAGCCTCGTTCACCAAGACAATAATATCATCTATTTTAGCTTGGCTGCCGAAGTTTAAAAGAGACCTCTCAACATATTTTCTAAAATCCTCTAGTTGCCACACGGTCGGTTTATTCACTTTATCAAGAAGCGTAGCGGGGTAGGTCGAAGATGGACTGCTACCCTTAATTTCAGCAAGCACTTTTTCTACTCTATCCTTAAGATGTCGAGGGACAACAAGATAGTATTCTTCACAATACTGTTCATTGTGTGTGCGATCCGAACCCATTGTGGCAGTCTCTACAACCAACTTCAGGTCACGATGAACTGCCTGCTCCGCCGCTTCCTGCTTTCTGTATGCAAGGCGACTAGGCTCCATAGATTCTCTAATAGCCCTTGCACGATCAGCTTCTTCAGAATCAAACCAAATCGTATAATAAAACGAATGCAAATAGATTTTCACTGTTTCAACTTCGGCCATAGTTTCACGATACTTAACCATCTGCACTTCAGTTTTCTGCAAAGCAATCCTTCGCTCCAAGTCTTTTTCAATCTCTGCCCTCGAACGGTTTTCTTCTGACCCTTTTTTAAGCAACAACTCATGCGCAAAATGTTTCCTCAGATTCAAAATAAATACTCCCATCTTATTAGAACTAAATATTTCTCCCTTATCAGTATCATAAATAGACAACTTAAGCTCATCAAACTCTAGCGACCTTTCATATTCCAATGCCCTTTGTACGTTTAAATTCAATAGCTCTTCGTAAGAAAAACCCTGATATTTTTTATTAAAACTTATCTGTTCTTCAACGATATCGATTCCATAACTAGCATCCAGAACCACGCGGTCCCACAATAAAACATTGTCTTCATTATTAAAAACAATGCTCAAATCCCCCAAAATTCCAATTATTTGACCTTCGTGAATTACCCCACCATGATATCGCAATTGATAAAGCCCATTATGATTCTCAACCTGCATATGTTGAATATTAATAACAGCCGGAATGCCTGCAGAACGCGTAAGCACCGCTTCATGCGATGAACCATTCCCGTAAGTCGTAATAATCCCAATTTCTGGAAGATCAAAAATAGCCTGAATAGCTTCCCCTCGATTCCAAGGTGTTACAATAAGAATGCATGCTTGTTCCATTTTATTTAAAGCCTTTGCCTTTTGGACACTAAAGGCTACATGACCCTGCATCGCTCCGGGAGTCCCTGCCATCCCTCGCCCGATTTCATTTATTGAAGATCCGGTGCTTATCTTAAGTAACCTTCGTGAGCCTAACCGTAGTGCAAGTTTTTCTAACCGTGGAATAGCCTGTGCCTGGGTTAATACCCCATCGGCCAACTGCTCTTGGATATAAGTAACCTCTCCTTGGGGTGAAAAATGCAAAGCGCGTGTTTGAACAAAAAATAACACTCCTCTCTTAACGCTAAATTCAACCTCTTGCGGATATTTAAATTCGTTCTCCAATTTAAGCTTTGCATCTTTTAACTTATCATAAAGTGAAGGCATGCATTCAACGAGTACTTCAATATCTTGTCCAGACTCCCAACCAATCATCAGTCTATCGCCGCTCCCATTCCGTAAACAACGGCCATATAGAACATTTTCGTTGGTATTTGGGTTGCGTGTTGAAAAAACACCAGCTAAATCATTGTCCTGCGGCGTCATTTGTTCATATTCATATTCTTGAAAGCTTGTATCCTCGGCACCTACCCATTTTTGAATAATAATTGGTAGATCATATTCCTCCTTAATCGCTACGTGAGTGCGGTAGTTGACCACTCGAGACGAAAACCATGCAGCAGCAACATTCTTAAGATCGAGATAAGCTCCAGCTATTAACCTTGTTCTTTGACTAATCAGTATTCCCGGCATTGAACACTTAGGGCTACTCCGTATAATAATATCGTCCCCTACATTAATTCCTATCATATTTTTTAGATAGACCTCAATTAATTCCCAGTATTTTTTCTGGACCATATAATCTGCCTCTAAAAACTTTTTCATTAATGACGCAGAAAGCACAACTCCTGAAGGATAATTTAGAAATAATTTCTCAAAAGCCCAAAAGCCGGCTGCTTTAATCCCGGTTTCAAACCCAGGGGAACTCTTTCCTAAGACACATATGCCCTGGTGGAATTCGAGGGCACTCACTTTAAAATTCTCTTCCTGCGTAAAACAACCCATAGAAAATACCGTACCCGCCTGGGCTTTAATCTCTCCACTAATCTCTCTCACGACATGGCTAGTGAGTTTGTGACGAATGTTTTCTAATCCTTCCTGGTAATCTTTTTCTAGCTCTATTCCAAATCGCTCAATTGCTTTTAAGAATTCTGCTAATTTTTCTGGATAGGCTCCAAGATACTCATAACTTGCCTGACAGGCAGACTGGTGAGAGTTAGTTTCTAATTCCTTGAGTTCGTGGCGGATGAGGTCATTAATCAACGCTTGGAATAAAGGAGCAAAGAAATCTTCAGCTAAAGGCGGAGCGCGGGCGGCTAAACCCTCTAATATCGCGATCTTGCCGGGAAGAGTATTCACATCAGCTATCTTTCCACTCTTAGCCTCGTTCACCAAGACAATAATATCATCTATTTTAGCTTGGCTGCCGCAACTTAAAAGCGCCTGCTTAACATATTCTCTAAAGTCCTTCAACTGTTGAACGGTCGGTTCATTCGTTTTATCAAGAAGCTCAGCCGGGTAAGCGCGAGGATTACCTGAAGGTAATTGCGCGCACTTTAACAACGATATCGCGTTCTTTACAACCGCCTCCAGATTCTCATCCTCATACAGTTTAAAATGCCGGATTGCGGCCTTTTCCAGAAGTTTTATCTCAAGCAAAGAAAGTAAACGACCTAAATCTCTAGGGCTATTGCTTTCGTCAATCGCAGACAGGATATGCTTTCTTAATAAGGCATAAATCACTAAAATAGCTTCAGGAATCCGCCCTTCTTTATTAATACGTAAGATAAAATCACGCAGTACCTCACAATAATTTATAAAGCGCCAAATATTACCATCGGATTTCTTTGCTACATCTTCCAAAGTAAATGTAATTAAATATCTGAAAATATAATAGCCAGACTTGGGATTCCAGAACACTTTCTCCAAAGTCTCAAGGTAATCTAAACATCGCTGTTTTGCTGAATCATTTCCAAAATGTTTGGAAATTTTTGCAGCTCCGGATAGAATTGAATATTTCTTAACAGAATCCAGATTTAAAGATAAGGTCTTAAGGAATAGCATAATTTTTGTTCTGGCTTCGATATTGTTCGGATCTGTCATTTCAGTAAAGTACCCCATCTTGGAGAAAACTCTTTCAACACCAAACCAAGTATCATTCCGTTCTAATTTCCTTAAGGCCTTATCTGAAATTTGGCGGTATACGGTTCCCGGGTCAACAAATACAGTACAAAGATATGCTCCGGGGAGAACTTCGGTCCTTGTGCCATTTCTAATTTTCTGCCCGGAAAGCGGGTAGGGTAACTCTTTACATAAAAATCCTCTCTTCAGAGTATTAAATTGGGACTTATGGGACTCCCATCCGATTACCATCTCTAGCCTTTCCCCAACAGAATAAACATAGTTCAAGTCCGTAATAATTCTTTTTATCCTCCTTAGCAAGTTAGTTGATACTTCGCTTGCAATATCCAAAGAAAGAACCTCATTTAGCATCGCTAAGCCGTTTTCTGGATTGGCTGTGACTATCGCTCTGTTATCCAGAATACCGACTATCTTGCCTTTGGAAAAATAATCCTTAAGATATCTTGGAAGCGCCTCTCCCAATTCCCCATCTCCACCTAAGGCGGAAATACCCAAAAGAACATTATGTTTATATTTCGAATTCAATTTAAAGAACATACCCAAGACAACCGTATCGGTTGCCGGAGATTTAACGTCTTTTTCCGGATGTGAATCACGATTTCCATCCTTAATACTCATAGGATATCTGGCTAAAATATCTCCACCCATATCCAGACCGATCGTGAGCACCTTTTTACCACTAATTAATTTCTTATATCCACCCGCTAAAACTTCGGAACCTACTGAAACATCCATCATAACCAAATTAATATCCATTTTCTTCGTATCTTCAATAATCGCTCCCTCTTTAATATCTACCATTAAAGTGCGGCCGTCAATTATTACTCTGGATACGATATTCGGTTGATTTAGGGCATAGAAACAACGGGACTCATCAATAGGCGTTAACTTCTGGAAGATCCCGTTTTCTACCACTCCTATATTTTCCACCTGCGTCGGACCACCTAGTGGATTTTCTTCCCCCCTCTTAAGGTTCGTAGTAAAAACAAAGATCTTTGCTCCTCTTCTGCCTATCTCATCAAGAATGAGCCTGATCTCTCTAGCTAAGAATATTCCACCCAAGACATCCCCACCGCCGCCAGCAGTAATGATATGCAGTTCATCAAAATTATCGGATATAAATATCTCTTTCCATGGCGACTTTAAATATAACGCTTTTGTGGCGCCGACAGTGCTAAGAGTTTCGGTTAAATCGAAAACCTGACGCGAAACCGCTTTCTTTGCGTCCAAAAATATAACAGAAGTATGTATTAACTCTCTAATCTCTGCATCCAACGCATCCCTGGAATCCTGAGGCCTGCCATCATAGAGAAGCGACAGAACACGGGGGTCGCGTTCGCGTAATAACTCAATCATCGCCTGACGCGGCTGCTTGTCAAAGTATGCGAATTTATTTCCATACAGCTTATCAAACAGACTGAAAGTCTCGGGAAGTGTCTGTTTTTTAATGCCTCTCCAATGCAAAAGCCTGTTGGAATTATTGCCGTTCTCAAAGACATCGCTAAAAATCAGAATATCTAAGAGTAACTTTGTCTCAACCGAATACGCCTTAAAATCATCTTCTTCCGGATACAACAGATGATTGTATATGATGAAGGCTTCCTCATCCTTAACCGTAATACCGGATTTCCTAAGAATATCTACACTCAGACGTTCATGGCTGAATTCTACAGCCATTTGCATAATCTCCTCTTCGGTAGATTTAATACCATAATCAAACTGCAACGCTGCAGCCATAACACGAGCCATATTGAGGTAATAAGGTCCGGAGACATTATAATTACTCTTTAATTCGGGCCGACGACCCAAGAAAAGATGTAATTTTTCTATAGAGACCTGCGGGTATGCCTTGCCTGGCAAATCATACCACTTAGCCAGCAATCGGTTACCTCGAGACAACCACTCTGAGTCTTTAACAGACATTTGCAGCCCGCCGAGATCGTGCGCATAGGCTATTCTGACTAATTTATTCTGCGCAGAAGTAGATAAACCCATTTTTTCGGCAATAATTCGCGCATAGGCAGCGACCCGGCGCACATGCGGCTTTAACACGTTAACGTCTTCGGTTCCGGGATAAAGCTCGAATAATTCAATCTCGGGAACTTCACTTAATGTCCGAATCAATGAAGAAACTTGGGGCTTTCGAGTAATTATTTCTCTACAAATATCTTGATGCGGACGGATATGATCATAATCTCTGTTGAATTTTAAACGGGAATCTAAAGCTGAGAGTAATTTTTCATAAGGTTTGTGAGATATCTTTTTACATACGAGACGCGTATCCAAACCAAGCTGTTTGCACGCTTCTAATATGGGGCAGGGATTGCGAAATTCAGCAACTAATCTATCATCTGTTTTCTCAATTACAATAATATCTTCTTCGGGAATCTCAAGATTCAATCTATAGAAAACCCTTATTATCCAATCTGTCCAATGCTCATCTTTACCCTGCCGAATC
Organism: Candidatus Omnitrophica bacterium UBA6233; assembly: GCA_002440965.1. GTDB lineage: Bacteria > Omnitrophota > Gorgyraeia > Gygaellales > Profunditerraquicolaceae > UBA6233. The sequence continues at coordinate 94,597 of DJWJ01000026.1, forward strand.
TCGTCTTTATGTTCCTTTAGCCAAAGCAACTTTTTGTCAATGCGACCCTTCTCCAAACTCTCCAAGAATTTATCCAGATCTTCTCCACCCAATATTCTAACTGGCTTCAATAACTCGGTAAATTTTGATATGGCTAACTGAAAAACCAACTCTTCTTTCTCGATTATGCCATTATCTGTTTCCAGACTGGTTATTTTCTTAAGAGAATTAAAAAGCTCGGGACGAGCTTCTAATAACTTAAAATTCTGCAGCAGAACTTCTGATTCGGATAATTCCGGGTTAATTAAGTGGATGGTTTCGTGGTCAAAAACTACTTCTAGAATGTTGAGGATATCTTGCAGATACTCAGGAGTGTTCAGACTAGGGTTTTCAGGAGGAGCGCGGTCTAAGCGCCAATGCAGGCCAATTTTACCGGCTTTAGCACAACCTAATTCACCTTCTCTTCCGTAAAATTCCGGAGTAAATTCAATTTCTTTATTTTCGCCTATCCATTTCGCAAAGGCCTGTTTATCTTCTTTTTGCCTGCGGGCAAAGGTCTCAGCAATGATTCTGGGTAATGTTTCTTTTGTTTTTTCACTTACCGGAGCAGGAATGCCTTCAGGAAAAATAACCAAAATCTTATCCTGCGCTTCCTGAGCAACTTTAACCTTAAATATGACAGTGGGGATATCTATGGCTTCGGCAGTGGCGGGGAAAGACTTACGCGTGATTTTCTCTTGTGTATCTGTGGAAGGCAAAGCGTATTTTATTATTTCCGGAGATAACTGTTCTCCTTTGCCGCAATTTTTTGGATTAAGTTTACAAGAATAATGTACAGTACATTCGCTCTCGAAGTTTGAACATTCTCTCTGATCACTATTCTCATAGGGACACCCCCATTTATTTTCTCTTTCTTCTGCTACGTTCTGACCTACTAAGGCAATTTCTTGCCTAAGTAATTCTTCCAAAATCTCAAGCGAGGGAAAAGTTTCGACTATTTCCGGTAAAGCTTCTCGTAATTTATCTTCTTTCAAGCCTTTATCTTTGGCCATCTTAAACCAAAGCGGAATTAGTCCTACCACTTGTAAAGCCATACTAAATTCTTCGGGAGTTTTGCCAAATTTAGTTATCACTCTCTTTCCATGCGTAAGCGTCTCAGCTGGATTTATATTTCCTTTTGCTAAATCAATTGCCAATCCTTCCAGCGAATGAAGATTTATGTTGTATTCTCCTATATCGTCTTTAGATACCTCAACCGCTAAAGAAACGCCCAGCTCCAAAGTAGAGCACGGCGCTATGTCTCTATCCGCCAGCCTTACCCCTAAATCTACGGCCATTTCAAACCATTTAGGCTTATTTTGTGTTATTCTTACTACCATTGGAAGCGCCTGTCCTATTGCATAACCTGTAGGCATTCCTTTTTTTCTTAATTTATCGAGTAAAATTTTGGCATAAGGATAATCAATTATAAGTAAATTTTCTTCTATTATTTCCCCCTTTGGATAGAACCCTTTAAAGTGAGGTGAAAGTTTTTTTAGCGAATCTCTATTTTCAGGTTTTGCTTCAGGAATACCTGCTATACTGGCATAAGCATGGGCAACAACTTGGCGGACATATGAAAGTGGGTCGTTTAATGCTTTAGCCAAAGGCTCAATTGCTCGTCTATCACCAAGTTTACTTAATGCCTTTGCCACAGCAATTCTAACCTCATAATCTGTATCAAATAATCTCGCAATTAAAGGCTCAACTGCCTTATAGTCACCAAATTCACCTAAGGCTTCAGCTGTATCTCTCCGAACATCTTTGGATGGGCTCGTTAAAACTTTAAGATAAGCATTAAACAATTGTTCTTTAGTGGCACCGAGTCTTAATATAGCGTCTCGCGCTTCTTTGCGGTCCCAATACAGAAAAGATTTAACAAACAAGTCCATCAAGGGTTCGATTGCCCTCTGGTCGCCTAATTTACCTAAAGCTTTCGCGACCTCAGATGTATGTTCACAACTCAAGAGACGAATTAAAGGTTCCACTGCTCTTTTGTCGCCTAATTTACCTAAAGCCGCCGCGACGACATCTCTAATAGACTGATCTTGATGACTTAAGAGATGGATCAAAGGTTCCACTGCGGGTTTCCCTATTGAAACTAATAACCTAACAACTTTCTCCTCTTCATATGGAGCATGATGAGTCGGCACGATATTAATTAATGGCTCAATTAATCCGGGGTTTTTACACTGTAATGAAACTTCTAACGCAACAATACGAACAGAATACTCCTTATCTTTAAAAGCACTTTCAATTAAAGATTTAAGTGCTCTGGGGTCAGAAAATTGACTTAGAGACTTAACCACGGTTTTACGAACAGGCACTTCTGCATTCTTCAAAGCATTTATGAGAGGTTCAATTGCGCTACAATCTTTAAACCGGCCTAATGCTTCAGCTGCGATTTTGCGTCTTTCAGAACCTGATTCTTTTAACTCCCGTATATACCACTTCACTGGGAAACAATAACGCCAGATAGCAAAGAATAAACGAATAGCAAAACGGATAGCAACTAAAATAATAAAAACAGTTATAACCGGATGTCCAGAGATAAAGTCCTTAAACGTGGATGAAATGAAGGTGGCTGTTCCTGTGCTATTACTTTCAGTGCTACACCCACTCAATCCAACTAACGCACCTGCGAATAATAGAAATGAGAAAACCTTACCAGAAGATTTTATAGCACGGAAGTCAGACTGTTGCAGATAATATATATATCTCCAACCTAGACTTCCGTCTTCATATGGCCTTGGTAATTGAGAACGCTCAATATGCTCTATTTCAGAGATATTGCCTTTCAAGCTATCATAGAAATTTACAGCGGGATTATTTTGTTTTACGTCTAAGACTATTTTGTAAATATTTGGGCTTAAGGCATGCTTAATTAATGCTCTCACCAGCTCTGTGGCGATGCCTTCGCAGCGATGGCTTGGCGATATGGCCATCTGGTTGATGTAAATCGGATATCCTTCTTCAGACCCAAAAATCAAATACCCTCTTATTTCATTGCCATCGTAGTGCACTAAGATAAAATGACCCGATGCTTTTATTTTGTTGGAAACTAAAGACGGCGTGACGAATGGCTTGTCAGAAGTTTCTGCTATAGCATTATTAAGCGCGGAAATCTGATTTAACACAAAGTTATTGATTTGGGCATTACCAAGCAGGAAGACGGATTCGCTAATCTGCTTAGCTTTAAATTTATTTTCTTCCTTTTCTTCTCTTCCTTCGGTTTCTTGGGCAGGAATTACTGGTGTTACTTTTACAGAAGTAGATTTCCGAACTTGCTGTTCCGGAAGATTTGTTTGAGAAGTAACTACTTTGCCATTCAGATTGGTATAAACAAATTGAGTAAAGGCATGATTATTAAGAGGAACGTTATTAAGGTTAATCTTGAAATGAACGCTGGCGAATTTGATTTGTATCTTTTCGGCGGGGATAATAATTTCATTTCTTTGGGCATCAAGCAGCTTAATCACTAGGCGGCCCTGTCTTATGGCTTCCAGGAGTTTCTCTTTTACCGTTTCCTGTTTTTCGGAATCAACTGTAACATTTATGATTGCTACGTCTATAATGCCATTCTTTTGTTCGATTTCAACCTTCGGCGGAGCGGTGGCTTCAGGAAGGACATCCTTTAATAAATCGGAAATTATGCCTTCAATTTCCACGGTTTTTTGAGAAGAAGGCTTTCTAACTATTTCGGTTTTTGCGGCTTTTGCAGCTACGGCAGGTACTCTTAAGCTTTCTCCCGCAGAATGACTTGCTCTTCCATTTTCATAGTCATCTTTTAAATGTGTAAAGTCCAAAATTGCCTGTGCTGCTGCTATAATATTCTTAAATTCTTTAAAATCGTTGATTTTCTCCTGAGGATTATACTGAAATGCGACTGTAATTATTTCAAACAACTGGGTTAAATCGCCGGCTACTGCGTCCGTCCTAAAAGCTAATTCTTTCGCGTCATATTTCCCATATCTACGCAATGTTAAATCGGCAGTCAGCTTCTCTATAAGACCCTTAACGTTGTATAATGAACACATCTTATTATATGGCCACGATTCTTTCTTCTGAACGTCGGTTAATTGTTCTATCCTCTTAGCTTTTAATGCCAAACCTTCGCCTAAGAAACTAAAAGGTTCCTTAAACCCAAGTTCTTCCCCAACTTCTTGAGCCAACTCTAAGAACGCACCACCTTTTTGACCAGTATCATTAGTTACTAAAGCCACGGCCGTATCACAACCTTTGCCTTCACTCATCTTCTGCTTAAAATACATAAGGATTGGAACACTTAAAACATCCTGGTTCCAGAGAGTTAGGTCACCAATTCTGTGCTGCCTGATTATTTCAACGCCTTTTCCGTCTAAGACCTCAAGGGGTGTCTGGCCTTCTATCTTCTTAACCCTGCCACCTACTATCTGATAGAATTGACCTTGGCGTTTAAGTAACTCCAAAGCTTCGCCGTGACCGACCGCCATACGTTCAGAAGTAACATCCAATTTCAAATCATAACTAACATCATTTCTATTGAGCACCTTAACCAAGCCAGCTCCATCAGATCGTCTTTCAAGAGTAAAGCCGTGAATTACTGGTGAAATCAATAGGTACGTATTTTCTGCAGTGAAACCATAAAAAGCATTATTAACTAGGTCGCTGACTACTTTATCACGTATCTCTGCATTAATGTGTATTATATTAACTGCTTTCCCAACTACTTCTTTAATATAATCTTCAGCTTTTAGATTTTTTTCCGGATGGATTCTCACGTAACTATGAGCAAGCTTTTCTAAAGCAATCCTATAGGCCACTAACTGGATTGGGCCCATGCCATATTCGGTTTTAAAGTATTCCTTATCTTCCATAAACTTTTTTAGCCGTTCAATAGCACTTGCCTGCTTTGCGGGATGTTCCAACGATTTAACAAAACTATTCCACATTATTTGTTCATTTTCAGTTAAGGCCTTTCCTTCTTCAACTACTTTTTTGTATACCTCAATCAACTTACCGACAACATCAACTATGTTCGCGAAAAACATCGGGCCTAATCCAAGGCGCGTTGCTGAACCGCCAAACAAATACCATACGGCGTATTTACCATCAATAATCAATTTTAATACATCTTCGTTTAATTCAGCGAATTTGAGCTTAGGATTATCAAAGAAATATTGGCCGTTTTGCGGATCTTTTGCCGACTCTTTGGAGTGTTCAAGGAAAGTAACCTCGCCTCTCTTGATATCTTTTTTAGCGTCTTTAGCCTCACTAAAGCTTAACACTTTCTTTTTATCATTGCGACCTTTAATCTCTAAACTATTTATTTCATCTATTAATTTTGCCCTATCTTTATCGGATCCTCTCCCTAATCTAAGATCTTCCAATTGTTCTTCGGTAAATTTTTCGCTTAAAATTTCTCCTAGTTCCTTTTTTGTATTTTCGTGGGCTCTCTCCAATAACGGAACTTCGTTATACGATCTTCTTACTCTCTTATAGAAAGCCAAACCACATCTTAGCGCTTTTCTTTGATTATAGGATTTATTTTGCCATTCTTTTAAAGACTGCAAGGCTACAAGTTTTTCATTTTCGGTCAAACCTTCCCAATCAGCCTTATCAAAATTAATTAGTTCCATTGCTTTCCTGCGCCAAAGACCCATTTGCATCGCTGCCTGAAGCAACATCAATTCTGCCAAGCCTTCATACGTATAACAGCTATCGCTCATATAGATTACACCCTCTTCTATATCAGGATAATATCTGAAACTGAGTTTATCTACGCCAAACTTAACATCTTTACTCTGACCAGGATTCTCTTTACTAATCTCTTCTTCTTCAACCCTGCCTTTCCAAATAAGCGGCGTATCTATAAGCTTAATGATCTTTTTAACTTTAACCTCTTTACCTTTGCTGTCTTTTATTATTAATCCGCCTTCTATTTCTTCTATATTTATAATTTCTTTATCTAATGTTTCGAAGTTCTCTTTACCTTGCTTTTCTAGCCTCTTCATCTCGCCGGCATTTCTTATCGTCCGATGAGCCTGCGGCTCATATTTAAAACTACAAACTGTCAAAATACGCGGCTTAAGCTCTTCTATAGAATCTTCCAGCCATTTATTTGTTTTTTCCGGTAACCCTTCTTGAGTCTTAGGAATTGAAAGATTGAAAGAAGACTTAAATATCTCCCAACCATTATAGCCAACTAAGCCAGGTTTTTGGGTTAAGAATACCGCGAAAGTAAACGCACCACCTAACCAGGAAAGGGCCCCGAAGAGATACACTATCATTACAACCGGCTGCACAGTGCTGCCGAATAGAAGCGCTAAGATTACGGAGGTAGTATAAGACAAAAGCCCGAGCAAACCTAAAGTTGCCGGCCAAATTACTTTGTTGTACCTTGCTTCCGCCCTTTCGGAAACAAGCTTAATGAACTTTTCTGTCCTTATGAAGGAATAGATTTCATTAGAAGCAAACCATACGCCTCTCAAGAAATTAGGCTGCAGGCCGACCCAAAAAGTAAAGCCGCTTGCTATATCAGATAATGTCAACCCGATCGCTTCGTAAATCAAGCCGGTTTGTTTTAGATGTCTAACGAAATTAGGAATACAGATTGCCCACATGGAGATGGCGTTTATCACAGCAAAGACCGCGACAGGCAAAAACGCGTATCCGCTGAATATGGTAACAACAGGGAGTAACACAAGATTAAGTACGATGAACGGCGCGATAAGATAATGCATCCAGAGAAACAGTTGGGCTAATTTCCTGTCAAACCCTACTTTCGGATTTAAGAGCCATCTAAAAGTAGCCAAATCCTTTAAGTAACGGGTTACGTTATAAGCGTAACGCAATTCTGTAGAAATGACCGTATCCATAAATGTAGGACGTGACCAATCAAACAGGAAATAACCAATCTGGGTAGATTCACATTCCGGATTTAAATCTTGCAAAATCATAAATTCTCCGGAGTCTTCTCCACATGTCTGGTATAATGAGAACATCTGCTGGATATGCATACCTTTGCCGTAATAAGTGGTATATCCTCTCCATCCAAGCTGCACATATCCGGTCCAGTTCTCCTGGCCGATAGAGTACTGGCGGGTAACCGGGAAGTGCTTACCGACTATTACCATTTCAGGCTGGGCGACAATAGTATGGCGATTTTGTCTCATTAAACTTAAATAAGAAATCACCCAAGGATGCTGACCATGAGATACCCTGACAGCAGAGTCATAACAGGTTATTTTTCCAAAGAAACGGTGTAAGTTAGTAGCGATAGCGGGATTCTTGATAGGGAACACTGATTCCTTAGGATCATACATAGCAAGCTCTACATCAAATATTGAGCAATTAACAAACATCTTAGCAATCTGGATCATTTTATCTAAAGCTAAGAATATTTCGGGGTCTTTTATGGATTTTAAAACGATTGTATTTTCTTCGTACCATTTAATCATTTCTTTGGACCATTCTAGAATATCTTTGCCTTTGAATTCCTTGAATATTTTGGCGCTGGCGAGCATCTTCTTAGTTTCTTCTAATTCGGCTTCTGCCTGAGCAACTATGCCAGCGAATCCGTCTGCGGAAGCAAACTCGTCAATTTTGCCTTCTTTTAACTCAATATCAATTGACCACAGCAAACAGTCAGAATGGATAGATTGATCACGCTCTTTAACCATCTGACGATAAAGTTCGTAACGCTTCACAAAAGCGTCATCTGTATTATCTTTAAGGGCCTGATACGCCAGCACTAAAGAACCGTATTTAAGGAATACTTCCCGAACTCTTCCCCAATATTCTTTATCTGAAAGCTGATCGCTCAAATACAGATGCTGTTGATATTGATTGGTATGCATTGATTCCAAAGAGAAATAGTTATTATTGCCCTGTGTCTCGTTCACCCAATCTTCTACGGCGCGAATAATGCCATTGATAGCTTTTCTCTCCGCATCATCCTTCACTTCCGGTACCTGCGAGAATATATCCGTGAATACATCCACATCTTCCAGCGCATTAATGAAGGCCGCGATAGGATGCCCTGCAGGATAGCTGTATTCTTTTCTTAATCTTTCTATGAGGATATTCCATTCATGCGCCATGTTATTCGCGGAATAACCTAATAAACAAGTATCTTTCATGAAGTCTTCGATAGCTTTTAAAATAAATTCGATAAATGCTTTCTCTTCCTCGCTGGCTCCTTGCGGCATGGCTTCAAAAATATTGATCTTCTTGCTATCGCCTACTTTCCTTAGCTTTTCAATAAATTCGGCTAGTTCTTCATTTTTAGCGAGACTCTTGTTCTTTCTTTCGTTTTCTATAACCTCGACTACTTTATCCCATGCCTTATTGTTCTTCCTGATTACATGTGCCAAAAGTTCGCCTTTTAAAACTAACGGCACTTCATCAAAGGTACCGCGGCGGGAAATCATTAACCAACTAAAATGCTGTCTTTCTCCTGCGGCGTGCAAGAATTCAGTCTGCCTCTCAATCCTGGTCAATTCGTCGACGCTTGGCTTACTCTTGGCAAGCGTATCAAATATATTGAATAAGAATCTCCGGACTTCTTCGCTCTTCGGTTTCATAAATGGCCCTTCGAAATTCAAAGCTTTGATTAAACCGTTTAATTCTTCTTCGCTTAAACGGCCCTTTTGATAAAGACGCTTTACCTGCCATTCCAAATAATCCTTTACCCGTTCGCCGTTCGGAAGAAGTTCGCTATAATATTTTTCCGTCTCTATAAATTCTTTATACAAATTGAGCATTGTCTTGCCCCAATTCTTCCAAAGGAATAACCGGATACCTAATCTATCCCTGGCCACCTTTGACCAATATTCTTCGCGTAAGGTGTGGAATATACGGCTGCTGAAATTAATGAAATAGGCGACTATTACAGTAGGAACTAATGATAACGCGCAGATCAATAATGACATTGAAACCCCAAAAAGCGGCCACTGGGATAGATTGGTGAAACGTTCGGGAATAGCTACGTCTATAAGCATACTCAGTAACACTGAAGATAATACCCACATCCCGCTCCAGAATAACTTTTCTTTAATTCCGCCTACGGATTTACCCGCTAATATATAAGGTAGAATTAATGAAGTTACAGCCAAGACAATAAATAAAGGCGCGATTGCCGTATACATATAAACTTCATATAAAGCTAAGAATCCTACAAAAAGCGCTTTTGTGACAAAATTAAGCACTTTCGCCTGCTTTTCGCTAAGCCCCCAGAATCCGGTTTTCTCAAATAACCAGCAGCAAAGACGATGATAAGTATCCTTGATGCCCATTCTATGCTCATATTTTTCTATTGCCGGGCAATACCTTCTGACCATGACCAGGATATCTCTCTTTAAAGCTGAACCAAAACTATTCTTGTCTTCGGTGTCAGTAGACTGCTCATATACTCTTTTTGCCATAGAAACAAAATTCTTTGACAATTCATCTCTGAGTTTGCTATCATTGAAATCTTTCGCCTCTCTTCCGGAAATGTTTACTTTATAACGCCTTGCTAGCTTTACCATTACTGCCAGCGTATTAGGCAAATTGGCTATTATCTGATCCTGATTGGAAACATCTATTCCATTTTCGCTAAAGTATCTGAAAAGATCCCAGCAATCATAATCGGTGACTATATCAATAAGGGCTTTCTCTTGAGGCGTACCGGGCTGACGGGTGGTAATCTTAACAAACTCTTTCTGCTGATCCGGCATTAAAGTTCCGAATAAAGACATAAAATCGCTGATTTTCTTCCAGGCCACTTCAGAGCTTTCATTTTTGCTGTATACTTTCCGGGTAATGTAGATTAATAAAGTATGGTATATTGAGAGCTGGCCAGCGGAATGCTTATCGGTTAATTTCTGAGGCAATTGAAGAGCTTTATAGACCACTCTTTCCGCAAATGTTACCGGCTCAACAACGCTAGACACACAAACAGGGATAGTAATGTCATTTTCCGGATTTTCGCCTAATGTAGCCGCTGGATTAGTAAATATCGCGGACATAGTTTCATTTATAGCCGTTTCGATTGTTCTATTTAGTTCCTTCTTCAATGACTCCAGCTGCCCTTTTTTCTTTTTCTCGCTATCTGATAATTTTTCTTCTCTAGCTATCTTATTTAATAACCCTTCTAATTCGGCAAACGGAACTCCGAATAAATGACTAACCTGCACCTGTCCTTTTACCTTTAAAAGTTCACGTATAAGATACTCAACAAATAATACAAAGTTATATTTTTTGTTATTGATATCTTCAATATTTATTTTTTCTTGGGCTTTTGTTTTTAGTTCTTCAGCGCTGACAAAACCATAGGTAAGTAAATGCTTAAAGACGTGCCCACTGCTGGTAAGAGGTAAAATACTCAGCAACTCTTCCTGATTTATTCCTTCCAAGATCTTAATGAGCAGTCTATTCTCCGCTAAATTCTTTAAACTCTTGACTAACTGTGCCCAATCATAAGCGCTACTGATTGTTCTTTCCTTCTCAATATCCTCGTCACTAATCAACTTAGTGTCTAAAAGATGCTTAATTGCTAATACGGCTGGATAAGAATTATCAACACTTCTTAAATATCCTAATTTTATAATCGGAGCTTTGGGAAGATATTTATATTTAATGTAATCACCTTTATTGATATCTAATACTTCCTTTTGAATTAAACTGATTACAGCTTGAGTTGCTTTAACGCCAAGTAGATTAAGTAAATACTTCTCAAAATCGTTTCTCTTGGCTCCATTTGAACGAAGCTCCTTACTGGTATAAACAGTTAGCCGCCCGTTAAATGTCCTATCTACAATTATAGTCCTGGCAATCTGTTTTACTTCTTCATCAGAAAGTTCTGGCTTGGCTTTCTTGAAAATCCTTATTAAGTCTTTCTCCTGCGCAAAGTGTAAATCTTTTCTTAATTGAACGGGAATAACTAGCCACCTACGAACACTATTGTAAACAAGAGGAAGAAGCACAATGGAAGAAACAGTAACGGTGAATAAGTTTTCAAATACAAATCTTATTGCACCGGCTAATTTTCCAGCTCCTTCCAGAACCATCGGAGACATAGGAAGTATTAGCATCCAGTTCCAATAAAGCATTCCAAATACTACAAATACAATGGCGATATTTTTCCACGGCAACTTCTTCAGTTTAAGTATTGCCGAACCAAGTATCTTCATAGAATTATTTATGTCTCTCCACTTCAGTTGTTTCGGCATCACTAATCTTTTTTCGCTTATTACCACTATTTTTCCTACTACCCAAAGAGCAGCTAACGCGAATTTCTTCATGGAATCGTATTTATCCGAATCCACAATATTCTTCCAAGGCAATTTCTCTAAGACGTGCAAATTATCTTTAAGAGAAACACGATTAGATCCGCCATTATTTTCTGTTGAGGATGCCGCCTTCTTATCAGTTCTGTTCCTTCTGAATATCCTCTTCATTACCCAAAGAGCAAATAACCCAATAGCTAAAACAAACATAAACGCCAACTTGTTTACTGGGTAATACCTGGAGAAAGTCATATTATCGCTGACGTTCTCAATATTCTGCCTTAAGAAAGAAAGCTTCTTTCCTGTATTAAAATCCCTATAATGGGTTACTTTTCTAAATTCTTTGAAGGATATTATTTCGTCATTAAGGTACGCCCTTAAAGCTATAATGTCTTTTGTATTCGTTTTGATTGAGCGGAAAACTTCACCGGGATTCTTTTCTGTAACCAAAACCAGTTCTCCGGAGAACGGCTGCTTGCCGCCGGTCACTTCTATTATGGAATCAATCAATGCTTTAAGTTGCTTCTCATCCTTGGTAAGCATCTCGCAAGTTACTAAATAACCTTGATGATTCTTAAATATAATATTTAAGATCTGTGTATCATTATTTGATAAGGCTGGAGCTATGAAGTCGCCCTGCAATAAATCACCGGAAGTAGGTAAGATACGCTTTAAACCAAAGTCTTTACTCCCGTTGCGCGCGGTTTCAGGATAGGTAATGCTCTTTGCGAACCCTCTTCTATCAAAATTAATCTTCTGTTCATAACCCTGTCCGAACTTGCCCCAGTTGAATTCATGCGCTAAGCTGCCGTAAGGACTCATTTCTGTCCTGCGTAACGATTCCCGGCCTAAACGTCTTTCCATATTGTTATAGGTAATAACAATCTCTCCTTCGGGATTTTTCATTGCCTTCGGCGCAAAAGTATGCGCTACCCAGCCCAACCAACGGTTGAATATTACAGGATAATTAGATGAGCTAAGATTTCTTTCTATATCGGCAGAATGATGATATCTAAAAGTATAGCTCTCTGTGCCATATCCAGAATGAGCAAGACCCGCCTCCAACACATTCAATATTTCTGCCGCGAAAAGATTAAAATTGATATACTCGGGCGAGCCTATGATATTGCCATTTCCATCTAACCGGTATCCTGTTAACTTCACAAGTAATTTTCCTGTACCATTATTGCCTATTTTATATTTCTTTATTACTACACTATTTGCTGATATATCCATAAACTCTTTATTAACTTTGCCATAATTATTGATATGATATGAAACTTCATCTGTATTATTCTCCTCAAAACGTCTTTCACTGAAAAATTCTGCAATATCAAAAAGGAAGATTCCTTCTTTATGCGCTATATTTTTCGTATTCCTTAAATTAAGCACTAAAGACTCATTAAATTCCCCTGTTTGTATAGGCGCCCATTGGCTACCGATTCTAGTCAAAACCATTGACCTCCAACCTATACCATGCTTGCTAAAATCATAGTTATATATGGCCGACACAGGATTAGTGTAATTCTCATCCTTATAAGAAACCTGCATTAATACATTGCCCTTAAAATCACGGAATGCTCTATAATAAGTGCTGAATTCTTTCTCAAGACTAGGCCCCTTTTTATGGTCTATTCCTTGCTTATAGAAGATTACTTCATTGGAAGAAATAATCAATTTATTATCCCAATCTACCGAATAAAGTTGACCTTCGCCGATCCTACCCAACGTAACTTTGCCATTATAGATATAATAATCGGTATGGACTTGGGCAGGAATTTCAAATAAGCGCTGAAGAGCAGAATCGTAAACGAGATTCTCTTTCCTTTCTATGCTCAAGCCCCAAGGTAATTTTATCACTCCATTATCTACTTTTGTTTGTTGGATAAAATCAATGACCTTCACCAAAGAATTGGCATCATATAAATCTACCGCTATGCCATTTACTTTTATGTGTAATTTTCCAGTAATGAATTTGTCGGCTGCGTCTCTCTGCTCTATAAATGTCAACCGCTGATAAAAATCTAAAACCAATGTCTCCGTTTCGGAAAGATTGTAAGAAAGGGCGACGGGCAACATAGAAGCTTTGTTAGTCAAATCATAGCGCAAGCTAACCTCTTTGCCCCGATATACTACAACTATATCCGCTAAGCCATCATCGTCTATCTTAATTGCCGGCCTATCACTGTATTTAAATGCCTGGTATGAATAGTTTACTTTTTTGCCCTTAGGAGAAAGCATGATAATTTCCGCCCATTTCAACTTTGAAACATCATCTACGGCTACACCCGGAAGCAACTGTTGTATATTAGTTAACGCTGCTTTTATACTTTCCGGCCATAGATTAGACAGCTGCGCAAATTCAGTTGCCATGGAAGTAGAAACCTTCAGTGTGGCCCTGTAAATCCTCTCTCCCTCTTTAGGCTTCTCTACTATATAGGTATCAGCGCCATTTTCTCTAGCTACCTCAAAGACCTCTCCGCCAAACCTAATTTTCATCTCTTCTTTATTTTCCTTGATACCGAACATTCTTCCAATTCTGCCATCTAAGTCAATTTGCTCAATAAGATCAAATTTCATGGAAGAATCATCAGGCAATATTAAAGAATGCGCTCCCAGGTCAAGCGTCCATCCGGCCTGATTAATAAGATTCAGCTCTTTATCAAAACCATTGTAGAGCCGTTCAATAGGCTCATTTCCCTCTAAGCCTAATTTATTTAAGATCTCCTTTCCCAATACTTTTGCTTCTTCTCCTAAATGCAGCCTCACATTCTTAATATTCCCGTTTTTATCAATAGATGATTCTACTATAACCTTGCCCCAAGCGTCATAGCCTATATATCCAGGGAAGGCTAACTTTCCTTCTTTATCGAGATGCTCAGCCAATATGAATCTCTTAACTAGATTACCTTGTCCATCTTCAGCATTTTTCACCCCTAACTCTCTGGAATAACAGATAAATTCATCGTTTGCTCCGGAACCATCTTCTCTCAAGCCATAAACTTCAGAAGGCTCCTTAATAATTAACACGCGGGAAAGGCTTATTTCTTTCTGGGGATAATAATACTGGATAGCGTTACCAAGCGTATCCCCAATAGTAGAATCAAGCCGCATTAAACTGGCGCCTTTATAAATCTCCTGGGCCAAAATATCCCGTTCATTGGAATCTGCCAATTTGGCATCCGGTATCCACTCGGCATTCCCATCCGGTTTTACTAAAAGCAGGTTATCCCGATAGATCTCAGCCATTATTGCTTCTCCGCTGGCGTTTAACTCTGCTCCTGTAGACATCATTGCTTTATAGCCGTTTAATAACAAGTTTTCTGCTTCTTGAGAATTATGGTCATAAGCCGAACAATCAAACCATTTTTGTTCTTCTGTGCCGGATTGGTAATCTTTCTTATGCCAAAGATATTGTTTTCTTGCCGTATCATAGATTTGATGAGTCCTAAGCTGCATTAATTCTTCCTTAGTAGTCAAAGGAATTCTTCTGGATTGTTCAACCTGAGTTAACATGCCAACAACTCTCTGTCCCTTGCCTTGCGTATTAAGCTGCTGACCGTCAAAATAAAGCTTCCCTTCTACAAAAGCCAAGGTTGTTCCTAATTCTTCTAGGCCAAGCTTTACAATTGCCGGATATTCTACATCAAGATTGTATAACTGCTTAACTTCTGCCGGGAGCAACAAGAGAGTATTTTTAGCTACAGGCTTGATATATTCTTTACCTTCTATCTTCAGGACAAGGTTATACGCGTCATTATCTTGGCTAATCCTAAAACTGCCAAAATCTTTATCAACTAATGCTTCTGCTATATGAGAAGAGACAATGGCTTCTTCGGTTAATTCTACAGGCAACATAGAATCTAAAAAGATAACCAAGCCTTTTTTGGACAAGTAAGTTGCGGTGAGTTCTTTTGATTTTGGCCCCCAGAGAATTACTTTGCCATCGAAAGTCGTAACGCGCCCGAGCTTTAACTCCGCGGGAATATTAGTCGTAGGCAATTCCCCGGATGGCATGGGCTTGGGGAATAAACCCTCAAAATATTTAAATGGATGGTCATCAGGATTAATTATGATGCCTTTTATCTCTTCTTCTCTTTCCTTATCATCGGTTATGCGTAACAACGGCCCAAATTTTAAACCGACGCCGTCAGCGTCTCCGCCTTTAAACCAGTTGATGCCATACTGCACCTGGGCAGAAACATCTTCTTGGTAAGGAACCGGAATATCCAAACCTAAAGTTAAAGATTTGGCTTCATATTTATCATTTATCCCTGCCTCAGCCTTAAACTTCATATCCTTAGGAAGCCCCATTTCAATGAAGCCTTTTGCTTTTAAAGAACCTTCACCGGCATACATTGCTCTTGCGCCTACGGCTAAATTTCTCCCGATAGGCATCTTGCCTTCTGCCCCCGCATAAGGATAAAATTCTTTGGGCGACCATTTGCTGGTATCCCATTCCGGGCGGAAGAAGATTTCCCACATTCTTCCTTTTTCATCTTCGCGGCCAAAGCCAAGGCTGGTATAAACAAGCTGCTCTTTCACAAGAAGATCTTTTGACAGCAAGGTTTCATTTCCATCTTCATCATAAGAAGTTATCCCAGCCGCTTCTTCAGCTTTGGTTAATACGGCGCCTGCGCTTAATTCGACAAAATATCCCCTTGCTAAATCATCGCGCAAATGCACATCATGGGAATAAACATTATTATCTTCATCCAATGATACATCCGCGTATCCCAAATAAGTAAAGGACCATTTGCCGTTTGAATAAACAAAGTTGTCCCCTAAGATAAACCTGCGTTCATGCCATTTCTCGAATTCATCCGCTCCTGTCTCTTCATAGAGAGTCCTATCGGCTATGCCTAAAGCCACAACATTATAAGCGTTGTCTCCAACTGGCGACCTTATGCCTAATCCGCGCTGAAGGGTTTCAGGCGAGCCGGCATCACGCTTCATCGCGACGGTATAAATGTCAAACTTTACTCCTGAAATCTGCAATATATTGCTGACTTCTGCTGAATTGCCTAAGTAATTCTTTTCAAGAAAATTCCCTAAATATCCCTGCGGATCCTCGCTCTCAATCAAATCCTTGAGTTCTCTTTCTGTCAATAGAGGTATCCTGACTGCCTTGCTTAGCTTTTCGCTCTGCTGAAGAACTTTACGCATTTTTTGGTATAAAACTGTCTTTTCCTTCTGGAAGCTGATATCTTTTCTGCTGATGCCTTGCGCAAAATCCAACATATCATCTCTTGCCGGCAGGAATCTGTTTAAAGTGTTTATACCTGCGCCAATAGTATTTGTGCGAGAATTAAGATATTCTGTCGTCTTGCCAAGGGTAGCGCCTAGCTTATCTTCTACTTGCGTAAGATATGTTTGAGCTTCTGTTAATGCTTGTTGAGCTTCTCCTTGATAGACTACCGCGCTATTATAAACATCGGTTGAACTTTGCAAATATTGGGCAGCTTGCGGGATAAAGGTATTCACTAATTCCGCCCGGCGGGCCGAAGAATTGTTAAGCAGGACTGACCAATAATCAATATCGGCTTGCGTGCCGCTGGTTAAAGCATCGTTATATTGCGCTTGTGTCCAGGCGATTGAACCATCTTGCGTTGCCGAGCCATCTAAAACATTCAACTCATCGTTAAAAGTATCTAGCCCTGCCTGCGCGCTATCTCTTATATCGCCGTAATAGGCCACGCCATTTTGGGCGCTGGCGAGGTTCGCTTGGTTATATTGAACGCCGACTTGGGCATCGGAAAGCAATTCCTGGGCTGCTTTAAGCTCTGCGTCAGACCAAGATTGGTTTGCTTTATTAGCATCTTTATACCAATCTTCTTTTGACGGAAGCTGGCCTTTTCTCTCCTGCCAATTATTAAGGCCGTTTTGGGCATTGATTACGCCTAAAACTACATTTATAGACTGATCATTATTCTGTAATCCCGATAGACGAACTCGGGCATTAGTTAAATCCTGCTGTAACTGGGTAATCTCCGTAGCTTTAGAAGCCAATAAACTGTTATAATAATCTACCAGGCCCTGATTGCCCGTAGTCGTGCCATAATTGACTTGCGCCCAATAATTCCTATCTGATATCAACTGTTGCCTCTCTGCTTGGGCTTCTGCTAAACTCTGCTGAATCTCTGTAATATCCCCCTGCACCTTAATAACTTCCGCGTTATAAGCAGATTCCGCTTCAGCCAAACCCTGCTGCATAAGGGCAATATTCTTATTCACCCAGGCCAATCTATTTGCAAGCCACTCTTCATACCAGGCAATTATCTCCTCCATATACATCTTATTGCTTAAGTCAATCCTTACCCCTTCCTGTAAATAAGCCCAGTCCTGATAAATCCCACTGAGCAACTGATACGTCTTTCCGGAATCCCTGAATAATTTGGCTGCATTGGCGAGCTCTTTTAAAGAACCAAGATAATTAGTGATATCCGCCGCAAGCGAATCTACTTTTATTATTTCCGGGTTAGTTGCCTCCGGCTTGCTCTGAATATCCGCTAAAACAGGGATATTCTTTGCATTGATAATCTCCTCTTCTTCGGTTATTCCTCCTACAGGAGGGACTTTTACCGGCGCTCCATCTATATAACAGTAAACATCTTTATCATCCATATTCTTGGCATATTCGATTAACCCAACCAATTCGGCAGGCCCTGACTTACCTCCCGCATTTTTAGGAGTATGCCAAAGCTCGTTGACTTCTTTTCCTAAAACAATTGGCTCGTATCCGGGGAAGGTAACTTCGCGCTTGTTGCCTACAGTAATCAAGAACTCCTCATTGGTTTTTAATTCTTCGAGTTTCTCTTTGCTGAGAAGTTCAGAGGTATTATTGTATTTAGAAACAATGGCCTGCGGAGCATTGACTTCAACTTCATTCACAAAGGCAAATTTTCTTCCTTTATAGGTATAGAAATTATTTTTTCTGCCTGTGTAGTTTTCATCGTAAGTAATTTTACGGGCCTTGTCTGTTGTTATTTTAATTGTCTTCTTAGCCGAATCATTACTTTGCGTAGCATAAACATAGGTATATTGGAACTGCGTGCCTTCGGGTATTTCTTCGGTTGCAATTTTTTCTTCGATAAACCCTATTACTAACCCGTTATCCACTACCGCCATAACTTGTTTCCCTGTCTCGCCTTTCTGCATCTTCACGTGAATAAATGCCGGTGTGAATCCGCCGCCGATTATTTCTCCCGTGTATGGATTAACAAGCACCACCCTTTTAGTCATCACGGGTTTGTCTTCGGCATTCTTGCTAAACGTATTATCGTCCTCAAGGGGAACGCTAGCCAAAGCTGAGATTCCCAGATCTTCCATATTATAAATTATTGAAAAATCCTGCCCGGCCTTACCCTGCCACCCGTAATACTCAACAATTCCCTTTAGCATCGTCTCTAATCTGGCGATATCGCTTGCGCCTGAGACCCTGACTAATTTATAAGGCTCTTTCTCTTCTGCCGCGTCTGTCTTCCAAAGCCATTGGCCAAATTGTCTCGCATAGCTTTCAGTCTCATATCCATATTTAGCCTTATCTTCTTTGCGGACATAGAATCTAGAACCCATCTTGGATGAATCAGAAATTATCTGGTTATTGTAATAAACTCTTTCTTCGCCTGTAGCGAGGTTAGCCTCAATCCACATATCCTGCGCATTTTCACCTGCTACTGTATTCATATAAGCCTTGGCGGTTTTATAATTCGGGATACGGATTGCGGAATATTGCGTAGGAAGTTTACCCTTAAATAGATTATAGACGATCTCATTCAAACACTCACCGGGAAGCCTAAGGTTATAAGAATCCGCCGGCTTTACTCCCCTGATTTCTTGTTTGTCAGCATCAACCAAAGGCAGATAAACAAACTTTCCTATCCGAGTCTGAATAATGTATACTTTATCGCCGAATAAAGAAGCGTTGGCAGTAAGCTTAGGAAGTATCCCCTTTAGGCGGTCCTTAAAATCTATGCCTACTTCTACGTCGACAGCCCAAACATCTACGCCCAACATTGTCTTGTCTCCCAACTTTGCCTTGAATAAGTTGAAAAGCTCTAGGCCGATAAGGTTGGCTCCCGGCACCTTACCTATGCCAAATAATTCAAAGCGAAGAGGAGAATTGTTGGTTTCTTTTAGAGGAATAATCAATCCGCCGAGATCTTCTTCGAATAATTTTTTATCTTTTCTCTGCATCTCGTTCGCAACATTCTTGTATAGGACCAATGACGCTAGATACGGAGAAATACCTCCCTCGATACTGCCATCGATAAATCCTTTTATTATGCTTGCGCTCTCTATTACTGAAGATACCTCTCCGCCCGCGACAACGCCCGCATTTATATCGCCAATCTCGCCCAAATTAAATATTGTATTGGAAATTTGGTTTCCAAACCCAAGCGACAATGAGAGCAAGTCCTTTTTATTAGCGCCTTTCAAATTCTTTAGCGCTTCAAGGCGAGTTTCCCTAAACTGCATACCTTTGGCGCGCAAGCTAGAAGCTTCGGTTTTTATGTATACGGCCTCTAACCAGCTCTTGGACTCTAAGTCAAGGTTTACGCCCACATAAGGCTCAATTTCTTTTCTTATCTCTTCAAATTTGCCATCCCAGAATAATCTATCAACCCTATCTCTCAATTCGTTGTTAATATTAAAAATGGGTTCTGAAGAACTTCCTTTGGCATTCTGAATATCTTCTTTGGCCTTTTGTATATCTTTCTTAATCTCATCAGCGCGGGTCTTCGGCTCACTGGCGCCCCCTTCTTCAATTACCTGGGCTTCTTTAACCGTCTCTGCCGCAGCCGGGCTTAATTCTTTTTCTATCTGCGCTAATCTTTTCTGCCTGTCATCTATTCTTGCCTCGAGTTCAGTTATATTAATTTGCGCCTGAGCTAATTTTTCTTTTAGTTCGGCAATTCTGGCCTTATCTTTTTCTGTAATTTCCACAGGTTTAGCTTCAACCCAAAGTTTCTGCGCTGCCGCGTAAACCAATTTAGGATTACGGTCTATATCCACAAAACCCCAGTGTTCTTCAGCATTATTGTCTTGCTTGCCGATGCTCCCCTTGGCCTTCCACCATTCATCATTAAACGACATAAAGGTTACGCCGCAAATATCCTTATCGGCGTTTACCTGCGCAACGATTGCCTCGGCGGTCTCAGCCTGATTTATCTGTCCATTTAAACCAATCGAAGAAACCCCTGTTTCGGCGATATATATAGGCTTTGAAGAAACTTTCGCCCATGCCTTGGATACTCCGGTTATATTCTTTCCCCGATAAATATTTACCCCTAGGACATCGACGATACGGTCGTATTTTCTAGCTATTTCTTTATTCGGAATTTCGCCGTGGGCGGTAGAAACCGGATGACTAGAATCTTCCTGATGCGCGCGCTGGACGGCTTTTTCTAACTTTCTATACCAACCCTCCACTCCGCCTTCTATCCATTCAGGATGCCGGCTGAACAATAGATTATATTCATTGCCAAACTCCCACATTAAAATAGCCGGATGATTTTTATATTTTTGGATATATTCAATATAATTTCCGGTCTGGATATCTTTTGCCCAATCAAAGCCGATAATTACTCTTATCCCCTCTTTGGCTAACGCATCCAGAACCTCTCCCGGCACAGGCCTGTAAGTACGAACGGTATTAAATCCTGCCGCCCGCATTAAACTGATATCTTTCTTATACCATTTTAAAAATTCGCTGCCGGAAGAGCTGCCTTTACTAGCAGGGCTCCAAGTTGTGCCGCGAATAAAATAAGGCTCTCCATTAATCATAATCTGGCTTCCGGAAACTTTTACCGGATAGAATTCTTTAAGCGGAAGAGATGATGTAAAAACTAAGCCTTGAAGTGATTGTAATTCTTCGCTTAATGCAACTCTCGCGCTTCCTTCTTCGGTTAACTGCTTTTGGAATTCGGCAAGCTGCTCTTGAATAGCTTCTCTGCCTTTAGCTAACTCTTGAATTTTCTCTGTATCTACAGGAGTTACGGCGGCTGGAGCAGGTTGAATAACTGGCGCAACCGGAGCTTCCGGTTTCTTGGTTTCAACCGGCTTAGCTTCTTCGGTTACCTTGGCCTCAGCTAACGGGGCTGTTTTTTCGACTTCGGCTGCTTTGGCTTCAATTGTTTCTGTTTTAACTAGCTGGGCTGCTGCGGGAGCTTCTTCTTGAGGAGCAACTACTGCGGGCGCGCTTACTTGGGATTCGATTTTTCCTAAAATTCTTCTTGCGGCGTTCTTTTTATCCTGCGCGAATCTTTTGCCTCTGGCTTCGTTCTTATATTCATCGCCATAAATAGCTTTGTCTTCGGCGTTGATAACGGTATTGAGTTTTTCTTTTGCTTCGGCGTTATTGCCTTTACGGTAAGCTGTTTTTCCTTCTTCAAGGGCCTTTAGAATTGAATTTTCTGCTTTCGGCTGTCCTAGAACATAACCGCGGTTGCCGGCAGGCGGGCCGGTAGTCATTACCGGAGCTTCGGTCTTTTTGGCCGCGACTTCTTCCTTGGGTAATTCTACTTTGGCTTCGACCTTGGGCTCCTCTACGGCTACGGCTTCTTTGGCAGCGCCGGCATCAACCTTTGACGGAACAGCTGAAGGCACAACCGCTGCTTCTTTGGCCTCTTTGGAACTCTTGGCAGGTACTTCTTTAGATTCTGCCTGCTGTTCTAAGGCCGTTTTTTCCTGATGGGTAGCGAGTTTTTCCGCGTCATTCACTTGTTCTTTAGGTTGCTCGGCTTTCTTGGTTTCCGGGACAGTCTTTTCTTTTGCTGGAGCAACTTCAGGAACGGTAACATTAACAATACTTATTCCACTAATAACAATGGGACCTACTTCATTAGTATCCGCTGGAGAGTTTGCCAAATAAAACTCTATATAATTTATTGCTTTGAGTATTTCTCTAGGGATCATCTTGCTACCAGAGGTTAAAATATCAAACCTTCCCTTTACTACGTATTTAAGTTCCTTTATAGGTATCTCAATAATACCTTCTTTATCTAATAAATCTATATCCATATGATAAAGGCGGAGATCGAAACATCCTCGCCCTTCTTTATTTGTGGTGCTACCTAACCACACAGTCATCTTCTTCGCCTCGGCATTACCTGTATACTTAATAATTAGTTTTGTGTCTTTATTATAATCAGAAAGGTTCTTTTTCTCAAAGCTGACTTTCCAGCTTACAAAAGCTTTTCTAAACTTTCCAAAATATCCGGGAGTTTCAGCGGGGAGCTCTAATCCTTGCCCTGTCACTCTTGCTTTTGTGCCTCCCGTAGAAATAGCTTCTGTCAAAATACAGCTATCTTCAACTTGGGTGACAACAGCTTCCTTTTTGGCCGCGACTTCTTCCTTGGGTAATTCTACTTTGACTTCGACCTTGGGCTCCTCTACGGCTGCGGCTTCTTTGGCAACGCCGGAATCTGTCTTAGTGGAACTGGCTTGAACAGCAACGGGAGCCTCTTTAGGCTCTGCTTTTTCCCCGGCTTGTTTATTCTCCTCCTTAACTTCGCTATAAGCAGCCGATAACTCCGCGCCAGAGAGAGATGAAAGTGTAAAATTCGACTTCTTTATCTCTTCAGCCTGAGCTAAAGGCGCAAATCCCCAGGCAGCCGCAAAATCTACAGAGGCAAACTTTATTGAAGAAAACTGCACAACCATCATCAATCCAAGGAAGAATAAATAAACCGCTTTAATCGGCTTTCTGATAAAACCATTAATAGTATCTTTTAATTCCAATATTGAGGCGTAGAGAATATATGAAAAATAAACAGGACATCTTACCGGCTGGAAGAAAAATTCTAATAAAGTATTTACTCCGTGCGGCAAGCCAAGATAAGCGCCAAATTCATGGATTATGGTCTTGATTAATTCTTTTGGGTTGTGGATGAATGATTCATTAACGAAGAGGCCTTTCCCGGAGATAAAAGCACCATAGATTTTATCCGAAGGCCCGGCGCGGATGCGTCCGGCTGTTTTGATATAATCTATAAATGCATCCACCCTATGATTACCAAATAACCATCTAAAGGGCTTCAAGGCCTTCTGTATCTTAGACTCAAACAAAGCAAAATCTAGCTCCTTCAGTGCATCCCACTGATTATTGATTCTGATATTTTCTGCCGCTGCTTCTTGAGCGGTAACGCCCGGTAGGCGGCGGGCGGAATCGGATGCCGCTTCTTTGGCAAAGCCTTCGATTTTCTTTGCGGCGGCCTGCAATATCTTATTCAACCCCTTTGTCTGCTGGTCGATATCCTCTTTCGGCAGACAAAGCAGGCTCTCCAGATAATTGAATACCCCTTCAAACTCTTCTTTATGGCGCTCCAGAATAGTCATTTGCGCCTTATACTCTCCGGTCAAGGTTTTAGGCATGCTCAGCATAATATCGAGGCCCTTAGATTCAAAGTAATATTTAACAGGCCAAAATTCCCTAATAGAAGCCAAATCCCCGCATATAAACACCTTTATGCCGGATGCCTGCGCCCTGATTACGAAATCAAATATGTTCTTAAGCACCAACGGTCTGACTAGTTCAAAATATTCATGATAAACTTTAGGGTCATTCCTGGATATCCCGTATAAGAAACGGATGTAGTCGTTCGTCCCGAGGCTAAAGAACATGATTATTCCTGTGTTAATAAGCTCCTCCGGGTTTTCTACGGCAAGCGGGGTTTCGGCCATTGCGCCTAGCTCAAAAACCTCTCCTTTTATCTCGAGTTCCGCTTTTGCCTTTTCCAACAAATCCTTTATGAAAACCATTTCCTGCGCTTTCTCAACCATAGGAGCCATTGCCATGAAATTCGCGAATCCGTCATATTCCCTGCAGATCAATAAGGCTTTCATATCCAGACTGGTCAGCGCTCTTCCTAAAGGATGTTCCAAATAGAATTTATTGCCCTTGTAACGCAAACCTGATAAACTTCCCGGCCTCTTGTCATACTGGTCATCGTAGAATCTGGGCTTAACCGCCTTGCCGCCTGAGGCCTTCAGGATTTCCCGATAGGATACAGCCTTTCTTCTTAATCCGGGGAAGAATATACCTTTAAGCATATTCTCCGTTCTTACCAAAGCTATGCCGCTGGCATAAGGAGCATCCTTCAACTGTTGCGGGGTATCACCGTTTATCGAAACAGGAAATTCTCCTCTTTCCGTTGCCTGGCGCGCTAAGATATCATAATATTCATTCAACGCTTCTCTCTCCTTCACTTCGGCGGCAAAGACCTCCATCATTTCGGGAGAAGGAGAAATAACTATCTCTCTCTGGCGCAGAACGACCTTCTGGCCGTTTTTGAAGTGTTCAATGTCGCTTTTGTTCTTAAGAACAAAGAAAGGCATCCCTTCGGCTTTGGCGGAATAAACGCAATGCCCGCTGAATATACTGATTATACATTTTAACCGGCCGCCGAAGAATCTTACCAGATCATCATACTCAAAAGAAGTAATAAGGTAATCCGCAATTAACGCGATATCCTTCTCCTGCTTATGCTCGATATGCAGATCGATCTCTATCTTGGCGATAAGACAATCCGCTGTTGCTTCCAGCGTCCTGCTTATCTCAGTAGACAAGTAATTCCGGATATAAGCTTCACTTTGGCCTTTAAGGAATTCCCTGTAGCCAAAATCCGCCATCTTCTCCAATGTGCCTAAACGCCCTAGCTGGCTTAAGGTGTCGCTGATCGCCTCTTCCAAGAGGAGGCGCCTGTAGCTTAAATGCCTAGTCTGCCCCTGTATAATCCCTTCTAGATTCAACCTGGTATTACGCAGGAATTCTTCGATAATCGCGTTAAACGTATCTAAAAGCTCCTCGCCTTTTGCCATCTTGCCGCTAGCCAGCTTGAAAGATTCCTTATTCTCATTCAACGCAGACAACGAATTATCTATCTGTTTCTTAAGCTCACTGAATCTTTTGTCAACTTCTTTCTTTACCTCTTCCCTGACCAAATCGGTAGCGTAGTCGCAACTAAAAAGAAGTTCCCACAGGATGTCTTTTAAACTCCTGACTACCTCTATGAGCGCATGCTTAATGGAGCTGTCATCATCAAGATGGGCTGCAGTCTTTCCAAGAGCATCAATCATATCCAGGATAAATGCTTCCGACCACTTGTTCTGGTATTTCTTTTCGTTAATCTCCTTGGATATATCTATCTTTTCTTTTGTCAAATCATCATAGAAACACCGGTAAGAATCAAGTATCCCTGCCGAATCATTCTTCTCCAGCTTCCTGATTATCGGCTCCATTACCGCTTTTACGGCAGAAATTCTTCTTTGCGTTTCCGCGGCTTTCTGTTCTTCAGAGATCATACCTATATCCGCCAAAGGAATTGAAAGCGGATCGGTTATACACTGTTTTACGATATCCAACAATGACCTCTCCCCGATAACCTTGCGGGACAATATTTTCCTCTCCTTAGCGTCTAAAATGCTGACCAGCGAATCAAGAGTCTCTCCGTTGTAGTTTAACTCGACGGCCTTGGCGATTAACTTCTCCAGCAATTTAACTAGCGGGCTCTGGAACCTGTTAAGCTTAAGGTGGCCGAATGCAGCAAAGATTCCGTTTTTATCTTCTTCCGCGAGCTTTAAGTATTGAAGAAGGAACTCATAATTCATTAACACCCTAAGCGCCATTATCTTTTCTACGTCCAGGCCTTTGCCTCTTAACACCACTACCTGTAATTCCTTTGAGTTATTTGCGGTTCCGTTTAAAGAAGCTGGTATTCTTACCTCAGCTAACCGGGCGGCTTGGATGGCAAAAATTTCATCATTTGAAATATGAATGCGGGGATTTTGTTTGTGAAGTGCTTGTTCTAAATCTTCGTGTTCATTTAAAAAGTTAATTCTTTTCTGTACTTTTAGCTTAATTTCTTCTGTGGTTAATCCTTTAGCCCTATACAATTCTATTAAGGCATATCTTGTCTCTACTTCCTTGACTTCTTTCTTATCAACCTTGGGATCATAAGAAGCAATGAGAGGAGAACCTTTGTTCTTTCCGGAATCGACAAGATATTTTTCTACTACGCTTGTATCCTCGGCAATCTCTTTTAATTCCTGTACGACTTCTGGCGCGACGATATCTTTAATCTTTCCTATATAACTAAACAACTCTCTAGGAGTAAACCTACGGATATCGCTGCCCTCAAAAGCCTTAAGCTGATTCGCAGCCTTCTTTGCCCAGGTAGCTATCTCTCTGGTAGAAACCATCTCTATTGCCGGCCTTACCCCGACATGGAGACAACCGTTAATCACAGTTTCATTTAGAATATGAATATTGTTTTCTTTTTCTTCCTGTTTCAGAATATCATTCAAGATTTTTAAATAGGCGGGGTTTTCTTTTCTTAAGCCGGAAATATTTATATCAAAGGCATAACCTGTGCAATGAAGACTTACTTTTGCTGCGGGATAACCAAGCTTGCGCAATTCTTCTTGCGCTGTCTGGCATCTTGTAAGAGAAGTGACTAAAAGATACTTCTTCTCGAGATTATTTGCTTCAATCGCTTTCTTCCATAAGCTTACAATTCTATCTAAGGTTTCTTTGGCTTTTGAAGAAAGGCGTTTCTCGCTATGTTTGGTTACAATCTTTGCCCAACCATCAAATTCACTTTCATCCACGGTAATAAGTTTCTTGTTATTATTAATCTCTTCCTTGTATCTGAAGTAGAAAAGGTTATATGCTAATATCCATCTCAATTCTTCCCTCTGATCATTTAAAACCTTCAGAGTAAGGAGTTTCTTGATAGCTTTCTTTAATAACCCCTGGTGCGGCGGCGCTGTTCTCTGAATCGTCGTCTCGAACAGCTTGTCTATCTGCTTGATCATCTTTCTCGCCTTGGCCTCGGCAAATACCCTTGCCACAGGGCGGAAAAGCTCCCCTATCCTCCTAGTGAGGAAGCTTTCCAGTCCTGTAAGTAGGGACGCAGCCTTGTTCGGCGTTGACACGCGCTCTAATGGTTTTTGCGATAACCGGGTCAAGCTCAAGCCACAGGCTGCCGGCCTGCTGTTTGACAACACCGTTAACCAGGAAGTTAGCGGCTTTACCGTTACCATTAACGCGCGCTGCAGCAAAGATAGTGCCGTCACTTTCGTCAATGACGAAGTGAGTGAAGATGAGATCACCATAGTCTTTACACATGGCACACCTCCTTTTAATATAGTTGTAAGGACGGCAACAAGAAGGGTCAATCCCTGGAGGAGGGTTCTTGCGCCGTCCTTAACAACAATGACCCATAACTCCGCTGTTACAGGAATTAAAGGTTGGGTTAAATTTATAAGATTATTTGCGATTGATACGGTATCTAATAAGGCTGGTGATAAGGAAATAACAACTGCGGAAATTACTAGATATACTTTTACTGGCGGAGAACGGCCTCTATGTTCGAAATAACCATAGGTTGGCTTGCCAAGCGCGCTGATTAATGCCAGCCTGATGCCAGAATACCACGGTCTTCTAACCCTGCTTGAACTGCTTTCATCCGCAGAACCCGCAATTCTCTTCTCAGATACTCCGCTTCTAACTCTTTCATTTCTTGCTGGAACTCTAGGTTTGCCATCTTTCTCCTCCTTTTTGTTAACCCTGACGATAAACAAGACGCACAAAGATGCAGCAGGGTTAACTGAAGGAGGACCATACTTGACGCCGGCTTCGATATCCGCTCCGGTGTATCTTATTGTTATCTCGATACTTGCGTTTCTGTTTAAAACCTTCTCTGCTTTGGCTAAGAAAGCGCTTTCTTTATTATTCTCATCCGCTGTAGACGCCGCTACCTTAATTGTAATCACAGCTTCCGAAGAAGCATTTTCCTGGGCATTCTGGCTGTTCTTGGTTGCGTTGCTATTGGCGAAGGCGACTGAAACTACCAACTGCTGATCTTTGGATAAGGCTATGCGCGCTGATTTGCCGTTTTCTAACTTTACTATTGCTGCTGCTACGCCGACTGCCTTAATTGCGGCTGCTGCTTCAGCTGCGGATTTAATAGACTCGGTTGATGCGTTCTGGGGTGCGTTTGCTTGAACAGCTATGAGCTCTTCGATTGATTCTGTGTTGGCATTTTCGGTCAATATACGAATAAAGGCCTTGATGTGCTCGTCATCGATTACCGACTTGATTGACGCGTCTTCGACTTCGACAGCAATGATTGCAATTCCTGCCTTGCGAAGAGCTTCACGCAAGGAGACAAACTCTACGTTCATTTCTTTTGATTCTGCCTGGGCTTTTGTCTGGGCGGCTGCGGTTTCTTTGCCGGACTGAAGGGCTGTTTCTCTTGCGTTCAGGATGATTAAAGCTAAGGCTATCGGAGACGCGTTCTTGGAAGATGCGGAGTTGGTGCGAGATTCAGTATTAGCAACAGGCGGAGCCTTAGAATCATATGCTTTTACAGTCAAGGTGCCGTCAGGATTGACAATCACAACCAAGGCTTTACCGGTTATTCCATTCAATGTGTTTCCTTCTTTGCTGCTCAAGATCCCGCCGCCAAAAGAACCGTTATTGGCTATAATCGCAATTAGGACTGTTTCCTCAGGATATTCTTTCTTGCTATTTTTAATCAAATCATTGATTGTTTTAGTTAATTTCTCTGAATTCTTTTCCCCGCGGATTACGAAAATTCTACCGAATAAACCATTGCCTAAACCAAATCCCTTTCCGCTACCGGTTCCGCCAAACGATCCTTGTCCACCAATATTTCCTTCTGTATTCTGATTGTTTTCAAAGGTAACGCTGTTGGCTTTGGAGATTGTATTTTCGCTGGCAGTCTCCGTTACGCTTGTGCTGCTATTCGCAGCTGACATCTCTGTAACTTTCATATCCGCAGCTTTACCGGAAAGTTCTTCTCTATCTTTGAAATACGTATTTACGATTTCTTTTTCAGCTACAAAAATAACTTCACCGTATTTAAATAATTCTGAAGGAGCAATGTGTCTCTTCCTAACATCTCCGAGGTCATTACCTGAAAAGGCAATAATATTTCCGTTTTCAAAACCTCCGAATCTAAGAGCGTGACGTTCCCCATTTACGCGCTTATAAATAATCACCGGCTTACCTAAAAGCTTATTCTCTAACTTAGTAAATTTATCTAATAAATCTTTTTCATTAGAAATTTGCCTATCTTTAAAAGCAGTCAAATCACAACCTATTTTCTTAGCAGCTTCTAAAATTGAATTGAGATTGCTCAAGGCTACATTGAAATCTTTTTCATTAGAAACTGAATTAAATAATATACGGCGTATCTCCATCTTCATCCATTCAGAAACAGGGAGCTCATCCAGCAGGCAGTTTCCATATTCTCTGGTTTTACGCATTTTATAAAATTCATCGGATCTTTCTTTGTTGTCTCCGTTTCTGATTGCTCTTTCTCCGGGGAGCCTTATTTGACGCTGTTTAATGAGAACCTCAACCTGAACCCTTACCATTTCTTTTATAACATACTGCTCTATCTCATCAAGGGGCCTTGATCCTACGCCATCACCCTCATAGGTTACGTTGATACGGTGTACTATTTCATAATCTGCTCTCTTGGATGTCAGTTCTTCGATTAATTCTTTATTTTTGAGTAATTTCGCTATCCTATCGAGATCAGTATTTTTGATTTTAACATCGGCGTAAGGGAATACGCGCTGTATCCAAAGCCTAGCTTCTACTCTATCTTTTTCCTGCTCTACTCTATCTTTTTCCTGCTCTACTCTATCTTTTTCCTGCTCTACTCTATCTTTTTCCTGCTCTACTGCTTCTTTTTGTTTTTCTGCCTGTTTTATCTGCTCTTTATCCATCATACTTATCAGATTATCCTGCAATTCCTTCCTGCCCTGCTCTGATAAGCCTTTCGTTAAATTATTAATAATACCTGCTACCTCATTAAATCTATTTAATAAATCTTGCTTTAAGGCCTTATTTTCTAAATCATCTACTACTTCAATAAGGATTGATTCTACTCTATGTTCTACAATCTTTCTTGCTTTTTCTTCACCGGATTTATTTAATAATAAGGTTCCTATTACCTGATCAAATACGCCTTCAGCTAAAAACCAATCTTGGTCTTTTTGTTTCTCGGTCGGTAGAATATTCTTTGTTTTGCGCTCGCGGGCTTCTGGCGTTGCAGCCGACAGCTTGTTCACCAGCTCTTTTCTTATCTCTACAAGCCTGATTAATTCTTCTTCTTTCATGCCCTTATTAATTAACTCCTCTATGAATTTCTTAAATTTATCGCTGGTTTTTCCGGTTAGTTTAATTATCTCATCCGATAGGACTTTAGTCAAACCAACTTTTGAGGATTCTTCAGAGGACACACCGCTGGAAATGGCAAATTCTATTTCGCCTTTATTATTTACACTCGCCCAACCACCGGTTATTGTAGTATTTTGCTTGGCAGTATCAATCACTCTTCTGCCAGCTTTTACTGCAGCGCCTAACTTTACTATGGCCCTATTGAGCCAATTACCTATATTACTGGATGCACCTTCTGCACCCTGCCCTCTTTCTCCATCTCTGGAGATTACACTCTGGGCACCTTTGGTTCCTTTGTTTCTGGAGCCAACACTTACTAATATTACCACTGCTGTTACTAATAACATACCACTCAAAAGTAGAATGTTCTCAATGTTGGCATACGGCGGAGCGAGTCCGGTATGTATAGAAGGATCTAATTTACTGCTTAATTGTATTGGAAGACCGAATAGAATGCCAAAACCGGTAAGTTTAATGCTATGTTTAGCTAGATTGGCGTCTGCCGGAGAAGGAGTATGAGTATTCTTGCTTACACTGCCCACCACAGCCCCTACAGTTACAGGAGCCTGGGCTGGAATGGCTTTTTCAACAGGAATAGGCTCCACCCTCTTCTTCCGCTCATCATTAATCTTACCGCCACCAAGGAGACCTTTGCCGAATCCGCCTATAGCCTTAGCTACAATGCCAAAATCTTGGCCTACCTTCCGCCAAGTGGCCAAATTGAACAATAAATCGAGTCCGAAGACGAATGCGTGGAGAGTTGGACCGTCTTTTTTCTTGTTATTTTCTTCCTGTTTAGCGGCTTCCGGAGCTGGCGGCTGCGCATCCTTCTTAGTTGACTCGGTAAATTCTGCGTCGGTTATCTCCTTTTGAGCTGGTTCTAGCTTGATTTCAGAGGCTGGCTGTTCGACTATCTCGGCCTTCAATACTTTCTCCGCTTGTTTATTATCCGCAGTTATGCGGCTTTCGGCTAAGCCCAACTCTTTATTTACCGTCTCTATTGTATCCCTATCAACATTAGCTATAATATCACTATTATTATTTATGAGTTCGTTTGCCTGCGCCTTAAGTTGCTCCAGATTGCCTTTATCTTCGGCAGATTTAATCAACTGCGCGCCTTCTATTATAGCCGTTAGCGCAGTAACCAAGGCCTCAACCTTCTTTTGTTTAGCTGTTTCATTATTCAGCTCCGGAGAAAGTGGCTGCTGGACAACAGGTTTCTGCTTGGCGGCGTTTCTTTCAACCAATTTCTTAATCTTTGCTATCTGCGCCTCTGTCCCGGCTTTTATTTCTTTCTCCTTTTTCTGCAACTCTGCGAAAAATTTGTTCTTCTGTTCCGCGCTGGATGCGGAATTTAATCCGAGATAAACACGGCTTATCAAACTTTCTGTATTGTAAAATTCCTTGTTTAGCTGGCCGGTGATGGCTGACTCGGGAACAACATCCTCTCTTTCGATTTTTCCGAAGAATAAGCCGCGCCCCAGCCCGGAAGAATTAAGCAACACATTCCTTGCGGCTAAATCCAGAAGATACTCATCTATCTCCTGGTCTAGCGTCTTGCCCGATTTTAACAGGTAATCTTGCGCCATATCGCGTATGGCTATTCCCTTAATATCAAATTGTCCTTTACCGGACTGGCCTAAGCCGAGCAGCTTAAGATTCTCGTCAATAAAATTCAATTTCCTAGTTCTTTCCTGCAATTTTACCAAATCATCGCTCTTAAGCCCAAAGTTCAAATCTAGGTTGAATATATCATTAATACCTATATTCAGTTTATTCGCCAATTCCTGCCCGCGTTGATAAGTCAGGTTTCCGGAGGAAAAACTGATGCCGGATTCCGATATCTTCTTGACGGCTTTCTGGATGGAGATAAGCTCTTTTTTAGCCTGAAACCTCTCTATCCAAGTAGCCTTAGCCGGGTCAATAGAGTTATCCCCTAAAACTGTATCTACCAAATCATCGCTTATTTCCTGGCTCTCAGAAGTAATATATTTCTGTTGTCCGGCCTCCTTAGAGTAAAATATTATCTCTGCCGCTTTCTTGATCTCCGGCCTTATCCCTTTGGCTCTCTTGGCTAAAAATTCAAGGTATCTATCCGGGGCCAACTCGTTGATTTTGATACTGTTAAGGCTAACTCCCCAGCCGCTAAGGGCTTCGCTGAGTCTTTCAAGCCTGTCATAACCGTTCCAATCATTAAAGTTATACAAACTTGTTAGCTGGCGGGCAAGCTGCGCAGAAGAACCTGCTGTAGTCGTAAAGGCGCCGTATCTAGGATAAGTAAACCGGGTTATTTTTTGCGCCGCCTTAATCAACGCGATGCGCGGTAAAGATAGGCGTGATTCGATTTTTCCGTTAGCATATCTGTAACTTTCTAGCGCCTGCTTATTCACAAAATCAACGGCTCTTATAAAGTTATTTAGACCGAGGGCGGATACCGCTTTGGATTCAGCGGTTCTGCTTACAATCATCCGGGCAAAAGAATAATTGCTATAATTAATCGGGTCTAACACTCTTACTGTCTCGGCAAGAGTATTTTTAACGCCAAACTTTTCCATAGTAGCGCCCATAGCTACCAAGCTGGAGATGCCTGTGCGCTCGGCATCATAAGCCAAGATGACATTGCTATTTATTGCGTTTTCCACAGTATTTAAAGACTGGGATAATGAAGGATTGACGATTGCCTCATCTACAGTAAATCCAAGGTTCTGTAAATAAGCGGCTTGAGCGCCTGCCTTAGTCAAAGCCTGAGCCTGTTCGAACACAACCTTTCCCTGCTGAGTAAGATACCCTTGCTTGACCCACTCGCGGTCTTCGGCAAGTTTAGTTATCGTCTGCTGCTCTTCTTGGGATAAGGTACCGATATATACGCTTAAAGGCATTCCTGATGTTTTATCAGCTTTCTTACTCCAGGCATAAGACATATCGTAATCGGCCAGCTTCGCCTCTACCTGTTGTAAAGAATACTGCCTTGTTTCGAGCAACAGGCGCTGGACGTTATTCTGGCTTATCTGATGAACCATATCTTGCTCTATTTCAACTAGAGTTTTAGCTTTATCGGACGACTCGATTAAAGCCCTTCTCTGGCTAGTAGAGAACCCTATGTCGTTAACGTTGACGAAATGATACGCATCGCCGAACATTCTCTTGTTGCTTGACCGGTTGCCGTCAATATCCAAAACGCTGGCTCTCTGAGTAGTCTGACCAACCTGGGTTTTGGCATCGGGATTTAGTTTAATAACCGCGACATCGGGCAATTTGCCCGGATCGGCCACACCGTCGGGAAGAGCTAAGATGTTCAGACCATCAACCAAACCCTGGACCAGAACGATCCTCTTGAAAGAAGGATTGTTCTTCTTCTCGTTCTTGATCTGCTCGGTAATATTTGCTATCTTTTGATCGAACTGCGAGTCACTTCTATAAATGACTGTTACCTTATATTCTCCATATTCTCCGCCATATTTACTGTTTAAACGCTCGGAAAGACCTATTAGCCTCTGCGCGCTGGTATCGGAAATAACTATCGTCCCATACTGCCCTTTCTTATTGCCATTCTTAACCACTCTATCAACCGCCCTGTATATTTCGCCGTCAGACCTAAATACTCCCATAACCATGGCGTCAACGACATTCGGCTCGCTCTTAACCTGAATAACCTTTGCCCCCATTGCCGAAAAGGTATTTTCCATGCCTGCCGTAGTCCCTGATAGAAGAATAAAACCACCTGCCTGATCAAGAACTTCTGTATAGGTAATTTGCTCTTTACTCTGATGTAAATAGGCATTGGCAACCTTATCAAATGCGGCATGGTGTTTTAAATAAAGCGCTGATGCCATTATATTATCCCCAAAGATGGTTCCCGTGTTAGGAATCGCTTGGGAATTATCAGCCACAGAGTATCCGGTCACATTTCTATGAAGAGTCATTGCTCGTTCTCTATCGGTCCCGCCTTTTTTATATCCAGAACCCTCAAGATAATATTGCCTGCCGAGTTCCAAAATACGCGCTGTGCCTGTCGAATTCATAAAGCGTTCAAATACATCCACAGGCCCCATCTTTTTATCCGCGTAATCGCTTTGCGCGATCCTTCCGAATTCCTCTTTGAAAGACGGGGATAACTTATCGTATATGTTTCTCAGGAATTCTTTGTTATAAGCATATGACTGCGTCCCTATTACGCCTTTACCTTCAGGACTAAAATGCTTTTGGATGGCCTTGGTCATCGAATACGCTGCGGGCAACACACCGTCTAGCAGCGTGCCGTTTGCAAAAGATTTGACGCTTGCCTCAAAATGCATAAAATCGCCAAAGAAAGATTTCTGTTCCGGAGTAAGGATTTTGTGGTAAACCTTACGCAGTTGATCGCGGGAAATAAGCACTTCACCAGCGCTTACTTCAATTACGCTCTTCCCATCTTTATTGCGCTCCATTAAGCTGGCTATAAGCGGGGCCTGCTTACCTTGTATTAATTCCCTTGTCCTTGTTTTATCCCCGATACTTGCGTTAATAAATCTATCCACATTGTCTCCGCGAATTAAAGGCATATTACCCAACGGGCCCTGCGCGTCATCACCGACAATGAATACCCGCTTATTTATCTGTCCTTTCCCTCCTGCCGCCTTGGCATCTAAACCGAGCTCTTGGGCTACTTTATGTGTCGTAAGATTTATCCCTTCGACAACCTCTTTGTTGGCCTGTCCTTCCTTAATAACATTGATAGGTATACCGGCTGCTTTTGCGAATTGGACAATAGAATTACCTACTTTCTGATCCACGTCAGCTTGCGAGGAACTAGTTATTAACAGAGAGAATGGATTGCGTTTATAAGCGATCACGGTTGATATGGCAATAATTTCGCTCTTTCCTCCACCGCAGGGATGGCTGATTATCGCTTTCGATAAAGCGGCATCCACCTTAGCAACCATTGACTTTTTGGATTGATCCTTGGCATTAAATTTCGCCATTATTTCAGTCATTACCGCTGTTAAACCGATCTGCCCGGCATCCCAATCCCAATCCTTACCCTGCACTTCTTTGAAAATGGTTGCCCGGTAAGCGAAGAATCTGGCTATAGTCTCGGATGAGGCGTCTAAAGGCTGCGTATTCTTCCCGCCGCTTGCCGGATCTAGCAAATCTTGAGCCCTGGCTTTAATTAACTCCCCTAAAGAAATAATTTGCTTTTGGGCGTCCGCGGTAATAGATCCTCT
Organism: Candidatus Omnitrophica bacterium UBA6233; assembly: GCA_002440965.1. Lineage (GTDB taxonomy): Bacteria > Omnitrophota > Gorgyraeia > Gygaellales > Profunditerraquicolaceae > UBA6233. The sequence goes on from DJWJ01000026.1 coordinate 130,284, forward strand.
GCCTTGCTCCCTAGCAATTGTTTCAACAATAGAAGAAGCGGCGCTTGTATTGCCGCCAATATTAGTATTGAGCGGTTCAAATAGATATTCGCCTACTCCGGTAATAATATTTCCGCTTATAATTCTTTGCATCTCGCTCAATACAAATAGATTAGCTTTAATCTGACTGCTTACCGTGCCGGATTTTAGCTCCTGAACGGCTCGGCTGTAGGCTGAATCGACCTCGGCAGATGTGGCATCTTTCGATAAACCCAATAAAACTCTTTCGGCCTGGGATTTAACATCCTCGAACTGCTTCAAATTATTGCCGGTATATATTCTATTTACGGTATTCAATGCAAACAGGCTATAGACTGATTTAACGGTAATACCTTTCTCCGCCAAAATTCCGGCTGACTGAGAAGTAACTTGGTTATCCAAGAAGGTCCTTAATCCTTCCGCTTTTCCCTGGCTGGTAAACTCAAGCGCTCTTGTAAATTCGGCCAGGCGCAATAAGTTATCAACGGTAGGAGTCGACTTTGCCGAATTGATCGCTCTAGACAAATCCCCGGCAGTGGCGGTATCCCCAAGCCCAAAAATTCTTCTGTAAATTGAACCTTTCATATGATCAAGTGCGGCGGTCAGGCCTTTCGATTCTTTGCCGGAAAAAGATTCGATAGCTTGTTTAAACGCGGAAAGGCGAGAGAAATTATCTAATGTAGGATCAGATTTTGCTTCTTTAACCGCCGATGATAAAACCTGAGAAGAAACTTCCGGAGAAAGATTAAAAATATCTCTATATAATATACCTCTCAACTTGGAGGACTGCTGGAGCAAAACGAACAATGCGCTCCGCTGAGCCTGGTCTCCGGCAAGCGCCTTGTCAAAGATATTCTTGCCTATGCTCAAATCTTTGGATATAATTTCGTTTAATGTCTTTCCCTGACGCAACCCTTCAAGGGTATTTTTATATCCCTTCTGGTCGCCGCGGTAAATGATCGAGAGCGCCAAAAAGCCGTCTGCCGGGCGAACGGAAGGTTTCACGAATAACATACCCCAACCCCATCCGCTGCGTTCCTTTTCTGAAAAAGAAACGCCGGCGTAGCGCGGAAGAATATGTTCAATATTACCGCTCTTTTCGATATTGCCCCGCAGCGTATCCCAATATAAGCCTACCCTAGCAGGAAGCCGCATGGCCCTGTCTATGCCGGTAACAAATCCTGAAACATAAATCAAAGAATCTATTTCAGCTAAGACGGAATTCTTGGAAATGAAAGAAGCCACTGGGCCGAGATTATAACCACCCATGACTTTGTCATTCGAAGCAAGAAATCTTGCTAAAGTTTCCGTTTTGCTCAGAAGACCCGGAGAACCCCCTAGTTTCGCTCCTAATGCTTCAATCTTATTACCAGGATAGATTCCGACCGGCTGACGGCTGAATATTTTTATAACCGGCCCTAAAAACGCGCCGCACTCTGAAGCCTCTATCCAATCCTTATATCTTTTCTGGGTAAAAAAGGAGAGCTCCTTATCCAGAGCTGTCCCGGTGCTAGTAAAGAATATGGGAGCATATCCGCCATCCGGCAATTCCTGTTTGAAAATAGAGTATATTCCATTTTCCGACTTCCACCCAATAATAGGCTGGTCTTTGCTATAACCAAACGCTCTATCAACACCTTTCTCGAAGGCCCCTATAGCTGTATCCCAAGCAGGAGAAGCCATATCCATAACCGCCGAAACAAAAGGCCATTTGATTGCACCCTCAAGAACATCCAAGGTGAATTGGGTCGTGCCTGTTCCTCTTATGCCTAATCCAGTGGTATTAAACAATCCGGCCTTTAGATCTGTTTTTTCGGAAGCATATGTTTTTAAGTTAACCAACACATTGTTTCTTAAATAATTAAGCCCTGCCGGAGAAAACAGCCAGCTTGCTGCCAATCCATAAGCAGCTCCCTTAAGGCCGCTTACCAATTTTTCGCCGGGAGTAGAAGATTTATTTAATTTACCGGTTTTATAATCAAGGTAAATATTTGTCCCCGCGCCTATACTCGAAAACACAAGCACTCTATTTACCTGGGCAAGCTTGGAACTTAAGTTTCCGGTAAGATACTTCCCGAATCTATTCTCGGAGAAATTCCGGATAGGATTACCGATGTTTTTATTAAAGAATCTGGTTGCCCACGTTGAATTAGCTAAGTGCCCCAATGCTCCTATGGCAACACCAAAGGCAAACCCTCCAGAAAAACCATCTCTAAAATCGTTCATATTATTCCGGAAGGCCTCTTTAAAACTATATACCTGATTGTTAACGGTTACATTGTTCACCCCGGATTTTATATTGCCCCAGGTTACGCCGGTATTTAATCCCTTCTGGAGAGTATCTCTTGTGGCGCGGAAAGGAACCTTGTTTAACACCTTATTTGCCTTCCCCAATAGAAACAGGCTGCCTAATGTTATCAAGCCGTCTGAGATGTATTTCGCATTGTCTTTTGAAATTTTTTCTTCATTAATTATCACATTGGTGGTCTTTACAGCAGCTTCTTTGGCCACGGCAAATTTAAGGGCTGATTTAAATAATGCTCCTGCGCTTGTAGGGTTAAGAATCTGGGCAAAATCCTCAGAAAAAGGAGTCTTTAGAAAACGGCCGGCTTCGAAAAATAAATAAAACTCTGTTGCGGTTTTACCGCTTTTAATATATGTATCGGTAAGAATAAGCGGGTCAATTTCTCCCGTGGCAGCTTTTTGTTCTGCCGCATTCACAGCGGTCCATAAGGCGCCGGCTGCATTACCAACATAAAGAGCATTTCTTGCGGTAGTTGCAATCTTAGAAACAGAATGAATATTCTTTGCGGCTTCGACAATCCTAGAGACAGAAAATATTTTCTTGGCGGTAGCGATTGTTTTTGCGCCGGCAGCGGCTTCGCCAAGCGGACCATCAAGCGGAAAAGCGGCTAGAGCCAGTGTAAGCGCCCCTTCCCCTGCGAGTACCGCGACATTTTTTCCAAGGTCTTTTGCATATTGATAGTTCCCTTTGGCATAAGCCAAGCTCTGTTTAAGCTCGGGGTAAGTCGCAGATAGTTTATTCAATAAAGGCGCGTAGGAATTAACATCAATATAGTATGTTCCTTTCTCTCCTCCTAATACGGTATAGATTCCTCTTACGCTTAACCCTGCGTCTATGCCTTCTCCGTCCCATAAGCCTCCTTTACCTATAAACTTAAGGCCCTTAAATTCAGAAATCTTCATTTCTTTCCCATCATTATCTATATCTTTAGAAGAAACTTTACCTATATTATTACCAACAGAGGCTATTGCCCTGGAATTCACCTTTACGGCTTTCCATTCTTCATTCAAAAGAATAGAAGCATTGGGGCCAAGAAGAACATTCCTCAACTTCTCATTCTTTATCCAAGAAAGCCTGTCGTAGGTATTTTCGGTTATTTCTCCGGAAGATATAATTTGGAAGCTCCCCTTATTATCCCTGACAAGCTGATTCCGCTTATTCAAATATAGGCCGCCTTCCTTACTATGCCTAGCTGCATACTCATCCGGGGTAACGAACTCCGAGACATACTTATTGTTTTCCATCCTGTAGCTGGGCAGGACTGGAACATATTTATAAGCTCCGTCTTCATTTTTTTCTTTCTTGTAATAAATATCGTATTGTCCTAAATTTCTTGTCGGATAAATAACGTTTATGACATCGTTATACTGGCTACAGGGGATATTAACCTTGACATTTTCGTCAAGATGAAGCGAAGAACTAAACCCTTTATTGATATCCGAATCTTCGATATTTTCAGGTATATCCACGGAAAAAATCTGATCGGGTTTTATTGTAAGACTTACGTAACTTTGGTCAATTTTGACGGTCCCCTTCTTTTCTCCTTCTTTTATATAACTATCTATAAAGAATGATCTGGATAACCGCTTGGAAGAGCCGACTTCTTTACTAATCTGGGGTTCTTCTCCGATTACGTTAACATTGATATTCAAACGGACTCTGTTTAGGATCGGAGAATCGGAGTTAACTAAAGACAACTCTTTGTTTTTATCAAAAATGGAAGAGACAAAGAAAGGAGTGGGAACTTCATTAAAAGTTATATCTTTCAGGGAAAAAACCGTCAGTCCTGTATTATTCGCTTCAATTATCGACCCGATCTTTTTGTTATTCACATCGGAATAATATCCTTCTTTTATAACATTGGCTTTATTCGCTGCCAGTTTCTCCCCCGAGACACCGTGTCTGGAACCCGAATCCTCCAGATAGATTCTGCTGAAATCGCTCGATTCTGATGATTGCGGCAAGCTTATTTTACGTTCAAAGATTGTGTTGATCTCGCCGATTGCGTATGTGTTAGAATCATTTTCTCTGGTTTCGATACCGGCAACTTTAATTTTTCTGCCAAATAAATCTATGGTCTCAAAAGACGAAGCGCCCTTTAACCATTCCTTATATACTATCTGATTTATACCGCTCTTACGGTCTATATTTTTAAAGAGTAACCCGCCTAATGAACCGATCTTCTCCAAGGCGTTCTTCTCAATAACTATTTTTGACGGTTTATTTTCTGCAGCAGAAAATCTTCCTTTGGAATTTAAAACAACGTTGGACCCGGATAAAACTATCAGAGATTTACTACCGAAATCCATCCCTATTCCTGCTAGGAGCCCTTTCTCGACGAAAATATTATCCCCAGGCTTCATATAGGCGCCGAAAGCGTTGACAGAGAAAGAATCATTGGCATTGCGCATCTCCATTTTTACTACCCTAAGAGAAACATTGTAAGCGCTGTAAGAACTGGTGCTCCCGATTCTCTTTTCTTCCTTAATCTCGCTTATCGATTTAGAAATCATATGGTTAATCTGCGGCACGTATTGATAGGTGGAGTTGGTGATGACGATTTCGTTGCTGCTAGTGGCCTTATTGATTCCCAACATCATTCCAAAGGCCTCATCGCTATTTAGCTTGATGGTACCCTCGGCTGCGTAAACGCTGCGGCCGTCTAATTGTATCGTATCGCCGCGCATATAAGCAAGTTTAAGCAATGCCGCGGCAGTAGCAATATTACCCTTATACTTACTGATGACCGCCGTTAATTTTTCCAGGGAGCTGGCCGGTGTTTCAGTAACGCCGGCTATACTCTCCTTACTGCTTACCAATATTGACAGGCCTTCAGCGTATTTGCTCAAAGCTATAATATCCCAGCCTGTTACCTTGCTTGTCGGCTGTATCGCTCCCTGAGAATCGGTTACTATCAAACTATTCGCCTTAATCGTCAACTTACCACTGACCGCATTAGGATCATAGGAATACTCGACAGGTAGGGGCAAATTGGTATTACCCGCAAAATACTTTGTCGGAGACGGCATTAGGTTCTCGCTTTCCTGAGTCATCTGCGCGAAGTATTCCTCGTTTATAAACCGCTTAGAAGGAGTTCCTGTCAAATCCGTTGGAGGAAGAGACAAATAAGACGGAGTTGATGAAGCCTGGTCATCAGCAATAACCGCAGTTACATTATCGCTGGCCGGGGCTGTCTGCTGAAGAGAATAATTAAGGGAATTAACCTTATACTCTTCAAAAGCGCTAGTTGTGGTTATCGGAAGAGCCATTATTGCGTTAACCGTCTTATCACTAAAGTAATATCCTGCGGCCTGCCTAAGAACCTGATTACCCCACATATCTTCGATGCTAAAGGTTGTCTGAATTTCTCTTCCGGTATTTAATATTACATCTTCCGTAAATCTTCCAGCCTGCAAATTATTATTTGCGCCGCGATAAGTAGTCATAAAGCTAAGCGGCAAGCCAAAGACTTTCCGAAAGGTAGAAACAGTTCCTACAATACCTGTCATATTTCTGACTGCGCCAGCCTGATATATGTCATGGGCTATCTGGCTCCATCCGGCAACAAAGCTGCTTTCCTGATTTGAACTTGATTCGCTATATAAGGAGAAGGTGCCGTTGCCATTGCTTACCCAGGTATTCCCAGCGGCATCCTCATACTTCAACCCGGAATGCACATCATTACTCATAAAGGCTTTGATTTTTTCGGAATCGCTTTTCAAGCTTAGAGTAGCTACAGTGCCGTCGCTTAATGTCAGATTAACGGTAGAGCCGTCGCCGACTGCCGTGCCAGAGTATGAGCTGGAAGCCATCTGCTGGCGGAGTATTTCCTGGGTCCGCGGAGCGAATGTCGAAGTCAAAGTATGCACATAGGCAATTTCGCCAAGAATGGATTTGTTGCGGCCGATATAACCCATACTTAAAGCATCTAAGGAATCTTGGGATAAAGCTGACGTTACGGTATCAATTACGGAACGGCCTATCGATTCAGGTTTATAAGCTTTACCGGTAGGAGACAAAATGCTTTCTGCCAAGCCTCTTATTAAAGCTGTGCCTGCATCTGACAAATATGCTGCCATAACCGCAGTCATACCGGAGTTGCGCTTGAGTATCTCAGCTTCTATTTTGGCTGCGCCGACTGTCAGAACACCGGACAATAAAGCCCTATAAATACTCTTAGATAAGGATGCTCGATCTTTCTCAGCCTCAGATAAAGATGCCCAATCTTCTTTAGATAAAGATGCCTTATTGAACGAAGCGCCTACAGCTCCCTGGATGATTGAACTTATTGCCGAAGCATAAGGCAAGTTATCCAAGTCTTTAGAGCTAAGCCCGAGTATTTCGGGATGGCGGGTAACTATTTCAACTGCGCCGTTAGCAACCAAACCAGAAAGCAGGTTATTTTTGTTTACGGACCATACTGCTTTGGAATAATTCCATATAGCTCCGGAATAACTTTTTGACATTAAATCGGAGCTTTTGGCTATGGATATATGTATATCACCCGTTACTTTATTCACAGATTGAACATATTGGCCATTATACTTATAGAATGCCCCATTAACCGCGCTATTCACCGCTAAACCAGCCACATTGCCGATAAATATCGAAAGAACAGAGCTCTTAATTCCGCTGTCTGAGGCCAGTCTTGTAGCATAGGTGGTGGCCAAACTGGTTAATCCACCACTAATTGAACGTTGAAGGGGGCCTTGAAGGCCGTTAGTTAATTGATCCAAGCCACCAGCCGCACCTAAAATAGCGCCACTGACATAAGAAGCGCATAATTCCGCGCTCCTCTGATTCATCTTTGTATAGCTAAAAAGGTTGGAAACTAATGAGGTAACTGAACCGTTTACAAGGCCTTGGCTGACACCGTTAAAACTAGAAGCCATCCCCGAAGAAAATGACTTGAATGATCCCGAAAAAACACTGGATACCGAAGACATAAGGATAGCCGAACCTATGCTCGTGGATAAATCTTTGACAAAAGCCCGGTTGGCGCTGCTGCGCAAAGAAGAAATCTCGCTATCCAAACTGCTCAACATTTTATTGGAATTATATTGTACCGAGTCATCAGAAGCGTGGCGTTTCCAGGATGACCCTGCTCCAAGGATCTTCTTGCTTTCGGCGGGAGTCAATACCTGCAAGTCGTCTGTCAATTTGCTAACAAGGCAATAGCCGCTGAATTCGCCGAAGAATTTATCTTGCGGCAAGAAGTTTTCTTTATGTTCATCGCTAAAATAAACCTTGTCTTCGCTTACGCGGGTAACCAAAACATAATGGTCGCCATTTAAATGTGCGATAAAAGGGGCTAGGTTGGCTATTAGCTGATAGTTGTTAGCTGATAGTTTTGCCGGATAAAGTTTTTGGCCGAAGAATTCTGCTGCTTGAGACAAAGCGTAAAGGGAGTTTTTAATTACCTTGGGGTTGCCTTCCGGTTTGACAACATCATTCAGGATATCTACAGTTAAAGCCACAACCGCGATATCCTGTTCATCAACCTTAACCCCTTTATAATTCAAATAATCATAAAGCGCTTTGGAACCACAAGGTTTGCCCAATAACCAATTATATAACTCATCTATTCTCTGATTGGACATTTCCAGAGGCTTATCTAGCTTTATAGTAAGATTATCTGAAATTTTGATCGCATTTATGGGTTTATTGGAGATATCCTTGAGAATACTCTTGATTGCTTGAGGAATATTGATATTTTGAACGTTTTTGAGGTAATTCGGGCTAAAAACACTATTGGAAGAAAGACCGATTGCCGGTTTATTCCAAAGCACGCGCCAGTCATACTCCACTGCCTGCGCTACCTGTTCAGGCAGAAAAACTGCGGCTACGATAAAAGCCACCACCCTAATCCAAGCCTTAAAACTGGAATGAAATTTCTCCTTGGATTTTTCTTGGGTAACTTTCCAGTCTTCTGTCTGAAGCTTTTGCTTTAACATTTTATTTTTCTATAGTATTAAAAAATAAATTAGAAGTTCCCCTTACCCCATTAACCTTTTCCGATTTTCTGAGTCTTTCTTTCATAGTGTTTTATAAAACCTTTGTAAAATTCTTTATTAAGCCTTGCTAAAATAAATCCGGGCTGTCAAATATCTCGTCGGTAATTCGGCAGCCCGGCTATCCTCTTCAACTTCGGTGTTTTATTTCTTCTTAGGATCCGCGGCTTTGCGTCCTCAAATTTCTTTGAGTTTGCCCTTTCGTTACTCCCTTCAACTACAACCAAAGTATAACACACAGCTCGTCGCTGTCAAGGACAAATTTCGCTTTTTTTGGTAGCGCTTTCTTGCTGAAAACAGGCTGTCTTTTAGCAAGTTTTTAGGGCTCACTTTTGGCTAATTTTTAGCTACTTTCGGCATTAGAAATGCGCTCTTGCGGAGCTAAACAGGAGTTCCATTCCAGAGAAAAATAGAACCGTCCCTTATTTTCTAGATTGGACATTATTGAGTTAGAATGGACATTAACGAGGATATCCTAATCAGATTGGACAATAATTAGCTAGAATAATTGAGGTTGATTAAGTTAGATTTGCTGGTCTGTAACGTCAGTTGTATTAGAGGAAGGTGTTCTTGGGTTAATGACAAATGTCAAAATTCAAAGCTCAAAATTAATTTAAAATTAAAATGACAAAATCCAAAACCTTAAATGCAAAATAAGAAATACGACCTTGAGGATAGAACATTACTATTTGCCAAAGCCTGCATAGACCTATGCAAGCTGTTCATAAGGAATACCATAAATATTGAATTAATAAGCCAGCTTATAAGGTCATCAAGCTCTGTTGGAGCTAATTACAGGGAAGCTAATGATTCTACGACAAAAAAGGATTTCTATCATCGTATAGGTATATGTAGAAGAGAGGCTAAAGAGAGTAAATATTGGCTGGAATTGCTGCTGCATTCTAACCAGAATATTTCGGATAACATAGAACCTCTTGTTGATGAAGCTCTGCAATTAGCCAGGATTTTTGCCTCTATTGTAAAAAATAACCATTAATTTTTGTTATTTGGTATTTGTAATTTAGATTTATTTTGAATTTTGGGCTTTGTCATTTGACATTAACTTGTGATTTTGACTTTTTCTTTTTAACTTTTCAGTTTAAGAAAGAGAAGTTCTATTTTCATTCGGATTTGGGATTTGGAAATTGGGATTTTATTATTAGAAGCTTAAGAGGAGCCTCAGGCCGCAAACAACTTCGATATCGGCTGACTTATTGGCATTGGGATCGGTAACTATTTGAATGTCCGGAGTCAGAGTAAATGCCGGGTTTAGGCTGAAATTATAGTAAAACTCGTAGATGGTTTCGCAGCGGCTCGCGCCTTCATTTGCCTGGCGAAAATCCCGGCCCATAATGGATTGGGCAACTGCTACCCCCAGACAATCGAGTTTACGGCCGGGGATAGGCTCAAGAATCTGCCCGCCGCAAGACCAAAAATATTCGATATCCCTTACCTTTGGATCGGTAAAGCCGTAACGTAAAAACAAGGTTATGCGCTGACTCACTGCCTGATCAAAACTAAAAGCCCAGTTTAAACTGTTTGTCTTGGTTCCCTCGCCATCAACGTAGCTTAATTTCTCATGATTTATACCGAGGATAAACCGGTAATTTCCTTTTAACGCGCCAAAGCTAGGAGAAAACCCCAGTTCATTGATAAAAAACGCGCTGTTAAATGCGTCGCTAATTCCTATTTTTGTCGACTCTGCTTTGGCTGTAGCTGCGGCGGCTTGAAAATACATCCATTCATATGGCTTGAAGCTCGCCAGCGCGCCTATTCCCTTAGCCGGAAAAGGAATAGTCAGGTTGTTTACTAAAGCGCTGGAGAAAAATTGCGTATCCGCGGAGTTCCCAACCTCATTGCAATCGAACCAATAGGATAAATCCACTTTTCCCGCGGCAATAGCTACTTTATCCTCAAGCAGCTTCTGTTCCATATACAAAACAGGTATATAAAGGTTGGCGTCATCGCCGGAATTGTCGTTAAAAACCGAGAAGGTGGGCAAAAATTTATCCACTCCCTTGCCTCTATCCACTTCGAATTCCACAAACAACTCAGCTCCTTGCCAAAGCCTTTGCGCCAATTCAAGGTTCCAATACCAAACGCCTGCGCTCTTGCCTTTATCATTTGCGCTCTCCAAGATTGTTTGCTGGGTATAATTTAAAAGGAAGGCAAACTTTGTTCCGTATTTCTCCGCAAATTTTTCTCTGGACGCGCTGAAATCCTTAAACCAGCTTTTCTCGCCGGATTCTTTGCTTTTTTCTTCTTCTTGGGAGGATATTTCCAGAGGGGTGAGGCTGGCTTCCGAAGAACGCATAGGCGCAGACAGGATTATTAAACCAAGGCCGACATAAATAATCCGGTATTTAATCATCGAGCTGCATTATACCAAATATAGGATTAAATAACAAACGGTTAGAAACCCGGAACCAACTTGCCTTGGGTAAACTGAAGGAATATCGGGCCGCCGATAATGATACCGATTACCGGCATTATGAAGAAGATAAGGGGAAGAAGGATTTTGATTGGCGCCTGTAACGCTATTCTTTCTCCGCGATGGAACCTTTGCGCGCGGGCGTCTTCAGAGAGTATCGTAAAGGCTTCGGCAACAGGCGAACCCATCCGCTCTGCCTGAATAATTGTCTGCACAAAAGAACTTATCTCGGGTGTATCCAGCCTGCTTGACATATCTTTTAAGGCCTGGATACGAGGCTTGCCCCATTTTATCTCCTCTAGAACAAGGCCGAATTCCTCATTTATGGGCGTAGTGGGAGTTTTATCAATCACCCATTTTAAAGCGCTGGAAAAATCCAGGCCGGCTTCGATACAAAGGCCTAACAAATCCACGACTTCCGGGAGCCTGCGGACAATCTGGTCTTTGCGCTTGGAAACTTTTTGTTTTAAATAAAAATCCGGGCCGATATAACCAATGGCCAAGGCAACCACAATATATACCGGGTCAACCTTGCCTAAAGCAACCGGAGTAAGCAAGGCTAATCCTATCATTATGAATATCTTCAGGTTAAAAAATCCTTCGGGGCTGATATTTGTGTGGCTGGCTTCGATCATCTTCTTCAGCTTGGGGTAAATCCTCGCCTGCTCGATAAACGCCCGGGTAGGCAGGATACGCGACAATAAAACGCCGGAATTGGAACGCTTGGGAATCGGGGTTAATTGCGATAAGCGGCTGCCGGCCCGGCTGTCCCTCTGGCCAAAACCCAAGCTCCAGACAATTAACCCTAAAGCTAAAATGATAAAAAGATAAATAAGTATTTCCATATTAAATATTTATGATACTGAATTTGCGGATTAAAAACATACCAATAATCTGTAAGAATACTGCCGCAACTAAAAGCATCCTGCCGATATCGCTGGTCAGCATTATATCGAAATGATGCTTGTTCACCGAAAGGACCCAGAGGACAAAGAGAATCGGCAGAAACGACATAATCGCTCCCTGCATTCTTCCCTGAAGAGTAAGGGTTTTAATGTTTTCTTTAAGTTTGCGGTTATCTCTTATAGTGGTGGTCAGACGGCTAAAAACTTTCGTCAATTCACCTCCGGTTTCCCGGGCGACTAACAACGCGTTAACCACCAAACCCAGTTCTTCGATGTTCATTCTTTTGTTTAATCTTACGAGGCTCTCTTCAAAAGGTATGCCCATCTTGTTTTCTTTAAGTAACAGGCCTAATTCCTGGCTCATCGGCGCCGGCATTTCTTCCACCAAAACCTCAAAACCCTGCAACAAGCTTAAGCCGCCTTTTAGACAGCTCGAAAGCATACCTATGGTATCTAAAAGCTGGTCGTTAAATTTCTGTTTCCTGCGGGCCAAACGAATCTTCAGGATAAAGTTAGGTATGGCTAAACCTATGGCACCGCCGATTATAGCGGGGATTAAAGATTGAGAAAAAAAATAACCAGCCATAGCAAAAACCACCGGAAGAATGAAATAAAGCTGGGCAATGGCTTTGGGGCTTTTGTCGCCGAACATCTGGTCCATTTGCTTGGCGACTTTAACTTCTTTTTCCGCCTGCCACGCCCTTAGCTGTTTCAAGAACAACGGAAAAATACTTATGGCAATTAAAACTACCGAACCCATAATCAAAAGGCCGAGTAATATTATCATATTTTCGTATTAACCTTATTTTGAAGAAGGGGTATATTGCTCCCCGGTTCCCAAAACATCTCCTGCCTGCCTCAACCTGCCCTGCAAACTTCTTTTGTAATAGGCTCCCATAGCGATAAATACCGTCACAAGCAAGGTTATCACCGCTATATATTCTATAACAGATTGGGCTTTATTGGGTAATTTTTTTATTGCCATGATAAGTTACCAAGATAGTGGTTTTATCGAAAGACAGTTCTGAACCCTGTCCTTCTGCAGCTAATCTTTTAGCCATAGACTCATCTATCCTTCCAGCTCCCTGGTAGATTTTTATGATACAACTTTCTCCGTCGGTTCTGCGGAACGTCAGGCCGGCTTTGCTTGACACAATCTTAATATCGGAACCGGATGTTTCTCCTGCCGACTTGCGGCATTCCGGGCAATCTTTTGTCTCTGTTGTTATGGGTGTTTCACTAGAAAGTTTCCATCCGTAGCCAAGCATAGCGGATTTAAAAAAGAAAGTTACCTCATTAATACTCTTGGCAGTATTATAAGAAGCAGAGAGGCCGGCCGGAGTTTCAAAAAGAAAATTCTGCTTGCTTCCGGGATAAACCGGCATAAAATCCAGTTTATCCGGAGTGTCTTTACTGGAAGCCAGCACATCTTCTTTAGTGGGCATCTTGGCGGTAGTAATGCTAAATTGCGTTTTATTGTCTTTGCCCAGCCGCGGGTTAACCACGATAATAGCCATATATCCGTCTTTCGAATACGCTCCTTTTTTCTGTTCAGCCCAGCCTTCGCGAGCCATCTCTTTTTTATACATCGCGTTGATCTTATCCTTGGAGAATAAAGTAGTATAAATCTGGATAGTAGTCTGGGTGAAACCGGAGTTGGAATTCTTTTCCGAGACCTTGACAGCGTCGGGCGGCAAAGGAAGGCTTAAATCTTCGGCTTGCAGAAAACTAAAAACCCCGAAGCTAAAAAACAAAACTGCGCAGATAATCGCTCTCATTCTTTTCTCCTTTTTTATTTCGTCTCCGTTATCTTGGCGTCATAGGTTGATTCGAAATTCCCCACGTCTCCGCCGGAAAAACTGGCTTTGCTGCTGCTGGTTAGCGTCGGGTAACTGGTAGCCATAATCCCGGAGCTGGTTCCGGGATGCTGCTGGGTTGTCTTACAGATAGTATACCAGTAAGGCATAATTACCTCGGCAATCCGGACAATCAACAGGTCGCTGACAGCCTGACAAGGCTGGCAGGATTCCAAGTCGTCGTCTTCATCGTTGCGGCAGGGCTTACAAGTCTGGCAATTCTTTATCGATGTGGTGCCATCCGGATACCAGTCATCATAGGCTTTATCATTATTGTTTTGTAAAAAATAAGTCGAGGCTAAGCCGGAAATTATTACGACTTCCGCAAGTAGATGTGCAATTTCCAAAATCTTAAGTAAGGTGCCTGCCTTTGCATATTCATACCATTGAGCAGCGCAACATCCATAGTTTTGCGCCGAGCAACACGCGCAATCAATAACCATTATCACAGTATGTGTAAAAACAAGGATAAAGCTAACCGCCATTTGCACCAAGACTATAGCTGTGCTATTCAATATCCCGGCAACTAATGACGACTGGCTAATAACATCATCCAGCAAATCAATAATCTCCGAATAACTGCCTGTAGTATGCTGGACTTCATAAGAAGTTATTTTGGGCAAATCCAAGGTAACCGTAACCGTGTGCTCCTGCGCAACCTTATCCTGCCAAGAGTAAACCCCATCCTTAGCCGGTTTTGCCAGTATCCAGTCGTCGATACCGCCGCTATCGGCGGTAAATGAAGACATCCACAGGCTGAATTCATCATTCTGGGTATCTGCAAGCTTAGGGGATATACAGCTATTCGAAAAAGCGTAAGTGAATCCGGAATTATAGGAGCTTTCGTAAGCGCTATCCATAGAAACTACGCTATTACAAAAGGCTTTCCATTGGGATTCATGAAACGACTCTGTAGTCGACTCCATAACTTGAGCGCAATAGTTAAAAGCCAAAAGCGCCTGATAAGCTTGCTCAAGTGCGAAAGCGGCGGCGGTCTCAATAGCCGCAATCCTCAATCCGGTGGCCCAAACTGAACACATTACCGGATAGCTGCCAATAGCACCTTCCATCAACGCAATAGCCACAAGCGAATACATTATAGCTTCATTTAGATAATCCTGCGCTTCCAAATAGGTAACTTCATAGTTAGAAATATAGGCGATATCAAAACTATCTTCCATATTCGCGTTGGCTTGGGCGAGATTATTAAAGGCGGTGGCGTAAATCGAGGCTGCTGCCAACGAACCAGCGTCGGCAGCATTGGCAGAACAGGTTTTATCCAAAGAGACCCTGCCAATATTGATTGTGGCGATGGCGGCAATCAACAGGATAACCAGAACTACAAGTAAAAAAGGAGTGATCTGGCCGGATACCCCGCTCCTTTTCTTAAATTGTCTATTTTCGCTAAACCAAGCAAAAAACAAGTTTTCCCCTTTATTTAAACAGATAAACGTCTTTCTCCGTCATCTGCTGGGCCTCATATGTCGCCGGAGGCTCCTCAGCGGCGGAAATTTGGCCTGCCGCCGCGCGCGTAGAATTATAGTCTATCTGGCGCTTGATAATATTATCGCTGGACCACTTCCACAAACTAAGCAATCCGGCGAGTAACGCAACCATTATAACAAAAACAAGCGTAAATTCCAGCGTAACCTGACCCAGAAATAAAGGGGACGGTTCTATTTNNAAATAGAACCGTCCCCTTTATTTCCTTTATTTTTCATTGCATACTCCGGGACCTCTCCAAACTTGCCTGATCAGGATAATATTTTCCGCCTTCGCCCAGATATTGCTCAAACTGCTGATAAGTAGTCTGCTTATTTGTGCTGTCAAACCCCAGAGCGAGATTGGCATTTAAAACATCTGTGGCGCTAAGCGTCCTCTTTGTAGTAATACTTCCGGATCCTTCTGTTTTGACAAAAGCCCTGTTCGAACTTATAGTATTTTGAAAACTACTGCTATTTGTTTCCACGTCGCCTTCGGCGGGCTGGTCTTCATCTTCGCGTTGAGTTACGTCTATCGCGTCGGCCTCGTTAAGTTGGTATTTGTTTACGCTCTTTTTCTCCTCATAATAACCGTATTCATCCGGCTCTTCGCCCTTTGACCATAGGATATTCGAGCTGCTGCTAAAAGACTGCAACTGGCCCAGTTCCATCGGACTAGTTACATTAGGCATCCGCCGGAAGGCGACTCTGGTGTAGCTGGCGGCATTATTTTCAGTCCTGGCTGTCTTGAGCGCTGACCTGAAAGTCTGCATTAAGTAAGATTGCTGGCGGTTGATTTTTTCGCTATAATTGATAAGGAAAGAAAATGCCACGATAATCAACGTTCCCAAGATAGCGAATTCCGTAGCTGTTTGCGCCTTCCTCCCCCTGAACATCGCGTCATCTCCTTAATCAGCAGAGCCAGAATCCTCAACCTTGGAACTGTAAGTAACCACCGCGCTTTCGTTAGTTCGCGATGTTTTCTGGCCGCCGCTTCCTTCGGTTAAAGTTGCCGTTGAGCTCGAAGCATAGTTCGATTCGGATTCATTTATCTCCAGCCCCGAAGTATCTTGCTGATAGGCTTTATGCTCCTTGCCTATCCAGTTATCGGCCATATCTTTTATTTTGCCGCTTACCCCGCGTTTGAAATAAATCTCCATCCCAACCAACACTAGGGTCACTATGCCGATAACCAATACGACCTCGGTTACGCTCTGCCCTCTCTTGTAAATTATCTGTTTCATCTGCCCCATCTGTCGCTTGAGTCAACGCCTAAACTTTCGCTTGCCTGCCGGGTAGTTTTTTCAGTGCCGGTTTCAGTATTGGCGCTGCTTGAAACTGTCTTATCCGCGGTCTTTTCTTCCAACTGCCATTTTCTCATCGCAATATTCAGTTCTTTTTGTTTAGCGCTTAATGTTTCCTGTTTACTGCTCAACTGCTCCATCAAAGTTTCCCAAGCCGCGCTGTATTTGGCAACACTGTGCAACTGGGTTGCCAAAACATTAACTTCATCCTGCAAAGCTTTTGTTTCCGCTTTAAGCGTCAATATCTCGTCGGTATAACGATGGCTGCTGCCATAAGTTATTGTGTTCGTAGAAGTCGAGACTATCTCAGACTCCAGGCCCTTATTCTCCGCGCTGGATGCGGTAGTATTCCCCGGAGAATAACTTCCCGCGCCGAGCTGTTCAGACTGGCTGCGCACATTCCCCTGAAACCCGCGTTTCATATAAACCAACATGGCAATAATGGCGGCTGCCACTATTGCCAGTAGGTAAATATATTCCAGCGTGCTTTGGCCTTTACGTAACACTTATCATTTGCCCCAATTTTCGCTGCTTTGCCCGGCTAAAGTTTCCGTGCCGGTCTTTTCCTGCTGGTTCTGGGTGATTTCGGTCGTCGTAACCCCGGCAGCGACATTTTCCACCTGCGCTACATTGGTTTTAGTAGTATAGGTCGAAGTAGTATATCCCGGAGAATACTGCTGGCCAACCTGATCCGTAGATTCTTTCAATCTCCCCTGAAACCCGCGTTTCATATACACGCCCATAGCAATGAGCGCCGCCACTACGAACCCGGCTAAAATAACATATTCCAAGGTGCTTTGTCCCCGCGAATTACGTATCAACATATCTTTTACCTCCTTACAAGAATTTTATTTTAAGACCTTATTGATTTACCGCGCTGGTAATTTTCTGAGTCCCTGTCCTGGATGCGGTAGTATCAGAAGTCCGGGTAACTCCGCCGCCCGTAGCAACATCTTCCTTATCGGCAACAGACTGGGTAGAAGACATACTCGACTGCGTATAATAAGGCTCATACTGCGTGGTTGTGCCGGTAACGGTATCGCTGGAATCCTTATAATCCACGGCATCTTTGACTTTTCCCTGAATACCGCGCTTGACATAAACTTGCATTGCCACGATAGCGGCAATAACTAACCCTATAACAATGGCATATTCCGCTGTGCTCTGACCTTTTTTTGTTAGCCTAAACATATCCTGCCTCCTTTTATTCTCCGCTAAAATTTACTGAACTCACCTTATCCTGCATTTTAGTGGTAAGCGTATCATAAGAACTTTGCAGTTTGGGCTTAAGAAGCGTGCTGGCGACATAGATTATCGCTCCAATCACCGCAGCCAAGATAATTACATATTCCAATGTGCTTTGAGCCCTGTTGAATCTTCTCATCTTCACACCTCCCGATTAATTATTCCTTGCGGTAATAATTCAATTCGTCCTGCGTCTGTATAAGGCGCGCGTTCATCGAACGCATTATATAGGTAGTCATCGCCATCAATGCGGCAGCGACTATAATTATAAGCATTGTATATTCCACTACGCTCTGGGCTTTTCGGTTATTCGTCCTCATTCCATTTTTTCCGTGGCGTTGGAAACATAATTTTGAAATATCTTGGGGATGTTCTTTAAAAGAATCACAGAAAGGCCCACCAGAATGGCAAAAATAACCACATATTCTATTACGCTCTGACCCTTCTTCACCCAAAAATCCCCCGTATAAAATATATCACCCTGCTTGGCGCTAGTCAAGCCCATTAAGCCTGCGCCAGAAAGCGCTTTCCATCCAAAAGTATCTCTCTCTCGTTTATCCTGCGGCACAGATAGGCCAAATCTTTATCAAAAGAATAGCCTCCTTCGGGTAAAACAAATTCGGCTCTACAGCCTGTCTCGCTATTTTTTAACCGCACCCCCAAATCATAAAAACGCTCTTTTGCAACTGAAAGCTCTTTGTCTTCATATCCTGCCGGTAAAAAATGCCAGCGCGCGTAAGCATCCAAAGCCTTTAGGTAATTCCTGAATAAATCTTTGACGCTGGAAGTCTGAGTTAAGCCTAAATTAAGATGTTCGGGATCAAAAAACCTCTGCGAATTGGCGGTATAGGTAAAAAGTTCTATTTTATGGCTATAGTCCTGGAAAGCTTCGTCGAGATTAGGCCAATGGTTAAGGTATAGAGAAACCAGCTCTTCCGATTTTTTGACTTCGCGGGAAAAATTGCTCAAGATAACCAAACGGGTCTTCTCGGCAGGATTTGTCTTTAAAACGCATCCTTTTAACGATATCTGTTTACCGGTGCCGGGGTGGCGTATTTCCATCTCGATATCCGCGATAAATACGTCTTTCTCCTGTTCCGCCAGATGAAACATCCTGAAATCACCTATACTTTTAACTTTCCGGCATTCGGTAAATTGCCAAGGCCATACGCCAAAAATAAAATAATGTTTTTTGGCTTGGGATACAGGAAGAATCTCTATCTCCTTAAGCTTGTTTCCATAAATAGTCAGGTTATTTATGCTGTTTTCTTTTGCCTCAAGGCCTGCGAGAAAACTAAAAAATTCCTGTGAAGGAATATCGTAGCCGGGAGCATTAAAAAGAATGACCGGCGAATCGGTGTTAAAATATTTATCGATCTGCTTTTTCAAATTGTAAACCGGAGAAGCAAAATCATAGGGAATATACGGGCTTGACCAGACGGAATAAAATTGTCCGTCCAGATAGAGGGCGGTCCCATCAAATAAGCCGACCCTGACACAGCGAGCCTCCTGCAGGCTCAAACCCATTATGCGCGAAATATCCAGGTTAATCCCTTTTATACCCTCAATTTCATTTAGATAACCGTTTAGCTTGTCTTCTAAAGCTTTTTCTATTTTTCCCTGAAGCAGAGGAAGATAAATGATATTTTCCGTTAGATCATCGAGATTGATTCCTCCTCCGGAAAATCTGTTTTTAATTGCCGCGGCAATTAATCTACTTATACCGATTATAGAATCTACAGCCCTAAGAAACACGATGCCGGTATTTTCCAACTGCGGAAGCTTCTCGTTAGATAAAGGAGCTCCTCTTTGCTCCCCGGCAAGCTTTATTAATCTCTTCTCTTCGGCTTTCCTGGCAGCTTCTTCTTCGGCCCGAAGCCGAGCTTCTTCTTCACGCTTATGCTCTTCTTCTTTGGCTTTGTTGACCTCTTCGTCTCTAGCTCTTCTAATCTCTTCTTCCCGGGCTCTCTTAAGTTCTTCTTGGCGTTTTTTCTCTTCCTCAATCTGAAGCGCTTTTAATCTTTCTTCTTCGGCCCGAAGTTTAGCTTCTTCTTCACGCTTATGCTCTTCTTCTTTGGCTTTGTTGACCTCTTCATCTCTGGCTCTTCTAGCCTCTTCCTCTTGGGCCTTTCTTATTTCTTCCTGAGCTTTTCTGGCTTCCTCTTCCCGAACCTTTTTAAGCTCTTCCTCTTGACGTTTTTTTTCTTCTTCCAGCTGCAACGCTTTTAACCTATCAGCTTCGGCCTTAATCTTTTCTTCAGCCTCTTTTTCTTCTTGGGCTTTCTTTATTTCTTCCTGCCTGCGTTTTTCTTCAAGGGCTTGCGCTTTTTCTTGAGCGAGTTTTTCTTCCTGCGCCCTTTTAAACTCTTCTTCCCGCAGCTTTCTTTCTTCTTCCAGCTTAGCCAGCCTTAACTTTTCCGCTTCCGCCGCTTCCCGGATATGCCGCTCATCCTCAAGAACTCTTGTTTCTCCAAAAGAAATGTCTTCCAATAAAACAGGTAATTGGGGCATAACAATATGCTTTTTCTTCTTTTTAGGCGTTCTTCCTATAGGAGCGCTTAAACCAGCTTCTTTTATGATCATATTTATGCTGGACTTCGACAAATCTATTTTGTAATTATTCAGGACTAAAGCGGTTAATTTACGGCAACTTAAGGCAGGATTCGAGCTTTTCTGCTCTATTATAAAATTCCTTACTTCTAAATTTAACTTATGCACTACACCCATTTGTTACCCCCAGATTGGACATTTCTAATCTCAATTATAGCTTAGCACAGATTCTAACTTTGTCAAGTCAGGCTAGATTGGACATTAAAACAAGGGTATCTCCGATATTTGTTAAGCTATCTTTGATTGCTCCGGAGGGAAGTTCAACAGCATGCTCTGCTTGAAGATAGATTTTGGTAAGCTTAAAAGGCTTGACGCCGGAAAAGGCTTGAATAACCTTGTTTTTTTTATCCAGGAATAAGATATCAATGGGGAAACGCATAAAAAACGTATGGATTGAATTGCACGGCTTAATAATCAAAGCTTCTCCCTTATTAAAGCTTGCCCTCCCTAGTAAACCTTTTATTCTTTTTAAAAAAGAGTTGGCAAGAAAAACGTTTTCGGCTAAGATGGTTCCTTTGGTTTGATTGACTAAGCGCATGAAAATACTAAGGTTTGGAAGGCTTAAAGATGTCCTCGGAAATCACAATGCCGCGCACCCGGATTTCATCAAGAAAAGAAGGCTTATAGCCGGTAGCGGTAAAATACCCCTGCACCTTGCCTTGAGTGTCTACTCCGGTCTGTTTGAAGACAAATATATCGTTAAGGATTATATGCAGTTCGTCTTTCATGCCGCTGATTTCCGAGATGGCCATAACTTTACGCGAACCATCGGATAACCGGGCAGTATGGACTATTACATCGACAGCCGACGCAATCATTTCGCGTATGGCCCTGACCGGAAGCTCTATTCCCGACATAAGAATCATTGAATCAAGCCGGGACAAAACATCCTGGGTAGAATTAGCGTGAATAGTAGTCATCGAACCATCATGGCCGGTATTCATTGCCTGAAGCATATCGAGCGATTCGGTCCCGCGGCATTCGCCGACGATAATCCTATCCGGGCGCATTCTAAGGGTATTGCGGAAAAGATCTCTTATAGCAACCGCGCCTTTACCTTCTATATTCGGCGGCCGGGATTCCAATCTTACCCAATGCACCTGATTTAATTTTAACTCTGCGGCATCTTCTAAAGTTATAATCCTTTCATCGTTAGGAATATGTTCCGAAAGAGCGTTAAGCACGGTGGTCTTTCCGCTCCCGGTGCCTCCTGAAACAATCATATTCTTCCGGCATAAAACAGAGGCCCGGATAAAATCGGCCATTTCCGGAGTAAGCGCTCCAAAATTAACCAAATCGTTTGTTTTAAACCTTTCTTTACGGAACTTCCTAATCGTAAGAGTTGGCCCGGTTAATGCAAGCGGGGGGATAATCGCGTTTACGCGTGAGCCGTCAGACAGGCGCGCGTCAACCATTGGCACGGATTCATCGATACGCCTTCCAATGGGGGCAATTATGCGTTCAATAATCGTGCGGACTTGCTCATTAGAAAGAAATTTTTTGCTGGTTAATTCAATTTTTCCGTGTTTTTCCACAAAAATTTCATCTTTATTATTGACCATGATATCGGTTATATCCGGATCAGCTAAAAGGTCTTCCAATGGCCCCAGGCCCAAGGCTTCATCAAGTATGTCTTTAATCACTTTCTTGCGCACATCTTGAGAGGGGATAAAACTGCCTGCCTCTTCCACTAGAAGATTGGCCACAAGAACTTCCGCCTTATCCCTTAATTCCTTGGTCTTTCGATGGTCGCTAAAGACATTCAAGTTTATCTTTTTTATATTCATCCCATCGATAAGGCGGGCGTGTATCCTGCGCTTAAGGACTAAAATTTGATCTTTGTCCTCGACGCTTGGTTCGACTACCGGCTCGGAGAGATCCTGCTCTTTCCAGAATTGTCCCGATTTATCTACCACTGCCTCTTTTAAACTGATCTCATCGATATTCCTTATATCTACGAAGAGTTTCTTGTCTGTGTAAAGGGCGCGGGCTAATTCCAAAATTGACTGCGCAATCCGGGAACGCGGGGAATCGATTACTACCGGCACTCCCTGATTTATCGCCTGATTTACCGCTTTTCCTTCGGAAGGAATCTTCTCGATTATTTCCAAAGGAATGTTATTCCGAATCTCCTGCCAGCTTATGCTCGATAAAGATTCCGCCCTATTGAGCACCAGCCTTATCATACTCAAAGGAAAATGCAATACCTGCAGGGTCTCCAGCATCCATTTAGTCTGATATACTGAAAGCACATCGGGGGTAACCACTAACAGCATCAGGTTAGCCTGATTTAACGCGGAAAGAAAAACGTTATTAAAAATCTCTCCGACATCGGAAATTATAAAATCGTAATCTTTATCCAAAAAGGCCAATACGTCCTTGACCATTTCCGGATATATATGCGCTGCCTGCTGAGGCCTTGAAATACCCGCCAAGAAATCCACGTTGGGAAAATTGGTTTTAATGACGAAATCGGACTTTTTTGTCTGCTGCGGCTGTTTTTGCAGGAAATTCATCAGGTCGGCTATCGACCTTTGCGGATTAAGATTAAGCATATGCGCCATATCTCCGACGACATGCGTATCTAAGTCAATAAGACAGACATTCTTGCCTTCGGCGCCAAGAGCCACCGCTAAATTAGAAGCAATCAGCGTCTTGCCTACTCCGCCTTTAGTGCTAAATATTACTATTCGTTTGGCCATACTATTCCAGTTGATAAATGATGGGGATATCTACCCAGATATCGCTTTCTTTTACTGCGGGAGGAAATGGAGGATACGGCGCTATTCTTCGCGCCGTGCTTAACGCATCATCGTCGAGTAACTTATGCGTCGAAGACTCTTTCACTTTCGCATCCAGCAACTCTCCCTGATAAGAGAGCCTCAAGGATAATTTTACCGTGCCCTGAAACCCCGATTGTTTGGCTTCAACCGGATAAGCGAGATTATCCAGAACTTTTTTCTGGATAATCTTACAATAATTCAAGATTGGATCCTGCGCCTGTTCGTTGACATCCGAAGGAGCATTTACGGAAGGAACATTTTCTTTTTCTTGCGGCTTGGGCTGGCTGACTATTCTCGGCGTAAGCGTAATAAACAACTCTGTATCGTTGACATTGTCGGTATCCGAATTCCACCCCTGTTGGGTAGTTTTCTGCCTGAAAATGGCTCCTAAAACCGGAACCTCGGAGAGCCAGGGAACCCTGGTTACCGATTCCTTATTCTTCTTCTTGATTAAGCCGCCGATAGCCATAGTTTCACCGTTGTTAAGAAAAAGCTCGGTAGTCGCTGTCCGCTTAGTCATTTTATAAGCTAAGGCATAAGTAGTCGATACCTGGTCTCCCAGTTCGCTAACCACGACATTCAGATTGAGATGAACGCGGCTAAGATCCTCTAATCTCGGATTTATATTCAGGATAATACCGTATTCCTTGTATTCGACTGATCCGCCGGTAGTGGCGCCTACCGATGTAGAACCGCTTGTGCCGGGAGTAACTGTGCCGCTTAAAACCGGCACTTCTCCGCCTACGACTAACTTGGCTTCTTTTCCACTCTGGCAGGAAAGGCGCGGACGCGAAAGTATGCGCGCTTTTCCCTCCTGGATTAAAGCGTCTAATTTAAGAGTAAAAGGGTTGGCTGCGCCGCGGGTAATATTAGCCACATGGAATACTTTTCCCCAGGTTGTGCCTGCAGCGGATATACCGGCTGAACCGACTTCGGTAAAAGTAATCGAACCCGGCCAGGTAAAACCCAGCTTATCCTGATACCCGTTATCAACTTCAACTACCTGAACATCAATTTCTATACTGGCCTCTTCCTCTTTTACGGTGATTAAATCGACGGTTTTATCCTTAAGCGCGCCCAGCGCGGTGGCGATTCTATCTTTATCTTTGGCCGATTTCACGGTTCCCAGAAGAATAACCTTGCCTTCCTCATCTTCAGCTTTACTATTCACATCAGGCAGGTTAAGCTTGGCTAACAGGTTGTCTATCCGGCGCTTGATCAAACTGGTATCTTCGGCATACACTTTAATATGGTAAGACTGCTCGCCAAAATTATCCCAAACAGTTAACGCAGTAGCTCCGGCTGACTTAGGATTGATGGTTATTTCGGACTTACTGACATTGACGACATCGGCAACTGCCGGATTCCCTATAGAAACGCGTATAGGCTTATTCACCGGCACTATCTGGATTTCTCCGATAAAACACTTCAACTCTTCAGCCGACGAATCAACCGAATAAACCTTAAATGGCGTAATGATAACCGAAGCAATTACGAATATAAGGATAATAAATAGTCTTTTCATTTTCCTCGCTCTCATTATTTGGATATGGGCATTCTTTCTTTATTTACCCCGCGATAGATTTCTATTGTTTCGACCGGCGGCGGTTCTTCTTTTTTCGTTTCCTGCCCTGTCCAAGACGCTCCTTGAGACTGCGGCAGAATATACTGGAAAAGCGTATTCAGGTTGGCCGGCATAATCGGTTCGACTTTGGCATCAGCCGGAGAACGCAGAGTAAAACGAATCTTGCCTTGTTCCTGCACAAAAGCTATAAAGCTTGACTCTTGAGGAGATAACGCCAAGGTGACCAAAGGAGGGCCGCTGGTGACAGATTCTTCTTTTGTGCGGCTGCCTTGAGCCACAGAGGCCCCGGTATTGTGCCCCACAGCTAAAACCAAAACGTTCTGAAATAACGGTAACACCGCTACTTGGCTTCCTTGCTGGCCGTCAGCGCCCTGAACCGGTATCTGAATCGTAGCGATAACATCCACGTAATCTCCCGGCCTTACCATACCTGCCACCGAGGATATATTATCAACTGCCACCGAAATTGCCCTTTTGCCGGCAGGAGTTATTCCGGCTAAATCTCCGCCGGACTGTTGCTTTGCGTTAACTAATTTAGAAAGGGTTATCTGTTCTCCTTTGGAAATAGCCACTACTGTAACCATTCCGGAAATCCTGCTTAAGGAAGTAACCGCTTGCGGTTGGACAAATTTATTCGGAACAACAGCGGTATCCAACGGCACTGATTCTATGAGGATGCCTTTGGGGATATCCTGCTTGGCTATCAAAACAGCGGTTTGATTAGTCTGCATTTTAGCGATCGCTTTCTTCGCCTGTTCCTGCGCGATTTGCTGCTGCTGGTCCAGATAAACCTTGACCATAACAATCGCCAATACCCCCAAAACCACCCCGGCTATTAGTATAAGTTTCTGTCTTTCGATAGGCACTATTTTATCTCTCCTTCGTTTACTTCTATTTTGGCTTCGCGGGAAAGCTTTCCGATTAAATCCTCCACAACCTGCTGTTGTTTCAAAAAGGTGAGCCCGCGTTTAATGTCATCCCACATCTCGGAAAGAGACTTCTGCTTGCCTCCATGCTTAAGTTCCAGCTTTATAATGCAATACCCGTCGGGACCCTTGAAAATACTGCTGATTTTTCCCTGTTCCAAAGAATCAGAAAAAGCTACCGCATCAAACTGGGCGGATTTTTTCCCTTTTTTTATGAAGCCCAGATCACCGCCATTTTTCGCGCTGGAAGCGGTTGAACGTTCTTTGGCCAAAGTGGCAAAGTCTGCCCCTTGAAGAAGCTGAATCATCACATCTTTGGCATCCTGCTCGGTGGCAACAACTATCTCGCGTATCTGCCTCTCTTCAGGCTCTTTTAACTGTTCTTTATAAGTATTGTAATAGTCTTCGATCTCCTTGGAAGAAACATCGACTTTCTGAGTAACGTCTTTAATCAACTGCAAAACCAATAGATCCGTTTTGGTTTTTTCCAAAGCCTTGATAACGTCTTCGTTCCTATCCAACCCCTTATCCAAAGCCTCCTGATAAAGGAGGGTCCTGCGGACTATCTCATTCTTAAGGTAATTAATCTTCTGCTCGCGCGTGGTAATTTTAAGCTCGGGTTTATCGGCGGGAACATTAGCGTTGTAGATTTCAATTTCCTGGTTAAGGTCATCCAGGCCTATTGATATATTATTAACCTTGGCGACTACGGGGCCTTTTGGCTCGACGGCCTGCACGGGAAGTTTTAACTCTATCTTTCGGCCGGATGGAGAAGACAATTTATTGCATCCTAAAATAACGCTAAAAAACAAACTTAAAACCGCAAACAAGATAATATTACGCTTCACTTTTTTACCTCCTCAATTTGGGCTGCCTATTCTTTCTTGATTTCGTTGATTATCCGGATCAATAGATCGGCGATCTTGGCAATAAGAAAAAGAAAGAAGAAAAAGAAAGTATAAACTACTAAAACCACAACCCCCATCCAGCGGGAATTTCCGGGAACAGCTCCGAAAACAAGCGATAGGCCTCCGACAACCCCTAAAAGCAAAAAAATCCAGGCAGCGATTTTCACCACCAGGCTGGATGTTTTTAAAAAAGCTAAATGTTCGCGCATAAATCCTCCTTGTTATTTTATTTTTCTATCATAAAGCGCGCCAAATAGCAAGAGAAATTTTTATTTAGTCCTTAAATAGCGAGCGCTAAGAACAGCTGTCTTTGAATTTAACCTCTAATGCGCATAACAAATCCTTATTCGGCTCATAATAGGGATTTTTCCTGAAAGAAGCCAAAGCAAACATTTTGGCCTTGTCAAAATTACCCAACATTTTGTAACAAACCGCCATACGGTATAAGGTTATAAAATGATTCGATACTATTTTGTTGTAGCGCTCAAGCGCCTTCCCGGGATTATTTGTAAAAAAGTAGTAATCGCCCGACTCTATATTTATAAGCAGATCGTCCTCGCTGTAATATTTGGATTGTTCTTTTATCTCAGACAGCGCCTCATTATAAAAACCAGCTTCAAGATAATCCTCAACCAGTATGTGCCTCAACGGGTTATATTTAGGTTTGTAACTAAAGGTATTCTTATCAAAAGTGGGAGCATCCTTCCAAATACGGTTGTTGTAAACGGTAAGTATTCCGAAATATAAAACAAAAACTGCCGGGACCAATAACCGGTTTTTCTTGAGCTTAGTCAAAGCTAAACTGAGGATGAGAAAAATCCCCGCTGAAGCCGGATAAAACCAGCTTTCGGCCATGAATACCTCTTTGGATGTGGAATAACCGTCCATAAGCATGAATACCGGTAAAAGGCCAAACAGAAACCAAAGAGACCCGAAAATAATAGTTTTGTTCTTCCTTAATTTCCAAAGTATCAACAAGATTAACGCGGCGCAAAAAATGACTATTACCGTTTTAAAATTAAGCGGGCCGGTAATGACCGGGGCGCTCCTCAAGAAATGCAGGTTAAACGGAAAAAACAGCAATATAATATACCTGAAAATTATTGCCGCGAAATTCACTATTCGCCAAAACAAAGATATCCATTGCTCATGAACCGCCAGGCCGCTGGAACCAAATAGAAAAAAGCGAAAGGCTAAATAAACCAAATCCAGCAATATGAAAGAGAAGAGTATCCTATACCGGCTTTTTTCTTGTTTCTGAATAAAAATGACCAACGCAATGAAGAGGAATAAAAATACCGCGTTTTCCCGGGATAAGAGAGCCAAGAAAGCAGACAACAAGCTCAAGATAGGCAAGTCTTTAAGAAAAAGGAGGACGCTCGATAACAAAAATAATAAACTCAATAAGTCCGCGCGGGCGGAAAGATAAGAAACGACCGAAACCTGAAGCGGATGCACTATAAACAGAACAGCGGCGATGGCAGCAAGGCGCATATCTGAAAACAGTTTAAGCAAAACTATAAAGGTTAAAATCCCGTTCAATAAGTGCAAAAGCAGATTCGCAAGATGGAACCCGAACGGTTTATCCCCACCCCAGATTTTATAATCTAAGAAGTAGCTTACGGCCTGCAGGGGCCTGTACATAAGATCGAACGGCCTTTGCCCTGACCAATGCTCGAATATATCTTTCTTAAATACCTGAGGGAGTAATTTGGGGGATTTTATAAACGGATTATTCAGAATCAAGGCTTTATCGTCAAAGACAAAACCGTTGTTTAAACTATTAAAGTAAACGCCTAAACAGAGGACGCAGATTAAAAAAATTACCATTTTTTTCATTTTCAACCGCTCCCTGCAACAGCAACCCACTCTAAATTACAGTTTATTTTTATGATTATACCATAAAAATACCCTGATAAATACTCATCAGGGTATCTACATTATTGCTGTGGTTTCAATCTGGAATTAGAAACTTGAAAATAGTAGCCCCAACCGGATTTGAACCGGTGTTTACAGGCTGAGAACCTGACGTCCTAGACCAGGCTAGACGATGGGGCCAGAAAAAAATCTAAGGTATTTTACTATACCGGGAGATTTAGTCAATAATTATGTTTTCGCAATTATCATTATGGTTGACTTTATTTTTTAAAGTGTTTATAATACAACCCATGCGCGTAGGAATAGGCGTAAGCACAGAACTCGATCACCTGAAAGCTGTCAAAGAGGCGGTTGAAGAAGCAATTATTCAGATAAAGCCTGATAATATCGACTTCGCGCTCCTGTTTACTACGGAAGAATTCAGCCATTCTCTGGTTTTACAAACTACTGCCGATCTCATAGGCCGAATACCTCTTTTGGGCTCAAGCAGTTCCATTATCATATCCCAAAACGGCCCGCTAAAACACGGGCTTATCCTCGTCCTCTTTAAACTTAATGAGGGCTCCTATTTCAACGCTGCCTGCGTCAAGGACATAACCATAAACAACACGCTATCCTCCGGAGAGGAATTGGGAGGGAAACTTTTGTATGGCTGCAAAAATGTTCACCGCGATTTAGGCGTGATATTTTCCAACACAAATACGGGCGACTATTCCAGCCTTGTTACCGGAATACAGGAGAAGCTGGGCAGAGGTTTTCCTCTGGTCGGAGCCTCCCTGCCCAAGAGAATTGACCATGCAGAAAATCATCTTTATTCCGGCTCGGAGATATTGAACAATGCGGTCTGCGGAGTACTCTGGGGAGGAAAACTCAATTTTAGCTTAGGGATAGAACATGGCTGGCAACCCCTGGGAAAACCGCGTTATGCTACCCGGACACAAGTAGATACGGTAAACGAAATAGACGGCCTGCCGGCAGTAAACCTGTATAAAGAATATTTCGGCAAAGAGACTCTGGAACTAAACAGGGAACTTAAACGTATCTCTGTGTTTTATCCGCTGGGCATAGCTGTATCCGGAAACAAAGAATATCTTTTAAGAAGCGTTATCTCGATAAAAAATGACGGTTCTCTTCTTTTCCGCGGAGAAGTGCCCGAAGGAAGCATGGTCAGGCTGATGATAAGCTCAAAAGATTCCTGCCTGGCCGCAGCAGCTAAAGCTGCCAAAACAGCCCTGGATAACGCAAGGGGGAAAAAAATTAAATTTGCGCTTGTATTAAATTCCTTATCGCGGTATGCTCTGTTAGGAAGGCAGGCCGCCCAGGAGATACGGATCGTGCGGGAAACTTTGGGCAGCGACGTTCCGTTTGCCGGAATATACACTTCGGCGGAACAAGCGCCTTTGAATTCAGCAAATTACAATTTAGGAAAAACATATTTTCATAATAATTCGATAGCGATATTAACCATAACCGAATGATTCCAACCATACGCAAATGTTAACCCTTTTATTGTTTGCGCTGATAATTGCTGCTTTGGCAATTGCGCTTACCTACAAAATCCAGAATGAGAATCAATTGCGTTCGCAAGTCAGCAGCCTGAAAAAATCCCTCTCCGATATGGACGAACAGGCTAAACTTATCGTGCGCACGGATATAGAATTGAATAAAATAGAAGAAGAGCTGGACAAAAAAATATCCGGGCTCTATGCGCTGCAAAGCTTATCCCGCATGATAAGCATGACTCTAGAAGAAGACCAAATCTTCAGGCGCATACAACCGGAGCACCTCAAGGAATTAGGTTTCGAAAAGGCTTTCGGCTTTCTCTGGGACGACAAAGGCAAACGTTTTGTTTTGCGTTTCAGTATAGGATATCCCGGCGAAGCGATTAAATCGATAGAGTCCTTTTTCAATGAAAACAAAGAACGCTGTATGGATTTCATAACCGGCGACAAGACCCTCTCTTCCATTTCGGCATCCAATAATTTAATTACTCTGCAGCAGTTAAACGAAATTTTCAAGATCAATTCATTCATCATCTGTCCTTTAGCGCCTCAACAAAATAACCGGGGCTTGATCTTTGTTGGAACACAAAATCTGGAAACAACAGTTACTGAAGGGGACGAAGAATTGATTAAAATACTCTCCACCCAATTGGCCCAGGCCCTGGAAAATGCCCGTCTTTTCGAAAAGACCTGGAACGCCCAACAAGAGCTGGAAAAAAAGGTGACTGAAAGAACCCGGGAATTGACTTTGGCGCTGGAGGAGGTTAAAAAAATAAGCGATAATAAAACCAATTTCGTCTCAAGCGTTTCTCACGAGTTAAGAACACCCCTTACTTCCATCAAAGGATACGCCGCCATACTCCTTACCGGGAAATTAGGAGATTTGCCTCCGGAAGTGCGTCAGCGGCTCGAGAAAATCAACCGGCATAGCGACGAGCTTGTGCATATGGTCAATGAACTGCTGGATATATCCCGCATTGAATCCGGAAAAGTCACGATGCGGACAGAGGTTTGCGACCTCAAAGAAATCACAGCTAAAGTGGAAGATTTGTTATCCGGACAACTAAAGGAAAGAAAGCTGTCTTTCGTTGTCGAGATCGGCCCTGAAGCAAATGCGGTTCTGGCCGACAGAACACAGCTAGAACGCGTATTTATAAATCTCGTCGGCAACGCGATGAAATTTACTCCGCCTGACGGTTCCATAACCATAAAAAGCCGTAAAATGGATAAAATGGCGGGAATCAGTGTCGTTGATACCGGCTGCGGCATAGCCGAAGAAGCGCATGATTCCATATTTGACGAGTTCTACCGGGTTGACAACGCCATAAACCAAGAGGTCAAAGGAACAGGATTGGGATTGGCCCTTGTAAAACACATAGTCGAAGCTCAAGGAGGAAGAATTTGGGTTGAAAGTTCTCCCGGCTCTGGCGCAAATTTTAGTTTCACATTACCGATAGCATCTTAAAAAATATGTCCATAAAAATACTTATAGTCGATGATGACCCCGACATACGGGATGTGTTAAAGCTTACCCTCTCCGAAGAAAACTATGAGATTCTGGAGGCTGGCGACGGGGAAGAAGCTTTAAAGGTAATCCACGACAATCAACCTGATCTTATATTGCTCGATTATAAAATTCCCAAGATCGACGGGCGCGAAGTATGCCGCAGGATAAAAAGCGACCTCCTGCTCCGGCACTTACCCATAATTATGGTAACCGGCAAAGGCGATATAAGCGATAAGGTTGACGGTATTGACGCCGGAGCTGACGATTATGTAGTTAAACCATTTGAGCCGAAAGAATTGCTGGCGCGAATCCGTATGATTTTAAGGCATACCGAGAGGGACCTTGAAGCAAACCCCCTTACCCGCCTTCCGGGAAACGTCTCAATATTAAAAGAACTCTCCAAACGCATAGAAAATAAGTCTTTATTCGCCGTCTGCTATATAGATTTGGATAAATTTAAGTCTTATAACGATAAATACGGGTTTGAACACGGAGACGAAGTGATCCGCGAAACAGCCCGCCTGCTTATCCGCGCGACACGAGAACACGGCAATCACGATGATTTCGTAGGGCACATCGGCGGGGATGATTTCGTGATTGTAACTACTCCGGATAAAACCGATTCATTGTGCCAAAAGGTGATCCTCGATTTTGAAAATCTTGTCCCATCTTTCTACAATGAAAAAGACGCAAAGAATGGATACATAACAGGCAAGGACCGGCAAGGACAAGAACAAAAAATACCGCTTCTTTCTGTATCTATCGGGATAGTGACCAACGAATACCGCAAGGTTACCCACGTGGCTCAAATCGGCGAAATAGGCGCTGAGTTAAAATCTTACGCCAAGAGCCTGGAGAGAAGCAACTACGTAAAAGACAGGCGCATAGAAGACAGATAGGCTTTAAAAGAAACTAAAAAATCCCGCTAGTTGAATAGCGGGATTTTTTATTGGTGCGCGGGGAGGGAGTTGAACCCTCACAGGTTGCCCCACTACCCCCTCAAAGTAGCGTGTCTGCCATTCCACCACCCGCGCGTAATCTAATATGCCAATCTGAGATTATAACAATAGCCGGGAAAAATATCAAGCAGGATTAACGATCGAAATCAAGGCCTGCTTAAGCGCTTCCGGCTTAATTGAAAGAACACACGGAAGGCATTTCTTTTTTCGAAATTTTTGGCCAGCTTGATTGTTTCAATTAACGCCCAAGCGCCATAAACCCAAATAATCCCACCGCGGATGCCGGGAAAAATGAATTGCGCCAACCACAGTAAAAATAAAGCCGCGGCCTCGAAGAAATTGAAATCCATACTTGCCAAAAACAGAAACCCTAGATAAGACTGGACAATCGTCAAGAGTATCTCCACTTTTTGCTGCTCGTCAAAAATTACGCTGGCAAACCTGCCCATACCGAAAGAATATATAAAAGGAATGAGCGCCACAAGGATAGTCCACTGATTAATGGAAGACGAAACAAAGTTGGCCAACGCCATAGAGGCTTTATTAACTTTCCTGGCCCAATAAAACGCCGAGAGTTTTTCGGGGAATTCGCTTAAGAAAGGCGCCACCCACTGCACAAAGACAAATTGCGATATACCGGCAGAAACAGCCAAAGCAAGCATTGAATTAAGAAAAGGATGAGCGGCAAAATACAGAATCGCTCCTCCCCAGACAAAAAATGCCATGATCCAAATAATATTCCACGGATGCTTATGCCGCATTATGTATTTAGGTATACGGCCCAAATCGTCAATCTCTTCGCGATCATGCGGAGGAATTTTCGACAAGAGATACAAATAGCCGAAATAAATCGCGCTTAGAATCAATCCGTCGAGAATGTTCAGCGAACCCTTAAAATAGATAACCAAAAAGTAGAGTAAAGCCGGTAAAAGAACCAGGACCGCTATGGAGTGCTCGTCCTCCAATTCTATATTCCATGGGCGTTTATCGCCGGACCTGATTCTTTTAAAGAAAAGGGCGACAAAATAAACCATTGGCCAGCCCAAACCAACAAACAATCTCAGAGAACCGGTATAATTAGCAGTAATTAGATGCGCTTTAGAAGGATCTTTTGCCGCGGTAAAAGCAATTACTCCTTCAACCGCAAATTCAGGAAGGGTTTGAATCCAAGCTAAAACAGCCAAAGCCAAACCTTGGGAAATAAAAAATTGCCCGCATTCGGCTGCCCAAGAGATAAGCAGAGCGGCTAAAATTATCGCGGGGAATGTCCACAGGGAATTTAAAGCTTCCATATCCGAGGAAGGAGAATTTTTATTTGCCAGCGCCTTTCAAATCGCTAAGGCTTCTTATCTTCAAACCACCTAAATCATCTTTATAGTAGGTAACAGAAACCGGATCCCCTTGCGCAATATCGGAAAGGGGAATCGACCTGGCGCCCAGGGCAAGCTCTGAATCCCCGGTAACCCTAAGAACAACTTCATCTTGATCTCCGGTATGTGGGTCGGTATAAAGAACACTTAACGTTGACTCTATCCGATCCAGAGAAGAGACCATGCCGGATATCACCTTATCAGAACCATTATCCGCTAAAACAAAAGGTGCGACCATAAAAACAAAAGTTAATAAAATAGCGCTGGCCCTTTTCATCCTTCTCCTTTCGCGGACATTTGCCCGGTAAAGAATTTATTTTATTATAATACACCAAACAAAGCTAATATCAAGGAATTACCTTCTCCGGCATAATAATAGGCGGGCCTAAAACTCGGAGTCCTCTTCTAGTATATTGGCCAAGACAGGATTATCAAGCAAACTGCTGTAGTGAAAAATAACGCAGCCTCCGGCACCTGCATTCTCCGAGAATCTAAGCTCTTCTTTGAATTCACCGGGGAAACTCCCCAGCTTATAAGCGCCAACAGCAATTTTTACTTTCCTGAAATCGCTTACCTTAGCTTTTATCGCCGATATCCATCTTTCAAACTCCAAATGGTCCGGGGAATAATCCATTGCTATTACAAAATCAACCAACCCGCGGTTAAGCCAGAAAGTCCAATCCTGAAAGGCCTCGTAATAAGCGCGTTGTATTGGCATACATCCGGTAGCTGAAACTTGAATATTGGGATTAATGCGCCGGGCAGTATCGATGAACTCCTGGAGGGTTTCGGTTACTTGAGCGCGTTTCCAGTCTTTCCAAATTTCATCTTCTTCTTTTATTGTTTTAACCCCGGATGCTCTCTTAAAACGCCCCATATTCATTTCTGTATAGCCATAAGCCGGGTTTTTATCCGGATACCGGACGTAATCAAACAGTATACCGTCTAAGCCCGGGTAGCTGCGGATAACTTCCTCGATAATGCCGGAAAGTTCACGGCGAACACGCATATCTCCGGGTTCAAGGAAATATTGATTATCGATTTTGTAATCTTCGAGGCTATATTTTTCTTTTAGGTTACTAGTCAAAACACTAAAGCCATATTTCTGAAGTAGCGGAGCGTTTTTATTTTTACTCAGGCTCAACATATTAAGCCAAACATGCACCTCTATGCCAAAACTATGGGCCTGTTTAATAAGCAACTTGAGCGGATCCTCGGGGATATTTTTCAGGCAGTCTTTGTATGGAGAAGAATCCGCGATTAGCGATGGAAACCAAGCCTTGTTTCCCCTGTAGATCTGGATGAAAATAATTTTGGCGCGGGTTCTCTTGGCCAAATTAACAAGCTTGATTATCTCTTGCCGGCTTGAAAGCGCGCAAGGCTCATCTAGTGCCATAACAAAAATCCCCCGCGGCAAAGATTCTGCGCATCCGGCGCTTACAGGAAAAAGGGATAAAAAAACCAATACATAAAACAACACCAATATTTTTAGGCTTCTAAACATTTAATTTCATCCTGCAATGTTACGAATGGAGACAATCCGGTCAAGCAAAGAACCCCTCCGGGAACCCTCACCCAAAGAAAGGTCGCTGACTACTGTCCGGTTTATCTTACGGATAATATCCTTACCCAGCCCTTGTCTTTGTCTATAGGCGTGAATCTCGTGTATAACGTACGGCCTGCCTGAATACATTCCAAGGTATATAAGTATGTGCCCCTTTAGCCGCAGAAGAGCGGCTCCTCCAACAGCCTGCTTATCCAAAATACGTACTTTTGATTCATTATCCGTCTTTTCCGAAAAATTACCCAAAAGCCGTCCGACTTTACCTTGTTCCGCAGAATTTCTCGGTAAAATTACTCCAACCGTAGAGAAAACCTCTTGGACAAAACCGGAACAATCCTGTTCGCCATTCTTACCTCCCCAGCTATAAAGGGAATTCAGAAGCTTAAAAGCCTGTTGTATAATATTACGCGGGGTATACGCTAAGTAACCAATATTTACATCGGCCTTTCTCATATAAGCGATTCGCTCAACTAATTTTCCTTCTTTTGTCTGTCCGGGAATAAAAACACTGACTACCTCGGAGTTAAAGTTACCCGCCAGGGGTAATTTTACGCCCATTCTTGCATAATCAACATGCTTCTTTAATTCGGAGTCCCAAAAAATATCGGATTTGGCGCTAACCGTTACAACAAACGGCGCCTTCTCCAGAAAAGATTTAAACTCGTTAAACCCGCAAAAGGCAACGCCATCTTTCTTTATCCATCCGGAGCCGGCCGGCGAATGCGCGTAAACCCAGGCGTTGTCTTTACTCTCATGTAAAATTACCACCGGAGTTCCGATATCCAGAGAGCTATTTTGTAACTCATCGAAGGCGGAATCCCCCGGCTCAACAGTTAAAATATCGTCGGTGGGCAAGAGGCGCTGGTCAACATAACAACAAATAAAACCGTAGCGCGCGTTAATCTGACGCGGAATTGCCTCAAAATTAATCCGCCTGGAGATTTCTCGATAAAAAGGCTCCCCTGCTTTTATCGAATTTTTTGAATAAAGTTTTTTTCTAAAGAATCCGTCGATTTGCTTTCTTAAGGAAGAAGACAACTCGTTTCCGGCATATATGGGGCTTGTCTTTGAAAAATCTTTTATTAACTTAAGTTCATTTTCCGTTTTTGAGTTAAACAGGGAGATGCCGGCGGAATCCAAAACAACCTTGTCTGCGCAATTATTCCGGGCAATCCAGAATCCCGGACTTTGCATCTGCCTGTTTGTATTGGGAATCGTATTCGGTGAGGAATAATAAAGCTTTTCTTCTCTATTGCATCCCGCCGCGGCCAACAAACAAAAAACTAATAAAAAATAATGGGTTTTTTTCATATCCGTCTCAACTTATTTATTTTAGTATAAAGCTAAAGAGATAACCAGTAAAAAATAATTCTAAAATAATTCTTCTGCCCGGAACTCCGGTAAATATCGCCTTTGCAAGATCCGTATGGCTCAATCTAAATGTCATCCTCTAGATTAAATTGTTATCCAAAAAACTAAAATATTTCCTTTTGCCGATAATTATATGGTCCAGTATATTTATTTGGATTATTTTTCCTGCCTCGACTAACCGGGCGGTAAATTCTTTATCTTCCTGGCTCGGAATAGGATTTCCACAAGGATGGTTATGAAAACAAATTATCGAAACAGCAAAATACTCCAGGGCCTTGGAAAAAATCTCCCTTATGGCCGGATTTACCCGGTTAACCGTTCCTTCCTGAATCTCTATTATCTCAATAATCTTGTTCCCCGAATCTAAAAACATCCCCTTGAATACTTCTTTTTTCAAATGCCGCATCCGGGGAGTCAATATTGCCGCCGCTTCTTCCGAAGACCCAATCACAGCGCGGCCGTCTTTAGCCTCTTCTTCCCTGAACCTTCTTCCTATTTCAAGAGCGCTCCTGATTTGGGCTATTTTGGCCAAACCCATTCCTTTTAAACCGCCCCATTGTTTTATATCCGTATGGCTCATTTTTCCAAAGCTGCCGAACCTGCCAAGAATATCTCTGGCCAAATCCAACGCGCTCCTGCCTTTGGCGCCGGTACGCAAAAGTATGGCTATAAGTTCGGTATTCGTCAAAGAATGCTCCCCGGATTTAAACAGCTTTTCCCGCGGCCGCTCATCTTGCGGCCAGGATTTAATGCCGGACATATACTTTATCCTCCTATACCAATAGACGTAATGACGGAGGAAATCTAACTAATAATATAGCCCGCCATAAAAATGACGGGCTATATTATTAAACAATTATTAGGCTATGATGAGTTTACTTCTTTTGTTTTAATCGCTCCCTTGTTTTCGCCTGACGGGATAAGACATCTTGCTCTATCTTTTTATACTCTTCAATTTCACAGTGAAGCTGTTTACAAATGATTACGGTTATTTAAACTACTTCTTTGCTTGAATTATTAAATGCCTCCCATAAAGCAACGCTTTTGATAACAAAATTTTATTTATTCTTCTGCAATCTATGCTTCAAGCAGACAATTCTTTTTCTTTTTCATTAAATGCCATTCTTTTATTTTTAAAAATGTAAAGCTGCCCGGATTGGCCGTCTGACTGCGCGGTTTTATAGCTTGGAAACAGGCTAAAAATGGCCCAAATCTTCAAAATACACGTCAAAATCAGCCTTTTACCTGAGCCAATTAAACAAACTGGAGCCTATGTTTAGTCCGCACAAGACGCTCAATACTGTTTTTGACTTTACAGCTAAGGGGAACAGCTTGGATCTTTACGGTATAGCCGATAAATAGCAGGATCTTCTCCAAAGTTACTATGCTGCTAAAATCGCCGTTTTCTATCTTGGAGATATGCTGTTGGGTAACCCTTGCCTTTTTAGCTAATTGGCCTTGGGTAAGACTATTTTTAATCCTATAGTCAATAATCCGCTTTACGATATCCAACTTCTGCTCCTCAAGCTCATAAAGCTCCTTGAAGTACGAATCCTTCAGTTTTTCTTTTAAGTGTTCGTCAACTCTTTCCATATTCATAACGCACCTTCCTTCTTGGCTTTATTTGTGTCTTTCTAAAAACTCTTTTCTTCTCTCAATAGCCAGCGTCCTCTCTTTTATCGGCAATTTGGCAGTCTTTTTAATAAAACCATTGGTAAATATAGCCTTGCCTTGATGAAAGAAAAAGTATAAAACCCTGATATTGCCTTCCTGCCCTTTAAACCTCAGTTCAAATATCTCATCCCCTATGTATTTAGCGTGGGGCTGAGGCAACTTATGTCCGAATTCCTCAAGCAAGCTTTTGGCAAAGAAGAATTTTCTCTGGCTGCTTGAATCTAAAGAATCGATAAAATCTTTTGCCGGAGATTTACCGGATTCGGTTACATAATAAAAACAGCTAATGTTCGCCAATTTACTCCTCTTCTAGCCCAAATAAAGTATACAACTGAATGGTTGTATTGTCAAACGCTATCTACTGCAATCTCTTTCTGATAAGCTGCCATTATTTTGAGCTATAAAAACCTTTGTTCCCGCAGTTCCGCATGTCTGCGGTGTAGCAATGATTTCATACTTGTCTTTGCTTAAATTTAAAGAATAAACATACCCGGCTTTTGTGCTTTTGTCATAGTATTCAGGTAGATAATTTCCTCTCTTGAGGTCATATTCACTTAACGGATACTGCCCATTATTTGCTGCAGAATAACTCTCTATAGCCGTTGATATTGTTCTAATCGTTGCTCTAGCAGACGCTTCGTTAGCGGCTAATCGAGCTCGTAACAAATTTGGCATGTAAATGGCTGCTAATAATGCAAATATCGGCAACATACTTACTATAACTATTACTGCTATCAAGGGAGCTGATAAAGAAGCGGGCGATCTTATTTCTCCTACTTTAGATTCTCTCTGGATAGGCCATTCTTTAAATGCTAATATTGACATCATAACGATATTAGCAATTGGGACTAATAACAAGATCCCTAGCGCTCCAGGGTAACCTGTCTTCTTAACAATCCTCCACCACATAAAACCCATAAAGAATAAAAAAAACAGCCAAAGAAAAACAAAAAATAACCCCGTTAACACTTCCATACGCCTTTCCTTCTAAGTATGCTATTTTTCCCGCCTGAGTGAAGCTCACGCTGTGAGACGTCAAAGTGGCTGCCCCGCATGGAATCGAACCATGATAGTCAGATCCAGAATCTGAAGTCCTACCGATTAGACGACAGGGCAAATAATTTACGAAGTGATTAATTATATCCGATTTCACAAAACCTGTAAAGGAGCATCTATTAAAAAAATGGGAATGATACCATAGATCCTT
>DJWJ01000014.1:0-22892 GCA_002440965.1 Candidatus Omnitrophica bacterium UBA6233
ACGGCAAGGTCCCGATGCCGCGCAAAAATGAGGAAGAACTGGGCGGGCACGCCGTTTGCGTTTGCGGTTATAACGATAAAACCGGGTTGTTCAAGTTCAAGAATTCCTGGGGAAAAGCCTGGGGCGATGCCGGTTACGGTTACCTGAAATACGACTACGTCGGGCGTTACTGCCTGGACGCCTGGTCCGCCACCGACCTGATCGAGAATCCGGCGAAACTCGCGGCGGCGATGGGGAAGCAGTTCGCTGTGTAGATCGTTCGTCAAGCAGACGATAGAAAAGCGCCTGGTTACATATTATTTTTCTAAAAGGAGTAACTAAAGATGAAAGTCGTCATATTGGCAGGCGGTAGAGGGACAAGGATCAGCGAAGAGACGGGAAGCATTCCGAAACCGATGATCGAGATCGGCGGCAAGCCGATCCTTTGGCATATAATGAAACTTTATTCCCATTACGGATTCAATGATTTCGTGATCTGCCTGGGTTATAAAGGGTACGTGATCAAGGAATATTTCGCCAATTATTTCCTTCATTCGGCCGACATAGAACTGGATCTTTCCCGGAATCAGATGAATGTTCTCGGTTCCAAGGCTGAACCCTGGAAAGTAACTTTGATAGATACCGGTTTGAACACGATGACCGGCGGCAGGATCAAGAGAATAAAACAGTATGTGGGTGATAAGCCTTTTTTACTTACCTACGGCGACGGGGTAGGCGACGTGAATATCGGTGAACTGATCGCTTTTCATAAGAAAAGCGGCAAAAGCGCGACTATTACCGCGGTGCAGATCGCCGGTAAATTCGGGGCCTTGAATATCGGCGATTCGGGTAAAGTCCATTCTTTCCTGGAGAAACCCAGGGGAGACGGGGCGTGGATAAACGGCGGTTTTTTCGTGTTGGAACCGGATATTTTCAATTACATTGAAGATGATTCTACGTTGTGGGAAAAAGATCCTTTGGAAAAGCTGGCCCAAAACAATCACTTGAACGCGTATAAACACAGCGGATTCTGGAAATGTATGGATACTTTAAGGGATAAGATCGAGTTGGAAGAACACTGGGAAAAAGGCAATCCGCCGTGGATGGAGTATCGTTAATAAAGTAGTCCTATCAGTGGCAATTGTCATCCTGAACGGGTCATAGCGAGTGAAGGATCCCGTTAACTAAAGAGTGTATTCTTCTTCTCGGTCGTGAGATTAAGCAGAGGAATTTAAAACAAGGATTGAATTATGCAAAAATCATTCTGGAAAGACAAAAAAGTACTGATTACCGGATATGAAGGTTTTTTAGGCTCCAACCTTACAAGAACATTGCTTAGATCCGGAGCTGAAATAATCGGACTGGACATAAAGACTTTCCGTAAGGAGACCATTTTGACCGCTCAAGATTATAAAATGATGACGGTCTACAAAGGGAGCGTGGCGAACTACGGCCTGGTTGTCAAAATCCTGCGTAAACATTCCATAAATGTCATTTTTCATCTGGCCGCGGAAGCGATCGTGGGGCGCAGTCATAATAATCCGCGGCGCACTTTCGAGACGAATATCGCCGGGACATGGGAGGTCCTGGAAGCGGCGCGGCAGCAGGGCGGGATGGAGGCCGTGGTGGTCGCTTCAAGCGATAAAGCCTACGGGAGCCATAAGAAACTGCCGTATACCGAAAATGCGCCTTTACAGGGAAGGAACCCTTACGACGCCTCTAAAAGCTGCGCGGATCTGATAGCGCATAGCTACGCACACGCCTACGGCCTTCCCCTGGCGATAACCCGCTGCGGCAACATCTACGGCCCGGGCGATTTTAATCTTTCCCGTATAATTCCGGACGCCATCCGCTGCGCCTTGTCCGGTCAAATACTGGATATACGCAGCGACGGCAAATTCACGCGTGATTATGTCTATGTAAATGACATCGTCAACGGCTATATCCTGCTGGCGGAAAAACTTAAAGAACTCAACTTAAGCGGGGAAGCCTTTAATTTCAGCGACGAAAACCCCCTGACCGTAATCGAGTTGCTGGATAAAATACGCAGGATCCTTAAAGGAAGGCCTGATTCCAGGATATTGAATACGGCCAAGTATGAGATCCGGCACCAGTATCTGGCGTCTAAGAAAGCCAGGCAAATTCTCGGGTGGAAGCCGGAGATTGGCGTTAAGGAAGGAATAGAATTAACAATAGAGTGGTTTGAGAAAACTTGATAAGTTCAACGAGCAGTAGTTTTATAATTCCGAGATTACCTGTTTTACGTGTAAATTTGTTTATTTCCTGAACCGAAGTTTAAAGATAGTTAATAGATATGAAATAATGAATAAGCAAAGATTCCTTTTTGTTTTACCGAATAACCTGGTTTTAAAGAAATAAGGGACTTCTTTTATTTTCACGTTCTTATTATTCCTACAGATTTTGAAGATTATTTCTTCGACAATGTCGAAATTATTGCAGTATAGTTTAAGATTTTTAAGTTGGGTTGAGGAATATAACTTAAAGCTGTTGGAAATATCTTTGCAGGGGATGTTTAAAAATAGGGAATACGTCAAGTTTAGAATTCTTGACATTGCTATCAGCAAAAAATTGTTTCTTGATCCACCGTTTTCTACATAACGAGAGGCAATAACAATATCGTAGTCCTTGTTAAACTTTAATAACTCCAGTATAAAATCCGGTGAATGTGAGCCGTCCGCATCCATGAAAAGTATTCTTTCTCCCTGTGCAGTTACTATACCAGTACGTACCGCGTCTCCATAATTATTACCGTTAGTCCTGTTTATATAGCGCGCAGCATGCTTTTGGCAAACTTGCAAGGTATTGTCTATTGGTCTGAGTGTATCCACTACCAAGATTTCACTGGAGAGGCCACTGGTAGAGAGGGCTTTTTTTAACTTCGGTAAGAGTATCTCTAAGTTCCTGTCTTCTTTATAAGCCGGTATGATTATACTTAAATCCTTCATAGAGTCTTCATCCAAGTTAACATTCTTTTGATACCAGATACTTTATCAACGGTAGGTTTCCAACCTAAATATTCTTCTGCCTTACGTATATCAGCTACAAAAACTTTCTGGTCACTTTCACGTGGCGGAAGTTTGGTATAGTGGAGTTTGACGCCAACTTCCTTATTTAGAATGTCGAATAATTCCAACAGTGAAAGGCTATTTTTCATCCCTCCACCGATGTTAAAAGCTTGACCTCTTACTTTTGAAATATTCTCAACGGCTTTGAAATAGAGGTTTACCATATCGCTGGCGTAAAGTACATCGCGGACCTGTTTACCGTTACCGGAGATTGTAAAGGGTTTAGATTTAACTGACTTTTGGGCGAGTAACGCCTGTGAACAGAACCAACCTATCCAGCCTTGATCGTAAGTGGAAAACTGTCGGCCGCCGAACATCGAGGAATGTCGGAATACAACAGTCTTTAATCTAAACATACGCGCAAAATCCAGCATATACTGGTCTGCCGTTCCTTTCGAACAGCCATAGGGGGAATGAAAATCAAGAGATACTGTTTCCGGGAATCCTAATGGGAATGCTGGCACAACGTAACGTTTTTGCTGTTCTTGATATTCTGTCCATTCCAAATCACCATAAACTTTGTTGGAGGAAGAGTAAACCACAGTGGCGTTAGGAACATGTTTTCGGACAGCTTCCAAGACATTTAGACTTCCACCAGCGTTGATTTCAAAATCCATTCGTGGATTGGCAAGCGAGGTAGTCATTGCGACTTGTCCAGCCAGATGAAAAATAACGTCAGGACGTGAGTCTAAAATCAGCCTTTCAACTGCGGCACTGTTTCGAATGTCATCTTTTATAAAGGTAAATCTACCTTTTGACTGCAGCCACTCCAAATTGCTGTCCGCTCCTTTACGAGACAGATTGTCAAATACAGTCAATTTGGCTTTTCTATTTAAAGCCTCCGTGGCAAGATTGCTGCCTAAGAAACCACAACCACCTGTTATAAGATATCGCATGTTTTACTTTTTCTCCTGTTCGATAGTAATTGCAAGACCTTCTTTTAGGGTGATTTTAGGTTTCCACCCCAGGGACATCATATTTGTGAGGTTTACTTTGGATTCCATTTGTTCATGCTCCCGATATGGGAGTGCGCCAAAATTAAGCCGTGTAGTTTTGTTGTTTGTGATTTTTTGTACTAATATCACAAAATCTTTAATAGTGATATTGATACCACTTCTAATTTCGAATCGTTCTAGGCCAAAAGAACTGTTAAATATACTTTTTATGATCAACATGAAAGCATCAATGACATCGTCGATATATATAAAATCTCTCTTTTGTTCACCTTTAGTTAGATTAATAACAGGTACTTCTTTGAGGAAACTTGATATGATGTGGGAAGTAAATTTTGTCTTGTCATCATAAGGTCCATAAAAATGTTCTAATGCTACATCTACGCAAGCTAAACATCCTGAATATGTTTTTAACCATTCGCGGAATTGCGCCTTAGATAAAGAATAGTGATTGACATGTTTATCTATCATAGTATCGGTATTGATAAAGGCTTTTATTCCATGTTTCATTCCTTCATGCAGTAACATAAGTGGTAATATCAAATTAGCATTGATTATATTTAAAGGGCTATTTTCTTTTCGTCCATAGTCAGTTGCTGCATGTAAGATAATGTCAATCTTGTTCTCACGAAAGATTTTCTCTGGAGTAATTATATCAATATCGTAAG
The DNA here is from genome assembly GCA_002440965.1 of Candidatus Omnitrophica bacterium UBA6233. Taxonomy (GTDB): domain Bacteria; phylum Omnitrophota; class Gorgyraeia; order Gygaellales; family Profunditerraquicolaceae; genus UBA6233. Next base: position 4,687 of record DJWJ01000014.1, read on the forward strand.
ATTGAAGTTGGGGAAGTAAGGATTTTATACGGGAGGTGTTAGATGTTGTGCGTTTTAAGACGACGACGTCAAAGTCTTCATCAAGCATTTTCTTTAGCAGATAGCTTCCCAGAAAACCAGTAGCTCCTGTAAGCAGAACCGCTTCCTTCACAAGGTATTCCTTTGCAAACAAATACTGTAAGTTTTAGTTAGTTTAGTGTTTGATACAGAATACGTTAAGTGGTTCTTTTTGTCAAGGTTCTCTTGTTTAGTTTAGCGATTGTGCTCCGAATAAATTTTCCTGCTACTATTCCGACAAAAGTTGTAAACGTAGCGCATTCAATTTTATGTTGATAAATCAATTGCAATAATCTTTACCACAAGTTAAAATATAAATCATGAGATTCGATATACTCGAAAGAGTATCTGCAGTATTCGTAATTCTATACAGTGCTTTGTTAAAATATGATCTTTTTTGAGAAATAGATTGCTGTAACAACTTATTTGACAATTATTTGCAATGATTAGATGCGTTGAGTAAAGTTATTCGGGAATAGTTGCGACGCATAGAAAATAACACAATCCATTTATTCTCAAGTGGTTACAAAAGAAGTTATTTTAAAAAACAAGCACAATAAAAATATTTTTTAACAAAGTACTGTCTATAATCTGATGATTTCCTAATCACTGCGATTTGTAGTTATATAACAAAAGCATTGGAAAAAAACTATTCAGAAAGAAGGGGGAATGGATAGCAAAAGTAAAATTAATGTTATCAGTTTTATTGTATTGGTTGGATTCACAACCTCAATAGTATATCATTATATTTTAGGCAACTTCTTTAAATTAAGTTATCCATACAATTCGTTCTTATTTTACCCTAGCAATATTTTCGGTGACTTCACTGCTTCTTTGATGCAAATAAAACTACCTATTCCATATGAAGGCGGTTATGGATGTGTTTATTTTCCTTTTTTTTATGTTTTTGGTAAGATATTCGTAATCCTCAAATTAAAAATAACTTTAACAATTTTCCTGTTGGTTACTTCATTAATTATTTTTCGGTTAAATTTAAATACCATCAAGGTCGGCGCGATAAGAATATGCGATATTCAGCAAAGCGTTATATTGACTTTTATGACTTTTCCGTTTTTATTTTGTTGGGATAGAGGTAATTTCGAAATTCTTGTTCTTCTTTTGACCTATTTTAGCTTATCCAGATATAAAAATAAGGATTATTATTCCGCAGTATTATTACTTTCGTTAGCAGCTGCGATAAAACCTTTTGTTATTTTTCTGATGGTTTTGTTTATTAAAGACAGGAAACTTAAAGAAGTGTTTTTATTCTTGATTTCACTAATTCTTATAAGTTTTCTTTCGTTATTGCTGATGAGAGGAACAGTTGCCTACAACTTTAAATTGCTTATGAATAATCTGTCATATTTTCAGAAAATCTTGCCATTTGATTTAGCAGGATTAGGCTTCAATGATTTTGGCAACTCGATATTTAGCATGTTGAAATTTATTTATTTAATTACAAAAAACAATCTTGTGCTTGGTATGATGGCAAGATACTATGTTTTAGTTGTGATTTTATTCACTATTGTAACATCCTGTTTGTTGGTTTTTGTAAAAGACCTTTGGAAAAAAACATTTTTGATTTTTGCAATGATGTGCTTATTACCTTATATATCTCCGAATTACCGGTTGATTTATTTTATTATCCCATTGCATTTTTTTATTCAGGCACCCCCAACAACTAAAAAAATGGATAATTTATTTTCTATTCTATTTTCATTGATTTTTATTCCTAAGAATTATTTTTGTTACTTAACGAGGACTGGTTATAATGGAGTACTTTTTGATCCTTTAATAATTTTAATTTTAAGCGTGTTAATTATTGGACAGGATTTTAAAGGATATCAAAGAGCTAATAAGCTCAAGATAAAAAGTGGTATAGAGGGGAAATGAAAATACTAATTACCGGTGGAAGCGGTTTTATCGGCCGCAACCTTATAGAATATTTGAGTAAATCGCACAGCGTTTACTTTCCGACTCACGCCGAACTGGAGTTGACCGACGACAATGCCGTGCGCGCTTATTTCAATCTGCACAAATTCGACGCCGTTATCCACGGCGCTGTGCGCCCGGGGCACAGGAACGCCAAGGATCCTTCAAAACAGCTTGTCATTAATTTGCGGATGTTCCACAATATTTTGCGTAACCGAAGGTCTTTCGGTAGAATGATCTTTTTGAGTTCCGGGTCCGTATATGGGGCATCCAGGAGCCTGGTTAAGATAAAAGAAGATGATTTTGATATGTATGTGCCGGAGGAAGAAGGAGCATTTTCAAAGTACATTATCGCCAAAGAGATAGAGAATCTGGATAATGTGACGGAATTGCGGTTGTTTGGAATATTCGGCAAATATGAGGATTACGCGATAAGATTTATTTCCAACGCGATCTGCAAGACACTTTTTGACCTGCCGATTACCCTACGGCAGGACCGGATGTTTGATTATCTTTATATTGACGATTTGATGCCGGTTATAGACTATTTTCTTGCCGGCAACGGACAATACAAAAGTTATAATGTTACGCCGGTTTTCGCTGATAGTCTGTTGGCGTTGGCGGAGAATATTCGCAGGGTATCCGGAAAAAACTCCGTTATACAGGTAACTCAAGACGGAATAGGACCGGAATATAGCGGAAATAACGCTCGGTTGCGAGGGGAGATAAAAAACATGCGATTTACGCCTATTGACACGGCTATACAAAAGCTTTATTATTGGTATTCTTATAATATTGCCGCTTTAGACAGGTCATTGTTGCTTTCTGATAAATAAATCTATGCTTAAATTAAGCGATTATATAATGAAGCGCCTTGTTGAAGTTCACGGAGTACAGGATATTTTTATGATCTCCGGAGGCGGCGCGATGCATTTGATTGATTCCGCAGGTAAGCAGCCTGGGATAAGCTATATCTGTCCGCATCATGAGCAGGCGGCGGCAATAGCGGCTGAAGGGTATTCCAGGGTTTCCGGTAAGATGGGGGTGGTGGTGGTTACCAGCGGCCCCGGCGGTACCAACACGCTTACCGGGGTTATCGGGCAGTGGCTTGATTCGGTCCCGTGCCTTTATCTCTCCGGCCAGGTCAAGGAAGAGACGACGATCGCTTCCTGCCTTGATATCGGCTTGCGGCAATTGGGCGATCAGGAGATAAATATTGTCGATATAGTCAAACCGGTCACCAAATACGCGGTAATGGTGCATAGACCGGAGAAAATAAAATACTACCTGGATAAAGCGGTATACCTGGCAACCCACGGCCGCCCCGGTCCGGTATGGCTGGATATTCCTTTGAATATCCAGGCGGCGCTTATTGACGAAGCTGCTCTTGAAGAGTATGATAAAATTGCGGATGAGTTGGTATTGGATAGAAAACAGTTGTTCTCACAGGTTGGAGAAGCAATAAAACTGTTAAAGGCTGCCAGACGCCCTGTTTTTATCGCCGGGCACGGAATAAGATTATCTAAGAGTATAGATATATTCAGGCGTTTCATAGATACAAGCGGTATCCCGGTGGTGACCACATTCTGTGGGTATGATCTGCTTCCTTCGGATAATAAGTTTTATGCCGGAAGAATCGGGACATTGGGGACGCGTTTCGGTAATTTTGCTTTGCAGAATTCGGACCTGGTGCTCTCCGTGGGCTCCCGCAATAATATCAGGCAGGTCAGTTACGATTGGAAGGTCTTCGCCCGCAGCGCGCGTAAAGTGGTGGTGGATATCGACCCGGCTGAACTGCTTAAACCTACGCTTAAACCAGATCTATCTGTGCACGCGGACGCGGGAGACTTTCTGAAAGAACTGCTTAAACAGTCGGAATCGGCAGGGTTGCCGGATTATTCGGATTGGCTTTCCTGGTGTTCCGAGCGTAAGCAGCGTTATCCGGTGGTCCAGAAAGAATACCGCCTGGAAAAAGATAGGGTGAATCCATATTATTTTATGGGAATCCTTACGAAATGCCTGAGAGAGGCCGATGTGCTGGTTTCCGCAAACGGGACGGCCTGCGTTACTTTATTCCAGGCGGGTATCGTCAAGAACGGCCAGCGCGTATTCTGGAATTCCGGCTGCGCTTCTATGGGGTATGACCTGCCGGCAAGCATAGGCGCCTGCGTCGCCAACGGCCGCAGACCGGTAGTCTGCCTGGCCGGGGACGGCAGCATACAGATGAATATCCAGGAACTGCAGACTATTATTGCGTATAATCTACCGGTTAAGGTTTTCGTTTTGAACAATGACGGATATATATCTATTCGCCAGACACAAGAGTCTTTTTTTAAAGGGCGCTATACGGCGTGCGACCCCCGCAGCGGAGTGACTTTCCCGCAGATGCTGAAAGTGGCGGCAGCGTACGGGTTTCCGGTGTTTTCGATCAAAGATCATTCAGGTATGGACGCCGTCATCGGCGATGTATTGCGTTCGAAAGGTCCGGCGCTTTGCGAAGTGCTGCTTTCAACAACGCAGCGTTTTGTCCCCAAAGTGGCTTCGCAGTTAAGACCAGACGGTAAAATGGTTTCAAAACCGCTTGAGGATATGTTCCCGTTCCTGCCGCGGGAGGAATTTTTATCAAATATGCTCGTGGAGCCGTTATCGGAGTAGGCGCACCCGGAGAGGAGATCGGAAAATGAATTCGTTGGAACTGCATATGGTGGATATTTTGAAAGAGCTGAAGGCGAAGTATTCCGCGCTCGCGGTCAGGGCTGAATTCGAGGCCGAGGGCACAAAGCTCGAAGAGTTGCTGCGTCTTAAAGAGATCAGTTTGAGCGCCGGGCTGGGGCTGGCCTTGAAGATCGGCGGGTGCGAATCCGTCAGGGATATGCTGGAGTCCAGGATCGTGGGAGTGAACTATTTGATCGCGCCGATGGTCGAATCGGCTTATTCTCTGCGTAAATACCTGCAGGCTGTGAAAAAGGTGTTCACTGCCGATGAGTTGAAGAATATCGAAGTGCTTTGCAATATCGAGACTATGACCGCCTGCGATAATTTCGAGAGTATGCTGAAAATACCCGAGATAAGTTTGCTGAACGGTATTGTCATTGAACGCGTGGATCTTTGCTTTTCTCTCGGGTATGACGAAAAACACATCAATAGCAAGGAAATATCGCGGATCGTAACGGGTTTGATCTCGTCGGCCAAAAAGCGCCATCTTGTCTGCACGCTAGGCGGAGGATTGTCTGCCGCTTCCTTGAAGGCCTTTGAAAGCGCTACTGCCGCGGCTCCGGGACGTTATGAAACCAGAAAAGTATGTTTTGCGTATTCAAAAGGCGATCGTAATTACGATAAGGGGATCTTGAAAGCTTTGGGATTCGAATTGTTGTGGCTTAAGAATAAGGTTTCTTTTTGCCAGAAGATTTATTCGGCGGATAAGGAAAGAATCGCCATAATAGAGCAAAATTATCTTAAGGAAATTGATTGTTTGATATAGGCCGTATTTTTCCGCAAAGGAGAAAATAATGAATATTATTGAAACAGAAATGGTCGGCGTTTTGAAGGAATTGAAGTCAAAATACGCCGTTTCCGGTGTCAAAGCCGAGTTCGAGGCGGAGGGGACGCGGACGGAAGAACTAATGAGGCTGAAGGAGATATGCCTGGCTTCCGGAACGAGCCTGACGTTGAAGATCGGCGGCTGCGAAGCCATCCGCGATATGTATGACGCCAGGTCCATCGGCGTTAATTATCTGGTGGCGCCTATGATCGAGACCCCTTTCGCTTTGCGAAAATATCTGAAGGCGATCGATCTGGTTTTTCCCAAGGATGAACAGCGTAGCATAGAGTTCCTGATAAATATCGAGACCAAGATGGCGTATGATAACTTTACGGCAATGCTTGATATCCCCGAGATCGGTCGGCTCAACGGTATTGTTATGGGCAGGGTGGATTTCGTCGGTTCGCTGGGGATGGACAGGCGCGCGGTAAATAACGATGAAATATTCGCGATAACCAAGGATCTGCTGACTAAAGCAAAAGAACAGGGCTTGGCTTGCGTTGTGGGCGGGGCTATTGCCGTGGATTCTTTGGATTTCCTGCGCCGTCTACCCGGAAGGCTTTTAGACAGGTTTGAAACCAGGAAGATCTGTTTTTTCTGCCCGCAGGCCTTGAACGGCAATGTGGAGAAGGGGATACTGAAAGCGGTGGAATTCGAGCTCCTTTGGCTGAAAAATAAGCGCGATTTCTATAGAGCGATCTCGGAAGAAGACGAAAAACGCATACAGATGTTAGAAGAACGTTTTGTAAAAACTACGGACAATAAAAAATGAACAATATGCCAGGTGAAAAGAGAAAAATATCTGTTATTACCGGGGTTTACAACGAGAGCGCCACTGTACAGGAAGTATGTTCCGTTATCCGCAACCTTTTTGCCGGATTGAAAGGTTATGATTACGAGCATATCTTTATGGACAATTGCAGTACGGACAATACCGTGGAGATATTGAAGAAACTGGCTGCGGCTGACAAGCATATCAAAGTGTTGGTTTATTCTCGCAATTTCGGGCCTATTAAAACCGAATTGGTAGGCTATCAACACGCTACCGGGGACGCGGTTATTCCCTTTGAGGCTAATTTAAAAGACCCTCCGGAGTTGATGAAGGAGTTTATCAGAAAATGGGAAGAAGGATATAAAGTAGTTTATGGTGTGCGCGTGCGGACAAAGGACAATTTTCTGCTCTCGTTGGCCAGGAAAACTTTTTACAAGATAATCAATTTCTTCTCAGAGGAGAAATTTCCCTTGAACGCCGGTTCTTTCAGGCTGGTAGACCGTAAAGTGGTGGATGAGTTGATAAAAATAGACGACTATAAACCGTATATCCGCGGCCTGATCAGCGCGATGGGGTTCAAGCAGGTCGGGATCGAGTATCAAAGAAGAAGCCGTCCCAGAGGATATTCAAAGAGCAAGTTCGGTTATCTGGTCGATTTTTCCATCAATGCGCTGATAAATTATTCCGTTTCTCCGATACGACTTTGCACGTACATCGGGTTATTTTTATCTTTACTGAGTTTTCTCTCCGGGATAACTTTTCTTATCCTGAAATTATATTTCTGGCCGGCGCAGCTGCCGGCGATCAGCGTTGTGATAATCTTGATCTTGTTTTTCTCCGGGATACAGCTTTTTTTCTTGGGCGTGATCGGGGAATATGTGGGTGCCATACACGCGCAAGTGCGCAAAAAACCGTTTGTGATTATAAGCGAACGCGTCAATTTTGATTAACTCCAATAGTAAATAATAATGAAAAGAGTTAGAATTCTTTCGAACAAAAAAATAAATATCAAGAAGATAAAAGCTATAGCTTTTGATCTTGACGGAACTGTATATCTCGGTAATTATCTTGTAGAAGGCATAAAACCTTTAATATCTTTCCTGAAAGGTAAGAAAATAAGAGTGTTTTATTTTACAAACAATTCGGTAAAATCAAGGAAAGAAATATTTGAGAAACTAAGGGGATTAGGATTGAAATTATCTTTGACTGATGTTTATAATTCTGCTTATGCTACGGCAAGATATTTGTTAATGGAAGGCATATATAAAGTTTATTGTTTGGGATCGAGTGGTTTAAAACAGGAATTGGGAGATAACGGTATCATTATCTCCAGACGAAAAGCGAAAGTAGATGCGGTTGTGATTGGTCTTGATACAAAGTTTAAGTATAGTAGTATTTCTAATGCATTACAGGTCATAAAGCGCGGTGCTAAGCTGATTGCTTGTAATATGGATGCCAATTATCCAACAGGAGAAAATAGGTTGCTTCCTGGATGCGGATCGTTGGTGGCCGCAGTCGAAACAGCTTCCGGAAAAAAAGCCGATTATGCGGTCGGTAAACCAAATACATTTATGTTGAATATGCTTGCTGAAGATTATCACCTGAAAAATAATGAAATACTCGTTGTCGGTGATATGTACGAAAGTGATATTGCGATGGCTAAAAAATATGGTAGTCCAGCAGTTCTAGTATTGAATAATTCTGATTGTGATAAACAGGATGCAATTACCGTTAATGAAACAAAAGACCTATTTTTTTTAATTGCTTAATATATCCTATCACAGGTGTGCGGTAAAAATTTTAGAGAAACGTTAATTGAGGGTCATCCCGCTTAAGCCTTGGAATAACGCTGTTCTTTGATAAGAGGAAGCTTGAGTCAATAATGATGAGGGAAGAGACGGCGTGCTTGCATTCTCCTATTGTCTGAGGCGGTTGTTCGAGAATTTTCGATAAACAGCCGTTCTGTTTAATCCAGTAAGTAAGCGTCCACGCCAGGAATGCCATAATCCAATGTCTTTGGATTTGTTCTTGGTGGTGCACTTGGTACTGGTCAAAACAGAACGTATCTTTAAGCTCTCGAAAAGATTCTTCAATGCCTCAACGCAGGAGATAGGTTAGGATGGCTGAACGCACGGACATCTTGGGGGCAGTAGTAATCAGGATAGGAACATCTTTATCATCAGTTTTAGACCACTTTTCAAAGATGAAGATAACTTGCATCTCGGTTGAGCAATCTTTAAGTTTTGACTTAAAGGAATACGTTAGGATATTTTTATCAGTGCCGTCTGCTTGAGGGATGTTGACAGTTTTAAGTTTGTGTGGATAGAACTCTTTGATGAGCGGTATGATTTTATCGCCGGTTAAATAACGCCACTGCTTAGTTTGAGGGTGGGTAAAGAAAATAGAGCGGTTGATTTTGACTTCAGCTACCAAAGATAGATTTTTGGATGCCACGAATTCAATCAAGTCTGTGGACGTATACCATGCGTCCATGACAACAGAAGGAAAAGGGATTTTTTTATTAACGGCATCATCAATAAGTTCTTTGGCTAACAGTCTGCTGAAAAAGTCCCCAAGACATGGTATAATATCCTCGTCGTAGAAAGGTAATTACACCGACGAGGAGGATAAAAGCCATGATGGGGATGACCAATACGCAACGACAGATGTTTCATACGGTTCAGATAACTGATCTCGTGCCTGAAGATCATCCGTTGCGAAGAATTCGACCTTTGATAAATACCGAGCGTATTCGTGAATTGTGTGAGCCGTTTTACTGCGAAAATAACGGACGGCCGTCTATTCCCCCTGAGCAATTGTTTCTTGCGCTTGTCGGCGGATATCTTCTGGGCGTTCGCTCCGACCGGAAATTGATTATGGAATTGCAATGCAACATGGCGTTTCGCTGGTTCGTAGGGCTGGATATCAATTCTCCCGTGTGGGATGCTTCCACATTCTCCAAGAATAGGGAGCATCGGTTTGATGAATCGGGCGTTCTGGAACAACTCTTTGATGATACGGTTAAACATGCGATATCCGAAGGGCTGGTCTCGACGCATTGGAGTGTTGATGGGACGCTTGTCAGGGCAGATGCCAGTCATAAAAGTCTTGCGCCGATTGAAGTATACCAGTCCGTAAACGAATACAAGAAGACGATTCGCGGAAAATCCGCACCGAAGGTTGTTCCTGCTCAAAAAGATTCTGATGCCGGCAATCCGACGGTGAATTGGCAGGGAGAAAAACGATCCAACGCAACACATCGGTCGACGACAGATCCGGATTGTCGTCTGGCGACAAAATCGTCTCATGAGGCGGCAGTGCCTGCGTACAACGTTAACGGTATTATGGAAAACCGTAATAGAATATTTGTAGGGATTGGCGTTGAAACGCCTCAAGGTCCCGCTTCTGAACGCACTGGCGCATTGAATCTTATTGACCGGGCTAAGCGAAGATTGAGATTGAAACCGACGACTATCGGAGCGGACAAAGGATATTTTGAGAAGAAGTTTATCCAAGGACTTTTTCAACGACATATTGAACCTCATATTGCCGTTCATTCCCGTGGTTCCGACAAGGCTCATGCGCGGGTTCGCATGAGACAGCGAGGACTTTGCTATCAAATAAGCCAACGAGCCCGTAAAAAGATTGAAGAACTCTGGGGTGAATCTAAAGAAGAACATGGATTCCGCAGATTTTTCCGGAGAACGTTGAGCAATGTCAGGCAAGAAGCGTTCCTGATAGGCTGGTTGCTCAATTTGAAGCGATTGGCAGCGATTCAAGCCTATAGTACGGTATAAAAGTGGAGGAACAGACGGATTCTTAGGTTCTTCCGGTAATGATGCGTATGATTTTTTGCTTCTTTTTCTGTTCATGGTAAGAAATCTTTCAAAGCAAAGGCTTTTTCAGCAGACTGCTAAATCAAGCTTGCTCTTGAAATTTTTGGGATTCGGTGTCGTAATAGGCAGATAAGATTTAAAGTCTACAGGGAAATGCTTGGAATTTGAGACAAAGCAGCTGGCTACCGCGACATTGGCGTTTTCCTCGCGGCCCAAGCAGCCGCAATATTGTACCTGTGCTCCTTCGGTTTTTTCGGCATACGGTTTAGGGCAGGCAGTATCATCGATTGCCAAGACGCCTTTGTTATTTGCTTTTGTCGTTCTTTGATTCTGGAGTAGGCGTAGGCGGATATCATTAAGTTCTTTTACGCTCCAGCGTGATTCCGAGAAGAAGTACTGCAGCCTTTGATAATTCATATGAGTATTATTGGCGACGGCAGCCAGAGAAAGGCGCTTGTAGTCAGAAAACAAACCATAGATGAATTCCCGAAATATCGCTCTTTGATGATTTGTTGAGAAGACAGAATTAAAGTTAGCGAGAAACTTCTCGATGAATCTGATGCGCGCTTTTAAAATAGGCATATGCGTTGCTCCTTGTGAATAAGTTCTGAATCGTAGCTATGCCTATAGAATAACACGCATTACGAGAAAGAAGCAAAGGTAATTTTAACACAACACATTGTAATTACGTAAGTTACGGAAATTCACAACTTACATAAAAACTGTTTTTGAGAATAATCGAGAACAAAAATATTTTTTAACAGAGTACTGCATAGTGACAAGCTGACGCCAGGAATTGAAGCGCTTGACGTAACGGTCACTATCCTGATTCTTGACTAAGGTTTCAAATTGATGTCTCGGCAGTAAATTTAGCATTTCATTCAAAATTGTGGTATAGTGGCTCATCGGGAAGCCTTCTCGTGGTTAGGACTTCTTGCAAAGCCATTTTACCACGTAGGGTGTGATTCCCTTGTTTTTTTATCGGACACGAGTGATATCCTATGAAAAATGAAGAGAGATTACGAAAGGAAATTTATAAAAAGGTAACAGAATTTTATTCGTTAACCAAGAATAGTAATGTGTTTATCCCGGGAGAGACCTATGTGAATTACGCCGGCAGGGTCTATGATTCGCGGGAATTGATCAACCTGGTAGACGCGGCGCTGGATTTCTGGCTGACCGCCGGAAGGTATGCCGCGGAGTTTGAAGCCAAACTGGCGGAATTCCTGGGGGCCGGATATTGTCTTTTGACTAATTCCGGTTCTTCTGCCAATTTATTGGCCGTTACCGCTTTAACCTCGCCTTTATTAAAAGAACGCCGCCTTAGGCCCGGGGACGAAGTTATTACGACCGCCTGCGGGTTTCCCACGACCTTGAATCCCATTATACAAAACGGGCTTGTTCCGGTATTTGTGGATGTCTCTTTGGGGAATTACAACATACAGGCGGAGCGGATAGAACGGGCGATTACCGGGAAGACCCGCGCCGTAGTGATAGCGCATACTCTGGGTAATCCTGCCGACCTGGACACCATAACGCGTTTGTGCGGGAAGCATAAATTGTGGTTCATTGAAGATAATTGCGACGCCCTGGGCTCAAAATATAACGGCAGGTTTACCGGCACCTTCGGAGATATCGCGACCTGCAGTTTTTATCCCGCGCATCATTTGACTATGGGCGAGGGAGGGGCGCTCCTAACGAGCAATCCTCTTTTAAGAAGGATTATTCTTTCTTTCCGCGACTGGGGGAGGGACTGCTGGTGCGAGCCGGGTAAGGACAATACATGCGGAAAGAGGTTTACGCAGAAATTCGGCGGATTGCCGTACGGATACGACCATAAATACGTTTATTCGCACATCGGCTATAACCTGAAGGTCACGGACCTGCAGGCTTCTATCGGAGTAGCGCAATTAAAGAAATTGCCGGGCTTCATTAAATCAAGACAGAGGAATTTTTCTTTACTTAAAAAGTCATTGGTAAAATATGAAAAATTTCTTTTACTGCCTGAAGTTAGCGAAGGCGCGACGCCTGCTTGGTTCGGTTTTCCGATCCTGGTAAGAAAAGAGGCGCCTTTCACACGTAATCATATCGTGAATTACCTGGAAAATAGAAAAATCGCCACCCGTATGCTTTTCGGCGGGAATTTAATACGCCAGCCCGCTTATAAGGATTCGGTATTTAAGACAGCCGGCAAGTTAGCGAATACGGACGCGGTAATGGAGCGGCTTTTCTGGATAGGCGTATATCCGGGGATAGATATGAAGAGAATTAAATATATGAAGTCAATTTTCGGGACTTTTTTTAGTGGCAAATAATAAAAGAATGGTGTGAAACTGCCGATTATTATTTATAAGGATTTCTAAAATGTTATTTTTCAGAAAATATCTGGTAACAACAGTTATTGCGATTATTCTTTCGATAGTTACACTTTTCTATTTAAAAGGGAACCATTCAATCTTTTATGGAAGGGTGCTATCTTTATTTAGTAAGCAAGTTTGTACATACGAGCTTGGTGCGTCTTTATCAAGTACACAATTGAATAAAATCACTGAAGATTTGCACACTACAAGTCTTCAGGAAATAAGAATAAATCTTATAATTAATCAACAAAATTACAAGGGTTCCATTGAAGAAGTGCTATTTCAAACAACTCCGCAACTTATAGTCTGCGAATTCAATAGATCGTTAGGGCTATTTTTGCGGATAGGAGATGAGAATAAGTTTTTTGCTTATCCGATACCAATCAAACAGAGTTTACAGAACCTTGAAATAATAGAAACTTATGATAGTTTTACAATCAAAATTGATGGAAAAACAAAACTTTTTCTGAATAAAAGTGGCGGAAATCATTTTATACTTAATACCCTTCCACTTCACTATACAAAACTTCAAAATTCGAATAAGGATTTAAAAGTAGACAATGTAGTTGTTAGCTATTCTATTGGAAGATCAAATTTGAAGGTTATTCTTATTTTGTCTGTTTTGGGAAGTCTTTTCTGGGCGTTTTTTATTACTATTTTTGCATTTATTTTAAGCTTATCGCGTAAATTATTAAAGAATGTAAATGTTGATTTTTTGAAAAGCATCGTTGTTATAGTGACACTCATATTCTTAAACAGTATCTTTTTATATAATTTGCCCAGGTCGATTTTTGTATCTTTTACTCTTGCGATTTCAACGGTTTCATACATTTTTTGGCGTGTTTTCTATGTTGGGCAGAAGAATAATACAAGTGAACCCCAAAAAAGTAATATTAATTTCTGGATGTGTTTGTGCATAGTTATGGGGACCGTTTTTATGTTTAATTTCTTAATTTTTAATAAATTTTTCCCTCTTACCGAAGGTTGGTGGAGTGTGACTGCGTATTATATAAACCATGGCAAGCTTCCATATAGAGATTTTTATTTATGTTTACCGCCACTTTATCCATATCAAATGGCGATTTTTACTAAGATTTTCGGTTATAAGTTCATTTACTTGCGCTTTGCGGGCATAATTGTGATGGTTTTATTTGCTACAAATCTTTACCTAATTATGACGCGGTTTTTCCCATATTTCATTAGTGCAATGCTTGCAATATGTGCAATACTTATTACTCAATCATTCCCATTTTTGGTTGCTTTTGATTTTAATATGTTGATTCTTTTGTATTCTTCCTATGTGGTGCTATTTTTACTATACCGAATGGGTGAATCTGTGGATTCCAAGAAAAACAATTTATGTTGTTTGTTAGCCGGAATAATGTGTTCTTTAATTGTTCTTACAAAACAGAATGCCGGGCCAATTATGATATTCGCTTCAATAAGTATTCTCGTTATTGATGCAATCATTTCTAAAAGAAAAGTAACAACTCAAATTATTATGTATTCTATCGGGTTGTTTATCCCGATTTCTCTAACCCTATGTTGGCTTCTCAAAAATAATATATTCACTAATTTTGTCCAACAAGTCTTCTCTGATGCAATAAATAGCAAAGGAAGGATTAGTTTAGTTCTATTCCAATGGGTACTCAATTTGTTTACAAAAGATCGGATCTTGGGAATTAGCATGTTTGTAAATATCCTTTTTATATTTCTCAACATAAGATGCAATAATTATGAGCAAAGTGTGAATCGTGAAATTAAAAACTGGAATGGAAATATTAAGTATTCGTTTCTAACGATATTGCCGCTTGTTCTAACTATTATTGTTGCCTATTGTTTCAATGATTATTCGGTAAAAATATTAAATAATTCTAATTATCTTTTTTTTATCGATAACATGTTACCTGTTTCTCTGACTCTTTTTTGTTTTGGGATTATTTTTTATGGAGGGTACAAAATATTTTATAAAAAAAATCATTCTAGGATGTTTTTGAGTTTATTCTATGTGGTTTTTCTATCAGTAGCTATTATCTTTTATTCAACTACTTCAGCGAGAGATATTTCCTTGTTAACTTTATTTATACCTTTTGTCTTATTTGGGGGGTACATTCTTTTTTGCGATTCAAGGATGAGTTTAGGCAAGCCGATAGTTTATTCTATGATAATTATATCTGTATGGTATGCGTCGGCAAAAAAGTTTAATGTCCCATATCAATGGTTTGGCGACGAACAACTCAACATCCATAGTTCCATCTATCCTGCCAGAATAAAATTGCTTGAAGGATTTTATTTGAGTGAAGATAGAGAAAAATATTTAGTTGATATTTGTTCTACAATTATCTCTAAAACCAGGGTTACCGATTCAATTTTTGTTTTCCCTCATTATCCAGTTCTATATTTGATGTCGAATCGCTATCCAACTACATTTGCTTTATTCCATTGGATTGATGTAGCAAGTGACAGGGTTTGCAGAGAGGACGCGAAAAGGTTAATAAATAATCCGCCCAAGTTAATTGTTTATGAATCAGACACTATTGGAATACAAGAATCATTTTTTCGTGAAGGTAAGCGTAGTGGTCAGCGAGATATAATTGATGCCATCGAAATCATGATAAAGCAAGATAAATATCGCGTACTTAAAAGATTAGATAACTTGCAGATTCTGGAAAGGGTAGATCGGGATGTTTCGTGAAATAATAACTCTAAAAAAGGCGGATGGAGTTGTGAAAAAATGGTTTTTTTTGTGTATATTTCTACTTAACGGCTGTGTTGCGAATGATAAAGGGAATATCCCTGGATATAGACAAATAGTGCCTTTAACGGTAAAGTATTTAGCACGAACATTTATTATTCAAACTGATATTGAGGCGTTAAAGCAAAGAAACATTCTAAGAATAGAAAAGATGAACAATGTTAAATTTAAAGCTAAATATGCTCAAGCGTACGCCATATTGAAAAAACTACCACAATCTTTATTGAATAAATATTTTATCCGTGAGCATGCTTCTAAAGAAGAAATAATTACGAGAATTAGAGTATTAACTAAGGACGATTTTCTTGATGTTGTTGATGCGATCCCGGATGATTTCATCATTGATAGTTTTGAGGAGTATTTCAGAAATAAGGAAAATATTATAGGTTTTAATATAGTAGAAAGTTTGAATAGAATTTGGAAATCTATTATACGAAAAGCATAACTAGGATAAACAATGGATTTGCGTGAGTGTACTTTGTTCGGTCAAGAAAGACATCTTTGGGAAATTGCTAGAGAAGATTCACTGTTGGCTTTGATCGGTAAGCAATCTGATAAATGAAGATATGTCGATAACAGCTAATCTTGTGTATGCTGTTGATCCTGATTCCGAGATTGAAAGGAACAATGATAAGCAGATAATGGTAAAGAGTATTGCCTCATTTTCTAAGGATGCTAATTTTAATTATTGTTAATCTGATCGTTGTTTTAAGCGCGTTCATCCTGGTTAAAACGTTTTTCCCAGAACAAACTTTCGCGGACAGGCTGCTTTTGGGCGCGTTGTTTTTTTTGGCGCAGATCATTCTGGTTGGGCAGGCCCTCGGGATGTTGGGTTTATTCGCTTTGGCGCCGGTAGTCGCAGGGCACTGTCTGATCCTGGCCGCACTGCTGATATTTTTCGGAAGGATTAAACCGGCGGCGTTTGAAATCGAGATCCCGTTTTTGTTCGATAGTAAGCCTTTATTATTCGCGGCCGCGGTGTTCGCCGGTTTCTTTATACCGGTGTTTTACTTTAACCTCGTTAATCCTCCTCTGCATGTCGATTGCCTGCATTACCATATCGCCTTCCCGGCATTCTGGATACAACAGGGTAATTTAGATAATCCGGTAATCGTTTTTGGCGTGCCTAAAGGCATGCCGGCGTTAAGCTGCGTCACTTATTACCCGATCAACGCGCATCTTTTTTTCGCCTGGCTGATGCTGCCGCTGAGAAACGCCATGCTTGCCGACGTGGGGGAGGCGCCGTTTTATTTACTGGGTCTCGCGCTGATCTATTCGATCTTGCGTAAGTACGGCTTGTCCGGCGGTATTGCTTTATTTTGCGGTTTTCTCTGGGTGTTGATCCCGACGGTTTTAAAACAGCTGCTTTACGGTTCAAATATCGATGTTATCTGCGCCGCGGGCCTGCTTTTTGTTTTAAACAGCCTTTTGATCCTGAAAGATAAATTCTGCCTTAAGAACACTATTGTTTTCGGGGTGAGCGCGGGGATTTTTGTCGGCACGAAGTCCTTGAATCTTCTTTGGCTCGCAGGGTTAGCGCCGTTATGCCTATATTACTGGGCAGAAAACAGCAAACAAGCCGGATACCGCAGGAACTCTATTTATTTCTTAACGGCTTTGTTTTTCGCGCTGCTGTTCGGCGGTTTTATCTATATCAAAAATATGATCTTTACCGGTAACCCGATCTATCCAGTCGCGCTTAAGGTCTTCGGCAGGGAGGTCTTTAAAGGGATGGTGGATAACGCGCAATACAGCCGGATATTGCGCGCGACCGCGGTAAAATTAACGGATATTTTCTGGAAAGAAGGTTTAGGCGGACAATTTCTGTTTTTTATTTTGCCGGCGACTTTTATCCCACTGGCTTGCTTTAAATTCATGAAAAACATCTCCCGGCCGGCCATCGAGTATTTACTGTTGTTTGCCGCTCCGCTATTGATGCTGGCCGCTTATTGTATCGTGATAAAGACCGGCTGGGTGCGGTATCTTTTTCCGTATTTGGCGGTAGGCATTATCGTGGCCGCGGTATTTTTAGCAAGGTTCCGTTGGGGGGAAAGATATATTTATATCGCGGGGATAATTTCCATCATCGCCTCGATGACAAAACTTACCTACGGGACGTTAATGGCGGCGTCTTTATTGCTGACACTGGCGCTGCTTGCCGCGTTTTTTGGCCTGGCAAGAGCGGGGATTTCTAAGAAAGGGTTCCGGATTGATCTAAAAACCGCGGTTTTGTTCTTAATGCTTGGCGGCCTCGTTCTTTACGGAGTAAACTGGAAATATAACAATGAAGAATACGCGCGGTACCCGTTTATTTTTAGCAAAAAAGAAGCGCATAAGCGCGATCTCGGCTTGGGTTGGCAGTGGCTTAATGAGAATACCGGCAGAGGCAAGCGCGTTGCCTTTGTGGGCCGTTCGGAAACCTACCCGCTTTTTGGGAGGGGATTAAAGAATAAGCTGTTTTATGTGCCGGTAAATAATAAACCCATGGCCGCCTACGCTTCAAAGGATGCTTTTTACCGCGGGGAAAAAGATGAGACTATCTGGACGAACAATTTGTCTGCGGTCGGTATTGATTACGTGTTCATCGCCCAGGGACAGAAAGAGGACGATGAGTATAATCCTGCTACGAGGTTTTCCCTGGAAGAAACCTGGTGCCGTCAGAAACCGGATAACTTCGAGTTGGTTTTCTCCAATTCTTTAACGAGTATCTATAAAGTTTTGAAAAAATGAACTAAAAAATCTTTTTTTTGTGGAATGCGATCCTTCACTGCGTTCAGGATGACGCAGCAGGAGGGGGGGATTAATTTCTTTAATCCCTTAGCCCAGAAATCCCCGGGTTTTAACCCGGTTGTACCTTAGCCAATAGGAATAACACTTTGCCCCTGAGTGGAATTGGGCAAGTGTTCACTCGTGTGAAAGTATTCGCTTGTGCGTGATACCTTAGCTTATCGGA
>DJWJ01000014.1:22943-29338 GCA_002440965.1 Candidatus Omnitrophica bacterium UBA6233
GTTCGTGCGAAGATGAACGCACTTTACTCTTGTGTGGAATTGAGCAAGTGTTCACTTGTGTGAAGCTTCGGGGAGGTCGCCGGAATAAGCAACCAGCCGAATAAACGCTGTGTACCGGCGAAGCATTGGCTTCGCCGGAAAATAGAAGGAGCCGCGGGCTTTAGCCCGAGGGGCTCCACTGGGGTTTTTGAGAATCCATAACCCGGCATCCAAAATCAGTTTTTCTTCTTGATAAGCCAGATTATTATAATGGACTCTTCGCACGGGATCGAAGAGATCAAAGAGATAACTGCAAAAAGCTTGACCCGCTAACTAAATCGGTGTATACTCCTAATTAGTAACACTAATTAGGAGGACGGTTCAAATGAAAAATATCCTGAGAAGATTAAATATGCGGTTGCCGCATCACCAATCCGCCTTTTTATGGGGAGCCAGAAAAACCGGAAAATCCACATATTTAAAAGAGAGATTTCCTAATAGCATAGTGTATGATTTTCTAAAAACGGATTTGTTTCTTGAAATGTCAAAAAATCCTTCGCTTTTGCGCGAACAGTTGCTCGCAAAAGACGAAACTGTATTAAAAGAACCGGTAATACTTGATGAGGTACAAAAAGTTCCGCAAGTGCTTGATGAAGTGCACTGGCTGATAGAAAATAAAGGGTTGAGATTTGTGCTTTGCGGCTCAAGCGCGAGAAAACTAAAAAGAGGCCATGCGAATCTACTGGGAGGCAGGGCATGGCGTTATGAACTTTTTCCGCTTGTCAGTCAGGAAATAACAAAATTTGATCTGTTGCGCGCTTTAAATCACGGTCTGATCCCGTTTCATTATTTGCAAAGCGACATAGATTATAAAAAATCTTTGGAGGCTTATGTGCAGGATTATTTGCGTCAAGAGGTTTTTGCTGAAGGTTTAACACGCAATATTCCCGCGTTTTCAAGGTTTTTTGACGCTTTCGCCTATTCGCATGGCGAGATAACTAATTATTCTAATATTGCCCGTGAATGCGGTGTCGATTCCAAGACGGTAAAGGAGTATTACCAGATACTTATAGATACGCTATTGGCTACACGAGTAGAACCTTTTAAGAAAAAACAATCGCGGCAGGTGATAACGAAAGCCTCTAAATATTATATGTTCGATGTCGGAGTCGCGGGGTATCTGACAAAACGTCATTTAACCGAAATAAAAGGCGCCGAATTCGGGAAGGCGTTCGAACATTTCCTGCTTATGGAGATGGTCGCTTATAGATCTTACGCTGGTAAGGATTTCGCGATAAACTTTTGGAGGACAAAATCAGGACTGGAAGTGGATTTTGTCTTAGGTATGGGAGAGATTGCTATAGAAGTAAAGGGGGATGCTCGAATTGATGGAAAAGATATGAACGGGTTGGTTGCTTTTACCAAAGAGTTTCCTTCGAAAAGGAGTATTTTAGTTTGTAATGAAAAGGAGCGAAGACTACACGGTAAAGTAGAAATATTGCCATGGGGGATTTTTTTGCAGGAGTTATGGTCGGGAAGAATATTGTGAGGATGAGGAGGGGGATTGGTTAGTTATGCATCCAAAATCTAAGAATATGGATATTATGAACTATATCCCCAGACTTATAGAAAATAAAGTCCGGCATACCATTAATCGTAATAAAAGTGTACTTCTATTCGGGGCCAGGCAAACCGGGAAGACTACTTTGACTTCCAGGTTTAATGCTGATTTTTCTCTTTCTTTCGCTCTGCCGGATATACGGCAGCGTTACGAAAAGATGCCGGCTTTGCTCAAGGGGGAAGTAGAAGCTTTATCCGCCGGCGGGAAATTCTCCGCTGCGAAGCCTCTTGTGGTCTTGGATGAAATCCAGAAAATCCCGGTAATCCTGGACGTAGTGCAGGACTTGATTGACAGAGGGCGGGCTAACTTCATACTTACCGGTTCAAGCGCCAGGAAACTCCGCCGCAGGACAGAAATCAATTTTTTGCCCGGCAGAGTTGTTACTTTCAGGCTGGATCCTTTTAGCTTACGCGAGATGCCGGATAAAGAGTTATCAGAGTATCTTATTTACGGTTCTTTACCGGGAATTAACGCCGTGAGTGATCCGGTAGACAAAGAAACCGATCTTGAATCCTACGTTACCACTTACTTGGAAGAAGAAATCAGGGCTGAATCCATAGTTAGACATTTAGGGCATTTTGCGAGATTTTTTGAGCTTGCCGCTTCAGAATCCGGAAGAATCATAAATTTGCGCAAATTATCGCAGGAGATAGGTGTTTCTCATGCGACAATCGGTTCTTACTATCAAATTCTTGAAGATTGTCTTGTTGTGGAAAGGATAGAACCTTTAACCCGCAGCAAAACCCGTAAAAAGCTGACCAAGTCCGAAAGATTTTTGTTCTTTGATCTTGGTGTAAGAAGGGTTGCCGCTAAAGAAGGGACAAAACTACCCCGCGATACAATGGGGTCCATATTCGAGCAATTCGTGGGATTGGAACTTCTGCGGGGCGCGCGCATTAGTAAGGGAGAAACCAAAATCAGGTTCTGGCGTGATCCGGATGGACCAGAAATTGATTGGGTAATTGATAAAAACGGTCTTTATACACCCATTGAAGTAAAACTTACGGATAATCCGCTTAGAGAAGATACCCGCTATTTGAGAACTTTTCTTTCAGAATATGCGTCGGCGCAGGAAGGGTATATTGTTTGTCAGGCAGCGCGCAGAGTCAAAATTGGCGAGAAGATTACCGCTGTCCCGTGGCAGGAAATAAATGAGTTATTGTAAAAGGAGTTTTCCCTTGACAAACCCGTTGTCTCTGATAGAGTTAAGTTAATATCTCTTCCGGTCGATTCGGCTAAAAGACGATTCGCGTAAGTTTGAGGTATTAGCCATTCGTCATCCAAGTAAGCCCGCATTACGATCCCTTCTTTTTCTTCTGGCGTTGTTATCTGTACCTCCCTGCGCCTATCCCGCCGCTACCACCGTTCTCAAAGGCTGTATAACCGATTCCTTCAGCGGCAAGCCGGTCACCGCCGCGATAGTTTCACTTGAGGCTTTTGCCGTAATCCGCAAGCGCATCGGGGTTTCCACTGCCAGCAGCGCCGCGGGCGAATACCGTATCGAGGCGCTTTTGCCTTCAGGCATTTACAAGATCGAATGCTCCGGGCAGGGGTATAGAAAATATTCCGCGCTGGTGAATATCGCGTCAGGCCGTTCACAGCGGCGGGATATCCGGCTTCTGCCGCTGCGCAAGCCGCCCAACCGCGCCCCCGTGATAAAAGGGGTCATCCCGGAGGAAGGCAGGGAAATATTGTGCGGGGCGAAAACGCGCGTAAGCGTTTGCGCCTTCGATCCCGAGGGAGGGCCGCTGGAATACCGTTTTCTCTCCGGTCAAAGCGTTCTGAGAGACTGGAAGAGAGACCCAGCTTGTCTTTGGGAGGCCCCGGCTGAGCCCGCGGACGAGGTTTTCGTCCTCTGTCAGGTAAGGGACAGGGGAGGTCTTATCGCGGAGAAGAATGTTCGTTACCGTTTGTTCAAACCGTCCCCGGCCGCTATCCTGGAGAAAGTAAAAGCGAACTATTTCGGCGTAAGCGATTTCAGCGCGCAGATGCGTTTCGAGTCTCGTTCCGGACTGCCGGACGGACATACCGTGAAATATTGCAGATATTATTTTCTGGCGCCGGACAAGGAGCGCACGGATAGCTACGCTAAGCCGGCTGCCGCCGGCATACCGGAGCAGACGCTCATCGTGGATAAGGATAAGCTTATCTTTATCGCCGGTTCGCAGCGCCGGGAGGTGGACCTGAAACGGGAGTTTGCGGATACAGGGCTGGACATAAATATCCTCAACGTCTGCTACGCAGCGGACAATTTTCTCTCCGGGCACGAGATAAAGCTGGACCAGTCAGCCTGCGACGCCGGCAATCTCATATTCGCGCTGGAAGCGATACCGCTGAAAGAGAACTCGCTTTATAAAAAGCTTTTATTGCGCGTGGATTACCGTAGAGGCGTAATCAGCGGTTTCGATATCTATACCGCCGGAGAAGACGGCGGGGGAATACGGCTTCGGCAGTCTATCCGCGTCCTTAAAACAAAAGAGTTCCCCGGCAGGATATTCCTGCCGATGCAGATGAAAAAGACCGTTTACCTGGGCGGGGGAGAGATACGCTCGGAGATAAGTTACAGCCAGGCGCGCCTTAATAGCGGCTTGAGCGGGGAGAAATTCAAATGACGGCGCCGAAAGATAATGTTTTTAGAAGGACGGCCGGCCAGTTCGCTCTATGTTTTCTGGCCGGGATGTATCTGGTTTTCATTCTGGCGGTATTCATCCCTTTTCCCAAAGGTTATTTCCCGCAAGCCCTGGGGACGGCTTTGTTACTAACGGTTTTTTCTTTTTTCAACGGGACTATACTGCTGGGCGCGTTTATAGCCGTTATCCTCGGTATGATTTGCGCCAAGTGGTTCTTGGTGATTAAGAAGCGCCGGGCAGACCTGTCTGAAAAAAAGGCCAAACGCATAAAATTAACTTTTTATTTTGGATTAGCGGCATTGGGTATTTTGTTACTGGTGCCGATATATCATCTTGCTGGAAGTTTCAATTCACCTAAAGAATATGTTGGTTGGGTAGATACGAATGGCGATGGTAAAGCAGATAAATGGGTACATCACGATAAATATGATAATTTGCGTGAGATTGATTATGATACGGATGGTGACGGCAAAGCCGACCTCTTTGAGTATTACGATAAGCGCGGCCAATTGAAGAAAAGAACCAGTTTACCGGCGCAGTAGTTCATTGTTACATAAGCTTCTGATATTCGAGAGTCGAAATTAGATCCCTTCGACAAGCTCAGGGCAGGCACCCGGGGTAATCTACACCGCATTCCTCGCCGGCTTGAAAGCCGGCGATTTCTGGGCGAGGGGATTAAACAGCGCACTACTCCGGAAGGCCTATGAGACGCAGGGGAAAAATCGTAGTGCTTCTTGTTTTGTTCCGGCTGATGTGCGCCTCTGCCGGGGAAGCGCAGGTGCTCGACAGCTGGAAGGACAGCCGGGCCTATAAACCTGTGCCGGTGCTTTTTCTGCACGGTTTCGCCAAGGGAAATCCGGCCGACTGGGAAACGGTAATCAATACCCTGCAGCCTTATTTCGGCCCCTACCAGCAGGTCGGCCCTTATCTGGAGACGCTGGATTTCCAGGATCCCAACGGCTCCATTGATACTTATCCGCCGGGCAAACTCAATCCCCAGGGCAACAACCGCGGCTGGGCGGACAAGCTCGCCATTAAAGTCGAAGAACTGCTTTCCTCCTCGAAATACGGGTTCTATTGCGCAGGGGTGAATATCGTGGCGCATTCCATGGGCGGGCTGGCAGCGCGTTATTATCTAACAGTCAATTCTTCTGCCAATGTGCCGAAATTAATCCTGGCGGGGGTGCCGAACCTCGGGACGCCGCTCTCTTCGGCCGCCAACGGGTTGTCTTTAGTCCAGGAATTAGGGTGGGGGCTTTTCTTAGGCCCCAGTGTGTATCTTGTTCCTCTTAATTATTCGGCTTTGGAGTCGGCTTTTTCCAATTTGCTGGAGATTGACTTTAGGGGATGTGCAATTGATGATATGGACCGCTCGACTTTAGGTAGTGGATTTATTGAATATTTGAATAGTTATCTTTTAAACAAGAAAACCTCATTTTTTCTTGTAAATGGTAATATTGGTCATATATTTAACCTAATTCTGTTTCAAGACTGGAATGGTGGTGATGGCATAGTTAGTTCTGATAGTCAACTAGGTACTGGCTATTTGTTTCCTAAAGATGAATATTTATTAAAATCCGCTCATTGGCAAGAACCGAGAAACATCGCCTTACAGAAGGAGAATCCGGTATTGAAATTTCTGGATTCCGATGTCCCGGTTATCGAGATAAGCGAGCCCGCTCAAAGCGAAGTCGAGACCAGCGAGGGGGCAATAGACTTGAAAGGAAAACTATTCAAGGAATATCTGCCCGCGGACACAAAATTGCTGGTTACCGTTTCAAACTCCGAGAAAAAAGAATCTTTTCCGGAGCAGGAATTTCCTATGCTGCCGACGGATCTCTGGCAGGCGGGAGACCCGAATTCTCCGGTAGCGGAATTCTCTGCCCGGGTCATTCTTCCGGGAGAAGGCGAATTCAAGGTCGCTGTCAGGGCAGTCAATCCCGGCGGGGCCGGTTCCGAGGAATTGATTTTTACGGTCAAGACTTCCTCAAGCGGACCGGTGATAGAAGTAATACAGCCGCAGGGGATGATAGCTTCTTCGCGGCCGCTGCTCTACGGGCGCGCACGCGCCCAGGGGGAAGCCGGCCTGGAGCTGTCGTCTTTAAGCATAAGCCTTGACGGCTCGGCCCAGACCGTTACAAAGAATTTTATTGACGAAACTTCCT